>JBDGSK010000063.1:0-6739 GCA_042217575.1 Candidatus Nanohaloarchaea archaeon | reverse complement strand
TAAGGCTTTAACCTTGTCTAAGGTTTCTATTAAACTTTTAAATACTTATTTGATACTCCAGGTTGGAAAATTAAGTGGGAGGTTAAAAATTTAATTAGATTCTTTTGTGAGGCGGAAATCGATAGAAAGTAAGAAGGAGGATAAGACTAATTTTTACTCAACCTTTCTAGCTTTCTCTAAACGTTCCGGAGTGCCTACGTCATACCATTGTCCGCAGTCAATACAGTGATAGTGGACTTCATCTAAATTGTTTAGTGCTGTAGATAATCTATACTCGCCAGCTCTAACTTCGTCTCTTTGCATCATTTTTTCTATTTCTTCATAAATTTCAGGCTCTAATATCATAGTGCCCGCCACTATTAAATCTGAATTGGCCTCTTCAGGATCTGCAGGAATATCTAAAACGTTCCCTGCGTTATTTTCCGGGTTCTGGACCTCTAGGGCTCCATAATATACGTCCTCTTTTCTTGTACACCCTAGTGTTGCTGATGCCGAATTTGATTTGTGGTAGCCCAATAGACCATCCATAAATTCTCTCTTTTCAAAGTAAGAATCTGGCAATATTAAACCAAAAGAATCATTGACGATATTCTCAGTAGCTGTTAAGGAGTCTGCCATACCTTGGGTATTTCTTATAATAGAAAATGAAATATTCAAGCCCTCTTCATCGATACCTCCGAGATAATCTATAATATCTTCTTTACCCGGTCTCACTACTACATTTAGATTTACTTCGTCTTCATAGTTCAGAAATGGCTCTAACGAATTTCGGATCATCGGTTGACCACCTACCTCTAATAATTCCTTAGGCTCTCCTCCAGTAACTTCCCTCATCCGGCTTCCTTCTCCCGCTGCAGGCATTACCCCATGAAAAGAGTTTTCATCAAAAGTTTCCTTCCTGTGTCTATCAAAGAGTAAATCTACTTCTTCAATAGAGTCATTTTGCAGAGCTCCAATTAACTCGGAATCAGTTGGCATTTGAGCTACATTTAATTATTTACTACTAAATAATAAAAAATTTTTGACCTAAATGTAGCTTATGAGTGAAAGGGATGATATCTTCAGAGGGTTCCAAAATCAATCCGTATATGATGATGTGAGAGATGAGAACGCTCGTTTTTACAACGAGCAGATTAAACCCTTTGTAGAAGATTTATTTCCCTCATCAGACTATGAAGAACCTTTCTTCTACACTCAAGAATCAAGAACTCCAGGAGAACTTTCCACGGCACTATACAGGTTAGCTGATAAGCTAGATGTGCCTGAAGAACAAGCATATGTACTTGCAGGTGCAGCAGAACTGGGAGCCGGAAACACCCTAGTAGTAGACGACATAATTGATAATGATGAAGTAAGATATGGCAGAAATTCTGCTTGGAAGGAATTTGGAATTGACGAAGCACTTCTTGCGGCCGGTATGGTGCAAGAGGATCTACACCTAATGATGTCTAACCTAAATAACGAAGCACATAAAGCAGTTACAGAAGGCTTTGAAAACACATATCAGAGCTGGTTTAAAGAGAAGGAGATTAAAGATAGCTCTATCGATGAAGTATCGCGCGATGATCTGTACAGTATATGCCAGTCTAAAACGGCCATTGGAACAGGTAGTTTAAGAGCTCTTGGTGTTCTTGCCGGACTTGAAACTGAAGAGATAGCTACTTTGGAAGAATATGGGCTTAAAAAGGGTACAGCATGGCAAATATCAAACGATCTAGAGGAAATTGCTGAGAATGATAAAGATAATCATAGAGACTACTCAGATTTCCTTAATGGATATCCAACGATACCTATGCTTATCGGATGGAATAACATGAATGTGGAAGATAGAGACAGGTTCAAAGATAATTTTCCTAGTGAAAACATCGATGAAGCTGAAAAGGCGATTAATTTATTGAAAGAAAACAATGCTTATGTAGACTCTATAATGCATGGCGAAGAATTGCTAGAAGAGGCTGAAGAAGGGCTGAATGAAGTACATGAAGATGCTTCTCAGGTTCTAGAAAGATTTTCTCCCGTTTTATGGCCTTAACTTCTTATTTTTAATTCAATGTATAAATAATATGTCTAGACTAAAATGCGTTATTTTCGATTTAGGTAATACTCTTTTTGAAGATGGCAAGAGTGTTCAACATTCTTCTGAAGTCAGGTACCAAAAACTCAGAGACCTTGGTTATGAAGTTTCTCGGGAGGATTACAATCAAGCTATTAGGACTATTTCTCCTAGGTTTGAGGAAAAATATGCAGGAGACTACAGGAGACTAGAATATGGGCCATTCATGGAAATGGTGTTTGAGGAGCTTGGAATTGATTATAATGAGGAGGATGCAAAGAAGCTGGATAAGATATTTTGGAAGGAGAGAGTGAAGAATAGGATCACAAAAGAGGGTGCTAATGAAATAATAGATTGCTGCTTAAGAAAAGATATCGATGTAGGTATAATTTCGAACGCTAATCAGCTTTTGTTAGAAAGTGCTTTGGAGAAACTTGAAGTAGATAAAGAGAAATTTGTGGAAGTAATTTATTCTACTGATGTCGAGGCAGAAAAATCAACTTTAGAACCATTTAGAATTTTCTTAGATAGTACTGGTTTTAACCCTGAAGAATGTCTGATGGTTGGAGACAGAAGAGATGAAGATATGATGGCTAAAGAGTTAGGAATGAAAACAGTCCTTATTGAAAATGGTAGAGAAGAAATTAGTGAAGGGATGGAGCCAGATCATAAGATTAAGAGCTTGGATCAGTTGAAAGAGATTGTTGATCAATATTGTTGATCTACCCATGAAGTAATATCTTCTAATGTTCCATATAGCTCAACCAGATCGGTATCCTTTGCTAAGGTTTTCATATTGTCGTATCGGAGTTGCGCTATATCTTCTGAATCGAAAGAAGGATAGGGCTGATCCCAGTCTAACAGAACGTATCCTGAGGTTCTGGCCGTAGGTGAAACATCTTGAAATAGGCGGAAAGTAGCTTCTTTATCGCTCATTTCCCGGACTTCAAGTTCATCTTTTTGTAGTATTTCCGGAAAGGCTATCAAGTCGATTTCTGCTTGAGATGGATTTCCAAATCGGCTTCTTTCCACACATTTTTCTTCTCCTTTTGGAGGTTTAGTAAAACCATATTCTTCGAGACCTAGTGACTCGAAATTATAATGATTAAGTGGAACTAATTTGTTTCCTCCTATTATCTCTCCATTATCATTTACCATTACTCTGTCATCTCCTACAAAATCGTAATCGAAATCCAAAGCCATAGTCAATGAAGATGCAGTTTTTCCTGAGTTAGGATGTCCAAGAAACAAGACACCTTTATCAGAGGATACACCAGAGCCGTGAAATGTGTAATTCCCCTGTTTTTCTCTTTCTCTTTCAGCAGCACTGAAAATTAAATAGGTTAACTGTGTTATTTCTAGGTCATCTAAATCTCCCTTTACTGTATATCTATCTATTTCGGGCTCGAAAGATGCTTCTTTATCCTCTCCAGGAATTAAATCTATTTCTACAGAGGCTTCCTCTCCTTCAGTAAATTCTAATTCAGGTATTCTAGAAGCAGCAAAATCAGAATTCTTTAATTCATCATAAATTTGCTGAGGACTGTTTAACTCCAAAACTGCTTCTCCTGACTTTACCTCCATATAGATTATTTGTTACTAAAAAATTAAAAAATAACTTCTGTATACTTCTTCGCCATTAACCGTTACTTTCTCCCGGTCATCAGACTGAGCTTGAGGTGACGGGTATGGTTCATCCTTTAACTTACCCAGATTATCTCTGATTATGGAATGCATCTTCTCATCCTTAAAATTGAGAAAATCAGCAGCATCTACATCTATCCTTACTTCATACGTCATCTAGACCCACGGTTTCAAGATCCTCATTCCTCGCCTTTGAAGCCACTTGTAGGGGTTTAAAAATTAGTGATAATCTTAGGCTAGCTTGAATAATTAACAACTCAAGAAATTTCCTGGAGATAATTATGTTTAGAAGCTGATCTGAGGTTAAAAAGTTAAGTTTGCGGGGGACACGCAGACCCGGTATTATACGAATCAGAGTGTCTATCGGTGTATGTATTCTCTACTTTTATATAGGATTACCCTTGTTAAAACCCTTATGGTAAAGCTTACTCAATTAGGAGAATCTCAATACGTGGCAACTATTCCCCAGGAACTTAGAAAGGCGATGGGGTGGGAGAAAGGTGACGAACTCGACTGGTCTGTAGAAAACAGCGACACACTGAAACTAAAGAAAAAAGACTAGTCGTCATTAGAAAGAGTAACTAACCATACACTATTCAATGCATCATTAAGATATAGCGACTGAGTTTCACCTTTTATCAATTCTAAAACCTCATAAACTGGAAGCAACGGTTCAGGAAAACTATTCTTCTTCAGTTGACCCATAGCCTGCTCTATATCCGCAATATCGTCCAGCTTGTCTTCCACAATATCTTCTTTATCTTTTGAGCTCATCCTATCAATAATCATCTTCCTCTCAAATGCACTCCACATATCATCTAAAAACATTTTCCTAAACGTGCTTTCCTCAATATCCATGAGATAAGTATCTATCCAAGTATCAAGGAAGATACCAAGTCCCTCATTATTTTCATACAATGTCGGAATCTCTCTGGCTGAATCAGCCTTAACCTGTTCATTAATATCATCTAGATCAGAATAGTAAGGAAGATCTGATTCAGGTATTAATCCCTCAACTTCTTTTACAGGATATTTATCTTCCAATTCTTCAGTCACTATAATTCGATTAAGTAAAAATTTCTCTGAATAATGAAGCAAGAAAGCAATCCAGAGTTTCCTTGTTCCTCCTCGATCAAATTCGTAAAATTGTCTTCTACCTACTTTTTCTCCTTCATTAATAATCCCTAATTCTTTAAGACCTGTTAGATAGTTTCTTACAGTTGAGTAGGCTGCATCAACTTCCTGATTTATTGCCGAGGGGTATAGCCCTTTATCAGCATCTTTGTAGTCTTGAGGATTTATTTTTTCAGCGGTGCTTCTATCAGCAATTAACCTGGCTATTTTGTATCCGATTTCTGAGTTGAAGGCTTCTTTTCTGTAATCTCTTGTCATATGTATTCAGCTCGTGTACTATATGTGTATACGTACCAAGGATTTAAAAAGTCTACCTCATATATGTATTCACAGAAGACTACAACAAGAGCGATAAAAGGGTAACATATTATGGAACGATTCACATTCAACCTGCCAGAAAAAGAGAAACAGAAACTGGAAACAGCGGTTAAAAAAGATAAATTTACAAGTATAGCCGAGGCTATACGACATCTAATCCGTTCCTACAAGGTGGATGCCTAAAATGTCTGAAAATTCGCCTAAACTTTTGGAATTTGATTCAATCGATAAAGCACTACATAAGAAAATCCAATACTTCGAAAAACAGGTCGAAAACACAGTACAAGCATAAAAAAACGATACTAAAATGACAGAAGGCGCAAAAAGTGGCCCGGGTAGCCCCGGACCCAAAGACGGTTTAGGTAACTACGGATTTATATCCAACGAATCGGACACCTTACATCTTACCAGTGTCCGTTTCCAAAAATCTACTCTAAACGAAATTGAAGATCTGGAAAAGTCACTTGGCGAGTCAAAAGCTTCTATCATACGCCGACTAGTTAACCAAGGTTTAAAGACTCGTCCTGGCATTAATCTAAGAGCGGCCGAAAAAACCACTCTGCAACTTCTACAACGAATTAAACATCAAACAGAGAAAAAGGAAACTCTGAAAGCAGCTGAAACCATCGAAAAAGAAATTAAAGAAGGTGTAGAGAGATGAGAATTCTAAAATGCCACAAATGCAAAAGCGAATACCACATAACGTATAATTGGCCTGAAAAATGCCCTAAATGTGATACAGATTCAAGTAAAAGAAGAGGTGTACGTCAGTGAAAACACGTCCAGGACAATTCCGTGCATTTATACAGAAACTTATGTACGGACCTTA
Source organism: Candidatus Nanohaloarchaea archaeon (assembly GCA_042217575.1). Classification (GTDB taxonomy): domain Archaea; phylum Nanohalarchaeota; class Nanosalinia; order Nanosalinales; family Nanosalinaceae; genus JBDGSK01. The sequence goes on along the minus strand of JBDGSK010000063.1, from coordinate 761 downwards.
TACACCGGAAAATTACAGGCCTTGGCTGTTCCCAGTCAGAAAAAACGGGAAAGACCCGGGCGTACCAAAAAACACAAGCTGGAAACACCCAAGTCAAAGAATAACAGCCCCTCAAGCATTCAACAGGCTGAAAGAAGTATATGGCAACGTAGGAATAGCAGGAAAACCCGATGACCGGCTAATCCTAGTAGATATAGATGACCCAAGTATCGAAGACCAGCTTAAACCAACATTAAAGATCAGAAGCAGAAGCCTGACAGGTACACACGCCTTTTACTGGGCAGAACCCGGCGATAACCGATTACCGATGAACATTCCTACCGGTAAAGGAGAGATTAGAAGCAGCGACCAATACGTAGTAGCCCCGGGAAGCCACGTACCCTGTACTGAAGAAGAATTAACTGAGAAAGTAAAAGAAGAGGAAATCACTGAATTACAGAAGCAAAAGGTGTTGAACGATCCGCATAAAGGATTTTACACACTGGATAACGATAAGGAGATTTCAAAGATTACATTTGAAGAACTGCCACAGGTTTTCCAAGACCATGTTTTAGAGGCAGAAAAAGAGCGAAAGAAGAGAAAACAGGAAAAAGAAGACTACAATCCTGAACCTGTAGAATCAGGAGATAAACATTCGGCACTATACGACCTTTCTATACCCGATTTAACAGGTCGTGGATACGGTGAAAGGGATTCCCATCCGGCGGAGATTTGAAATGTGACTCTGCACTGGGTAGGAGCATGTCGGTCCTCGCTCCCCT
>JBDGSK010000062.1:3427-6310 GCA_042217575.1 Candidatus Nanohaloarchaea archaeon | reverse complement strand
ATAGTATCAGGCGACTCACACCTCCTACAAATAGAAAAACACCGAGAAATACCGATCCACAACCCCAACAAATTCCTAGAAAAAATCAACAACAAGTAAAATTGGGTGTCAAAATGCCAATCTACCTCAAGGAAATAGCAGAGTTTACCAGAAAAAGCGATACTGAAAGAGAATTAGGAGATGTATTAGCCGGAAGATTTTCTGACCTAGAAATAGATTCGGTAAAAGAAATAAGAAAGCTCAGAGGTAACCACTAATTATGCCTAAAATTGTCTCCACAGAGGACACGCTTCATGGCAAACCCAGAGTCAAGGATACAAGAGTAGGAGCAGAAACACTCTACGAACTATACACCCTGAAAGAAATGACTCTGGAAGAAATAGCAGACCAGTATCCAAACATTACCGTTGAAGATGTGGAGACAGCAGTCGATTACATGGAAAATACAGAAGATAAAAAGTAATTGATATCAAAGAGTTTCCTCAGTATACCTGTATACAGATACTAGAACTCTCCCTTACTCTGTCTTATCACCATCCTTTTCCAGTCTTAGATTTCCTGCGTTTGGTCCCGAGCTGAGGAAGTTGAAGTGTATTTTCTCGCCCGGTTCCCAACCCATAACATCCACTATGGACGGAGGAACCCTGATTTTATAGTAGCCGTCGGAGCCTTGGAAAAGAGTTCGAGTATTCGAAGCTTGGTAATTGGTTTGAGCCATGAAGCTTTATGTGTCGCCAAGAATACTTAAAACTTAAGCTCTAATAATTAGACAAGAGGAAGCGCAGTAAATATAGGTTTCGAGCTAGGGCCGGTCCATATCAGTTATTTGAACAAGGGTTACTAAGTATCAGAAACCGATTATTTTGAATCTATTAGAATTGCCTGCATCAGCTAAGCACCAATATTCATTCTAAATTAAATACTAAAGAAAATTTTCTTTACAGATTCTACCTTCCGCAGTTCAGAAACTTCCTTATAGTTTTCTAGTCCTATCACTGAATTAAACGGATTAGTTTGTTAATACTGAATTTTCCATGATATTATATGGAGACTACGAGGCATTTCACAACAAAGGTTTTTGTAGTGAACGATGGCGCTGTTGCGCTGCATTATCATCCAAAGCTGGGCATCTACCTTCCTCCTGGAGGCCACATCGAGAGAGATGAACTACCACATACCTCCGGCATGAGAGAAGTGAGGGAGGAAATAGGACTTGAACCCGAAATCGTTGATGAAAGGTCTAATATTGAGGTTCCCGGCGGAAGGCCTATCCCTGAGCCGGAGCATTTCATCCTGTACGACGTGGATTCGACTGAAGAGGAAGTTATACACCAGCATATTGATATGATCTACTACGCAGAGGTTAGTTCAAGAGATATTAGTCCTGAAGAGGACGAGGTCCCTGCGGATGAATGGGATTGGTACTCTGAGGATGATATCAGGAATGGAGATTTCGATCCTGATACAAGGAAGATGGCTCTAGAGGCTATCGAGAAAGTCGATGGTTAGAAGCTGAGCTTCTCAAGTTTCAGTTCGCCTTTCTCCAATTCTTTTATTTTCCATTCACCGATGAATTTTTCTTTCTCCCAGTTCCTTACTCTCCGTATTATCTTAGGGTAACCTGGGAGAGTTTCCATACCGTCTACATCTTTTATGAGGTAAAGGTTCTCTTCTTCCTGTATTTCGGCTTTGATCTGTGTGAAGAAAGATATATAGTTCTGTGAGAAGCCTTTGTCGGATTCGAACCTATTCTCAAGCACTCCGGCGACTCTTAGGCCTTTGATATCTTCATCGAATCTTTCGTTGAACTTCTCTCTTGCGATTTCTTCCATCGAAGTTCCTTTGTCCTCTCTTTCTACTATGCCTCTGTAAACTCCTTCGAAAGGATCTATCGGGTCACTTCTCCGGTCTAGATATATCTCTCCGTTGGAGTAGATGAGCAGATGGTTGAGGACTATCGATTGATCTTCTTTCTTGGATTCAAGATATGCGAGGTATTCTTTTCCTAGTGAGGTAGTCTCGTACCTGTCTCCTTTCTTCCTGATCAGGCCCTGATCTCTCAGCTTTTTAAGGTGAAAAGATACCTTGCTGCTGGATTCACCTTCCTGTAGCTCGGAGAATATCTCAGAGTTCCTGTAACCCAGCTTCTTCAGTATGCTCTGCTTTATAGGATGTAGGTCCCTGTCGTTCATCGCTGAACACCTGAAAGATGCTTGATCGCCTCATAAATAACTTTCCTTCCGGAACCTTCTTTTTCTACCTTATCAGCTTTCCTGTCCGAGGGAGTCAGACCCTTTCTTGCCCTGTTCTCCAGAATCCTGAGAAATCCTTCCGGATCCACATCCAGAGCTTCGAGGCCATTCCTGGCCTTATCGATCTCTTCAAGTAGTAGTTTGGAAGCTTTCTTCTTCCCACCTTCAGGGGCGTGGAGGTCGGCGTCGAGGCCATCCCTCAAAGCGTTTTTTCTGTTTTCATTCACTTTCCAGATCTCCATCAGTTCTTCGTTGTTCTGCAGTGCATAGTGAAGTCTTCCAATGTAGAAACCGTGGACTGCGACGTCCTCCTCTGGTGTCGGCTGGACTGAAGATATTCTTGATTCAACCACCAAGTCCTCCTCAACTACTTTTATCCTTGAGTCCTTCCAGAAGTTGGAGACTGCTCTCTCAAGATCTCCTTTTTTCTCTCCAGGTATGAACTCCTGGCTGACAACTCTTGAGAGGTAGTCCTCCATGCTGTCATAGTAACTGTCGAGAACTCCTATCTTTCCCTCTGAATTATGTGACTGGTTCCAGAGAATCATCCTGAGATCGGAGAGACCTGTATCCTTGCCTCCAAGGAACCTTGCGTTACCTGAGATAGCTGAAATGTACGGGGAGATCATAT
>JBDGSK010000062.1:0-3417 GCA_042217575.1 Candidatus Nanohaloarchaea archaeon | reverse complement strand
GTAGTTGGCCTTCCTCACTGCGTCTTCAAAGCCTTTCGCCTCCAAGTTGGTGTGGATGGCGCAGATAAGACCTGTTGCCTTCGGGCTTGCAAGAGATACTTCAGTATTTTTGCCCACATATCTCTCTTCCTCGAGACTGTAGTTCATCATGCAGCTTTCGAAACCCTTATCCAACGTTATATCGACGTCTTCGGGATCGGTGAAGGGCTGAACACCATTTCTAATGAGCTGAAGGTCTTCACTAATTTTTTTTCTGACTTTTTGCTCCCTAGATTTTATCGATTCTGACAGCTCTCTGAGCCCGTCGAGATAGCTGCGCTCTGTCAACAATTCTATCGTGAACTCACCGAGTTCCTTTCTTGCGAAATTGAACTTTTCAGCAATACTGTTTCTCCTCTCCCTATCCAGAGGTCTCGTCCGAGAATCTATTATGAAGTACTCTGTTTCGACTCCGACTCGTAGCTCATCGTCTTCCTTCCGGTACCTGGCCTCATTTCGAATGACTTCTTCGGCCTTTTTACATAGAGATTCTCTGTCTTTTCTTTCGGTCTTCATAGCTTCTACCTAGAAACTGTTTATAGGATTTGATATTAGGTATTAAACATTAAAAAGGTTAAGTCAATTTTTCTTAAGTACTTCTAAATATATTTTTAGGCGCTTTCTGAGTCTGGAAAGCAAGTTCTGTCGAAGAGATGTCGTACAGAGAACTTATTTAATAGTTAAGTTAACTTAACTTAACAGAGGGTTGAAGTTTTAGATGACAGAACGTGAAGATCCAGATGTGCATTCTAACAAACCAGAGGTAAAAATCAGAGTACAGAAAGCGGGTTATTCTGAGGTCGAGAAGATTGTCAGGATTGCCCAAGAGGATGGAGACGATCTGCTTCTGTCCGCGGAGTTCGAAATCTATGTCGATCTGCCTGCCAAGAGGCGTGGCGTAGACATGAGCAGAAACATAGTAGCACTGAATGAGGTTCTCGAAGAGGCGAAGGAAGATCCAGAGTATACAGTCGACAATCTGTGTAAAAAGGTCGCTGAACATCTCTTCACAAAACATGATTACACGACAAGGGCGGAGATCAGGATGGAAGCCAAGTACATCCTCTCCGAGGACACTCCTGAAAGCAAACTGCAGAACGAAGAAACTATACACATCAACGGCAGAGGAGTCGAAGGAGAAAACGAGCAGCTGAAGGAGATCGGAGTCAAGGCACCGGGAATGATGGCCTGTCCCTGCACACAGGGAGCCTCGGACGAAGAGGCGAAAGCCATGCTCAGGGAACTCGGAGTCAGCGAGGAACAGGCAGAACAGTTCGTGGAAGAAGTGCCTCAGATGACGCATTCCCAGTGTTCCGACTGTAAGGTAGTCCTCTCCGGCGAAGACCTTGGAGAAATAGATTTCACGGAATTGGTAGAGATCGCACACCAGTCGATGAGCTCCAGGGTGTTCAACACGTTGAAGAGGACAGATGAGGACCACATCGTTAGTGCCGCACACGAAGGTCCGAGCATGACGGAGGACGGGATACGTTTCATGGCCCGAGGCCTGAAAGAAAGGTTCACGGAGCTACCTGACAGTACAGGCGTCGAGCTTGTTGCGTGGAGCGATGAATCCATCCACCAGCATAACGCCCGATCGGAACAGGAACTTACCCTAGGTGAGATCAGATCTCAACTGGCAGAGTAAATCCGTCGGAGGACTCACCCGATACAGAAAAGGGAAAGATGGAGGCCTTGGTCATCGGCCAGATGGCTCTGGACAATTACTATGACCTGGACGGCGAACCGATCGCGACAGTGCCTGGAGGAACAGCTTTCAACTCGGGCATGTGGCTGGACCACAGAGGATTCGACACAGAGATATCAGGCACCATGGGGAAGGACTTTCCCCAGATCCAGCCCCTTGACTTCTCCAGAACAGTAGATACAGAGGCCTCTTCCCCTGTCACGGAGGTTTATCTCGAGAAGGAGGGAGAGGAAACCAGAGAGTACTTTCCCGGCAACTACAGCAGAGCAGAACTCGAGACATGGGGAACCTTCGACCTCATATACCTCACATCGGGCCTCGGAGAGTACGTAGAGCCGTTCATAGAAAGCGAGGCAGAGACAAAAGCATTCTGTCCTGGGCCGGAACCTGAAACCCTTGAGATTGAGAACGTTGAGGCCTGTCTGGATGAAGCGGATTATATCTTCATGAACAGCTACGAGAAACAGGTGCTTGACGAAAGGATGGAGACTAGCATAGAAGAACTGCCAGGCCTTAAAGACGTAGAACAGGTTATAATAACTGATTCGTGGAAAGTGAGAACCTACGGAGAGGAAAATGAAGAATACGAAGTCGATAGGATAAAGGACCCGCTGGACACCACCGGTGCAGGAGACGCTTTTTCCTCGACATACCTCGCATCCAGAAAACAGGATAAAACCCATGAAGAAGCAATAAAAAAAGCAATGGAGACTGCAAGACAGATTGTGGACAGGAAAGGTGCAATGCCCCAAAATCCTATCAGGTGAAAGATAATGGGCTATGACCACGTAATATTCGACAAGGACGGCGTACTACTTGACTCCTCAACAGAAGATCTCGAATGGATGGAAGAAATGCGGATTAAGGAAGCTGAAAGTATAGGTAAAGAGATAACATGGGAACAGGCAGAGAAAGTCTTTAAAGCCAAGACCCAAGAAGACCTCGAACAGCTTTTAGATGAGACAGGACTTACGAGGGAAGAACTTAGAAGAATAGAAAAAGCTGTAGCAGAGAAAAAAGTTGAGAAAATAAAATCCGGGGAACTCAACCTCTTCGACGATGTAGTGGAAGTGCTGGAGAGTATAGAGGCCGACAAATCCGTGGTCAGTAACGCACCCAGACAAGCTACTGAATTCGTGCTTGAAAAGTTCGATATAAGAAGCCACTTCCAGCAGATCAAGTCTCCAGGACTTGACGACATAGGGAGATACATAGAGTTAAGAAAGCCGAACCCGGAGATGATCAAGAAAGTACTACATGAGACACAGGCAGAGAATCCTATTATGGTCGGAGACTCCACAGATGATATTAGAGCTGCTAGAAAGGCAGGAATACCCTCCATACATGTCAGGACGAACGGCCGGGTGGAAGAAGAACCAGACTACCAGGTCGAAGAACTCAGAGAAATCGTAGAGATAATTAAAGTCAGATAGAAGCTATTGAGGTAAAGAGAATTGGAATCTGTTCCAGACAATAGTTCAAATCCATAGCAGATCAAGCTTTAACACATAAGATGAACTAGAAAAGCTTTCAAAGGAACAAAACAAGTAATTCTAATCTACTTTATTTTTACTTATCCTTATCCGGGTTCTTGTCAACTCCTCTTTTGACTGGCCGAATTTTAAGCTCTTCTCTGTGCTCGATTTCGAGATCTTTGATTATTTGCGGCG
>JBDGSK010000061.1:0-5309 GCA_042217575.1 Candidatus Nanohaloarchaea archaeon | reverse complement strand
GGAGTGGGAGTATTACTCGGACGCGCCAGGCATAAAAGGCGATATCAAGGACCAGGTCAGTGATTTTATAGTCGAGGAAATCGCCTCGCACGATGTGGGGGAGGGAGACCACCTCATCGTCAAGCTCCGGAAGCAGAACATGACGACGATGGAGGCTATAGACACTCTTTCGAACATCCTCCACATCTCTAAGGACCGCGTCGGCTACGCGGGCAACAAGGACAAGCGCGCCGTAACCGAACAGTACATCTCCATAGAGGGCGTCACAGAGGAGGACGTCAACCAGATATTCACGGACGAGTTCGACCTTGAAGTCGTCGGCCGCAACGGACACATAGGTCTCGGCAACCTCGACGCGAACCGTTTCGAGATAAACATACGCAACCTGAACCTGCCGGTCGAGGACGTACGGGATAGAACTCTGAAGATTGTCGACGAGATGGAAGGCAAGTTCCCGAACTACTTCGGAAGACAGAGGTTCGGCTCCGCACGCCCCATCACTCACCAGGTCGGTCGGCACATCCTGAAGGGCGACTTCGAGGAGGCGGTCTGGACCTACATCGCGAAGCCGTACGACGAGGAGTACAAGTCGATCCGCAAGGTAAGGGAGGAGCTGTGGGAGACCCGTCAGGTCGAGGATATGGCGGAGAAGTTCCCGAAACATTACAGGTATGAGAAGGCGCTTCTCTACCACCTGACCAAGAACGAGGGCGACTACAAGGGCGCCATCAAGCGTCTCCCGGAGGGACTGCAGAGGCTTTTCATCCACGCCTACCAGTCCTGGATCTTCAACCGGGTGCTTTCCAGACTGATAGAGGACGACTGGTACGACGAGGACTACGAGCTGCCGCTGGTCGGCTACAAGACCGAGCTGCGCGACAACCGTCCGGGCAACATGGTGGAGGAGATCCTCGATGAGGAAGGAGTATCGCAGGAAGACTTCAGGCTCCAGAACTTCCCCGAGCTCCGTTCAGAAGGCTCTTATCGCCGGGCTTTCGCGGACTTCAGGAACTTCGAGATAATCGACATCGAGGACGACGACCTCAACATGGCGAAGAACAAGATGGGTGTCAAGTTCGACCTGCCGAAGGGCGCCTATGCGACCGTTCTTCTCCGGGAAATCATGAAGGACGGCTGACAATTCTTAAAGTTCTCCCCGAGAACATTTTCCAGGAGGGCCGGGAAATGATCGAGCTTCTGATAATGGTCGTGTATGCTGTTATTATCTATACCTCCTCCTTCCTGTTTCTCATACTTGTCGAGTCCGACACGGTCAGGTCGGAAGTAGAGTACCCTGATAGCTGGCCGTCGCTGACCGTTGCGATACCGGCCTACAACGAAGAGGATACGCTTTCCACTACTCTCGACTCCATAATAGATGCGGAGTACCCGGAGGACAGGCTGGAGATAATAGTAGTCAACGATGGCAGCAGCGATAGAACCCGGGAAATCGCGGAAAAGTACGAGGAACGCGGCGACATCACCCTTATCAACCAGGAGAACCAGGGTAAAGGCGCGGCGCTGAACACGGCGCTGGAAGAGTCTGGTACGGAGCTGTTCGCCTGTGTGGATGCGGACTCCCGCTTGAGGGAGAAAAGCCTGAAAAACGTCGTATCAAGGATGGACGACGATACCTCGGCGGTGGCTTCCGCTATGAAGGTGGAGTCGCCGGAGAACCTTCTCCAGAAGGTGCAGATGGTGGAGTACGTCGTCAACGTCTTCTCAAGGAAGCTGTTCCAGAAGATAAACTCGATACACGTTACGCCGGGACCGCTCAGCATCTACCGTAGAGAGGATATAGAGGATATAGGCGGTTTCGATCCGGACTCCCGGGTGGAGGATCAGGAGATCTGTTTCAGGCTGCAGAAGGAGCATAGGAAGCTGAAGCACGCCCGTGACGGGGAGGTTTACACGGTGGCCCCGGACAATTTCGCCGATTACTACAGGCAGAGACGCCGCTGGTACGCCGGAACGTTCGAGACGCTTATCAAGCACCGGGAAATGCTGCTGAACCGTGACTACGGCGACTTCGGCATGTTCATCATGCCGTCGAAGGTCGTCCATCCGATGGTATCCATCTTCGGCCTGTTCCTGATAACGTATACGCTCCTCAACCCCGTGTTGAGCTTCCTGATGGACGTGATGGTCCTCGGCTCGGAAGCTTTCAACGTCGGCTTCAACCTGACGGTAGCCGGTGTATCAAGCATGGTGAAGTGGCAGCTTCTAAGTATAGACTACACGCTTTTGACGGCGCTGGCCTCGCTTGCGCTGTTCTCGACTTCGATGGTTTACATGGCCGCTATCCACGTAGAGGAGTCGGTCCGTGATATCGGGATCCTGGCGGCGATAGTCTACGTGTTCTGGTTCTTCCTGATAGTAGGCTTTATGTCGCTCGTATCGATAATCATCGTTGCCCGGAAGCAACTGGGTGGACGTGGTATAGAATGGTAGAACTCCCGGAGCCTGAAAGGGAAGAAAGGCTTGCAGCGGCGTTCATAGCGCTGTTTGCTGCGGCCCAGCTGATAATGATATCGGCAGCGTGGAAAAACCCACTTTTCTGGGATTCAGCGGTTTACACGGCGATGGGCAAGTGGATATTCTCCTCCGGCCAGTACGGCTTCTGGGAGAACTTTCGACCGCCGGTACTGCCGCTCCTCCTCGGTCTATCATGGAAACTCGGTCTGCCCGAGGTAGGCTTCCCGCGCCTGCTCTCCGCGGTCATATCGACTGCGGGTCTCGTCGCTGTATACTACGGCGCAAGAGACCTTTTCGACAGGGATATCGCGCTTTTAACGGTCGCGATACTCGCCGCTTCACAAACTTACCTCAGGTTCTCGCTTGAACCGTTGACCGGGATCCCGGCAGCCATCATGATATTCGCGGGGCTCTACATGGTACAGGACGACCGGCCGCTCCCGGGAGGGGCTCTTCTCGGCCTGGCATTCCTGACAAGATTCCCCTCAGCGCTGGGAGGTCCGGCAGCTGTAGGCTACCTGGCGCTGAAAGGATACTCTGGCGGCGAGCTGATCGAGGGTATCAGGGATTCCGCGCTGGTGACGCTCGGCTTCTTTACGCTCGCTGGAGCCTACCTTGTGGTGCAGTACCACTTCTTCGGCGATATACTGTCGCCGTTCCAGAGGAGCGTTTCGATAACCGCGGGGGCAGGTAGCAACTACTTCTATGGACTCACTTACCTGTTCAAGACAGGCCTCGCGAACCCGCTCATGCTGCTGGCACCCCTCGGGTTATATCTCGCGGCCAGGAAAAGAGAATGGGGTTACGGGAGTTTCGCCATCGGGTTCCTGATATTCTACGTGTTCTTCACGTCGTTCCCGCTGAAGATAGAGAGGTACAAGCTGCTGTTCCTGCCGCTGATGGCACTGCTCTCCGCGAGAGGGCTCGTCGAGCTGAGGCAGTACCTGACCCGGGAGGACCGGTTCGTGGAAGGTGTACTGGTACTCTTGTTCCTGGTGATGGCGTTCAACGCTTCTCAGGTCTACAACGCCTATAATTGGGAAGATCCGCAGCAGCAGAGGTTCTTCTCCGAGGTCTCCAAGATGGAGGGAACCGTGGCCTCTAATGACCCTCGCGTCAACCTTTACGGCGACTTCCGTTACCGGCCGCTGCCACCGGGCGAACTCACCGAAGTCATAGAACAGCACGGCAGCGAGATAGACCACTGGGCGATAAACGACCGTTACTGGGACTGTCGAGGATACCGTAAGTGCGAGCAGCAGATAGAGGCGATGGAGCAGCACCTGGAGCTTAACTACGAGGTCACTTCAAAAATCTTTGGCGGCAGAAACAATTACACGATCTACTCGGAGCGGTAAAAACTATGAGAGAGATACAGAAGTACAGGTACCTCGTCGCAGGGATGCTCACCCTGATAATGTTCTCGATGGGCGTGCTGGTCAGCAACTTCGTTGACGACGCCCGCGCGAACTCTCTGAGGAACCAGATGGAGCAGGACCTGACCGAGATTGAGAGCAAGCAACTGCAGCTATCCTATCTCAAGTCCGAGGATGTCCAGTCCTGCAAGGTACTGAGAGAGGGGCTCAACAATATCGTGACCGGCTACAACCAGCGGCTTGGAAACCTGCAGCAGTACCAGAAGAACAGCGCTATACAGGCGCAGCGGTTCGAGACCATAAAGAGCAGGTACATACTCTCCGGGATACGCTACTGGATGTTCGCGGAGGATATCAGGAAGAAGTGCGAGTACAGCCCTGACACGGTACTATTCTTCACTAACAATCTCGAGAAAGAAGGATGCAGGGAATGCGAGAAGATGGGCCGCCAGCTGACACTTCTCAAGAGAGAGCAAGACTCTGAACTGCTTGTCTTCTCCATCCCGGTCCAGATAAAGGACGGCATGGTAGACATCCTAGAAAGCCAGTACAACGTCACCGGTACGCCGACGGTCGTAGTCAACGGCAAGCACAAGCTGGAAGGTTACCACCCGAGAGCCGATATCAGGAAGTACTTGGAGAACGGTGGTACGGAGTGAGGGACCAGTACCTCCTCGCGGCGGTAGCGCTCGCCGGTCTACTTGTCTGCGCCGCGGCTTTCCAGCTCTCGCAGGGCGACAGCTACTGTGAGCGGATCGCGGACGGCATAAGACAGAACCAGACCTTTAACGGAACTGTAGCGTGCTACCCGCCGGGAGAGGCGGATGTAAACGTTTCCGATGCTATCGAGAACCGTACCGCGCTCAAGTGTGTATGTGAGAAGAGCTACATGGGCGAGACCAGCATATTCACTATCAACGTCGCCGATCAGGCCCGGTAGTTCTTGGCGATAGCCAGCCTGTTGCTCCGGCCTTCTTTCTCCTTCCTGACGACCTCTTTATCCACGAGACCGGACACGATACCGGAGACCTTCGCCTTAGAGTAATCCATCTGGTCGACAACATCCTTCTGCAGCATACTTCCCTCGTTCTCCTGCAGGAGGTCGAGCACCTCGATCTCATCGTGCTCCAGCTCATCGTAGACGTTCTCTATATCCTCCATCTGCAGACGCCGGTAGCCGAAATAGCCGCCTAGAGCTATCAGTGCTGCCGTAACCGCGAGCACCGCGGCCTGCAGAGGGCTTATCCTGGTAGAGAAGCTCTGGTAGACCACCTGGAATGTTATCGTCTCTCCGAGATCAGGCGTCTTCTCCCACTCCACGAAGATGCGGCGACCGTTGCTGCCTGTCGTGGCGCCTGGAGGTGATATGACCGAGCTGGTTATGTTCCTGTCATCCAGTAGTCCCGCTCCCTTTGGTAGCACGACCCTGAGCCGGTACTTCTTCGTCGGGCGGTAGAA
>JBDGSK010000060.1:0-7238 GCA_042217575.1 Candidatus Nanohaloarchaea archaeon | reverse complement strand
ATGAGAGAAAACATGTCTACTTCGATCAGAACCTCGTGGTCCTACCTCTCGCGTTCGGAAGCCCGGAGAAGGAGACTTACCACCGCCTGGAAGATATGGGCGATATCCGGGCGTTCACCCGTGAAAAGGCGGATATAGAGATCGACAGCGACCCGATTTCAGGGCTTGAAAGGCTGAAGAAAAAGGTCAAGTGGGCGGCGAAACACCGTCTGAGGCATATCCTCTCAAGGGCGGTGAAACGAATGGAGAGCGAGCAACAGCCGATTCCAAGGGACGTCGACAGGTTCACAACGCTCGACAGGGCGATGCAGGACCCGAGTTATATCAGGGATCTACAGGATTTGAGCAGGGCGGAGAACCTGCCCCTGGAGCTGGAGCGCGACTACGGCAGGAAGTTCAGCGATCAGAAGATAATTAACGTCGAGCGCTCGATCTACCAGGCGAACTACGCGGTCTCCGACGCGCTGAGCCATCCCGGCCAGGAGGCTCACATGGTAATCGGTGGTGGCCACCACTCGCATGTCGTCGAGAGGCTGAAAGAGCTTTCAAACCGGTGGGATGTACACAGCATAGAGCCGGAGACCGACACAGTTCTGGAGGAATGACTACATTCCTTCGCCTCCGTCGGCTGCAATCGTTCTTCCTCCCGGGTTTTCTCCTTCGAGCGCGGCGTCGATGTCTATTTCCTGTTCCTCCTCTCCGGATTCAAGCGGGGCGTATTCAGAGGCCATGATTTCTTCTGCTTCCTCCTCGGAGACACGGTTTAGGCTGGAGAGCACCGGCTGCATGTAGTTGTCGGGATTGCTGAAGTCGGCGTCGAGGTCGTACTCGACCGTCGAGTAGAGGAAGTCCTTGATTTCGGTGACCGCTCCCTGGACCTTCATGACTCCGTCGGAGTAGATCACCGTCGCCTCCGCATCGGCGGCAGCCTCCATGAAGTTTTCCTCCGGTATATCCTCGGCGACCCTGTAGAGCCGCTCGTCAGTTCTGCGGATAGGCTTCACCCCGGGAGTTTTTCGCTGGTTTTGGAATGCTATGGCGTTGTGTTTGTGTTGAGTGTTTCATAGAGAAGCACCTCTGAGAAGAATCAAGCTTACACCAGCACCGGCAGCACTGCTACCGGCGTAGCCTGAAGTGAAAAAGCTGAGAACGGAACAGAAGTTCTACCTGCAGGATGGCAGAACGCGTCCACCTTTCCGGGATACAAAGCGTTCACCCTTCGACTCGGTGTTTCTGTGTGGACGCATGCCCAAGACTTCTCGGCGTGTTATAAAACGTTTTCCCGGTTCAGCGGTACGAGCCGAGGACTTTTACGTCCGCGTAGGATTCAAGGCACTTGAGCGAGAGCTCGAACTCGCGTTCGCCGCTGTCAGCCTCCGCCTCGACAAGGAAGTAGTAGTCGCCGAGACCCTGCTTAGTAGGGCGAGACTGGATGTAGCTCAGGTTTATGCCGTGGCCGGAGAAACAGGAGAGCATGTTGCTCAGAAGCCCTGGTCGGTCCTCTCCCGGCTCGAGAATCATCAGCGTCTTTTCGCCTTCCTCCTCTTCACCGTCAAGCACGAGGAACCGTGTTACGTTGTTACCGTTGTCCTGTACTTCACGCTGCAAGATGTTCAGGTCGTAGATTTCTGCTGCGAGCTCCGAGGCCAGGGCAGCCTCGCCTTCTTCTCCCTTCACTTCTTCCGCGGCTCCAGCTGTCGATGAGGCTTCGACCTGTTCAAAGCCGTGTTCTTCGATAAGCTTTCTCGACTGTTCCAGCGCCTGTGGATGCGAGCGGAGCTTTTCGATGCTTTCAAGTTCTTCCTCTTCGGATACGAGCGCGTGGTTGATTTCCAGCCGTTGCTCGCCTGTGACTTCTACATCGTGCTCCCGGAGCAGGTCGGCGCTTTCCGAGACTCCTCCGCCGAGCGAGTTTTCAAACGGTACGAACTTGACGTGTCCGGATTCAAAGACTTCTTTCAGAGTTGAACAGAAGACGGGTTCAAGCTCGTCAAAGTATTCTTCAGCGGCCTGGTGAGTATAGGTTCCCTCCGGGCCGAGCAGCGCTACTTCCATACGGAATCAGTCGCAAGAAAACTTTTACTTCTGGCGTTCGGTCGCGATCTCTATCAGCAGCTCTGCCAGCTCTCTTCCCTTCTCCTGCGGGAGGTCTTCATTACCGAACAGCTTCTCGAACTGCTGCTTTACCTCTTCCTCGCGGGACTGGTCGACGACCTGCATGTTGTGTTCCTGTTTGTATGCGGCGATTTCATCTACGATGTTCATCCGTCGGCTTACTGCGTCCGCGATTTCGCGGTTGACCCTGTCAATCTCTCTGCGGTAGTCCTCCAAGTCCATGCCTGTACCGGGTTTTGCGGCGCTGGTTTTTGAATCCTGTTCGAGGTTACCCGGCAGAAACGGCAGACTAATATTTGTGCGGTGACAAATGTAGGTGAGGGGAGGTCGTTGGAAAGCAGTCTGCGCTACGAGGAGCTTGAACCCTGGTTCGATAAATCATTCTTCGAGCGGCCGGTAGACTACGACAGCGTTCTGTACGACCGTGTTGACGATTCTTTCTACACAGTGATACCGGATGCCTCGACGGGAATAGAGTCGGCCGAGGAAATCCCGGCAGTGCTTGAAAGGACTGTAGAGAGGCTGGAAGGCGGGGATCCGCCGTACCTGCTGGCGCCGAGGGAGGTTGACGCCCTTCTCCAGCGGATGTTCAACTTCGACGCTTTCGACTACCTTGAGGCGGCGGAGACTGAAGCCCTGGAGCTGAGCCAGAGGGAGCGGAGAGACTTTATACCGGCTCGCGTTGACTCGGGAGAGCCCTCGGCGCTTATGTACTCCGGGCCGACAAGCTACGCATTCTCCGACTTCGACCCCGACATACTCTGAGCTATAACAGGTAGGACCTGACCGTTTCTATCGCGTCGTCGATATGTGTCGCCGCTTCCCGGGTGTCGAGCGGTGAGTGGTAGATCTCCATGATTTTATCGAACTCTCCTATCAGCATCTCCGTCTTTTCGACGTAGCCGTCATAGTTCAGGACCAGGCCTTCCCGAATCAGTTCTTCGCTGTCCGCGACCTGGGTATCGCCGCGACCGACGGTATCTACCACCGTAATCGTTTCCGCGTTCCTGACGGCGTCGAAGTACTCTTCCTCGAACTTCCGGTAGCCGTAGCACCAGTAGATTTCCTCGTCGGAGAACTCTTCCGAGCCGGCGAACACTATGCAGTCGTTTTCAAGGTCGAGCTCGGGCGCAAGATGAACCAGCAGGGAGACGCTGAGGGCGTTGTCGAGGAAGGCTCCCCACCAGCTGTCGTAGTGGGTGAAGATGAGTCGTTCCGGGTCCTCGGTCTCGCCGAGGATGATATTCTCGGAGCGGTGCTGTTCACGCTCGACCTCCAGCGTTCCTTCGATTTCATCGGCCTCCAGTACCTTCGGAACGTCTTTCCTGGACACGGTCAGCGCCGGCGCCGGGTAAAAAGTCGGCTTCGAAAGCCCTTCACTGACCGGATTGAAGTTGATGTTCGGCCCGGAAAAGTCGCGGCCGGAGATGTGGAGGTTATCGATCACCGTCTTCGACTCGATTTTTCCGGATTCCAGTCCTGCCGGAAGGCACTCGACCTCTTCGCCATCGACTTCCAGGCGGTACTCGGTGAAGCGGGGGTAGACCACGCCGTACGGCTGTACCTCGTAGTCGACGCCGCGTTCATCCAGTTCTCTCTTGATTACTTTTGCCGCGTCGTTTTCCGCCTCCCACATCCGTGGAGCGTGTTCACATAGTTCTTCCGCAAGTTCGACTATCTGCTGTTTCATACTTTACCCCTCTCGGCGATGGTGAAAAGTGTGAGGGAGGAGAGCTTTTTTACTCGACCTCCGCCGTCCTGTACGCGTCAGACGCCAGGACAGTTGCTGCCTCCCTGAGATCCGTACTGTAGTTGTCAAGGGCTACTTCATCCTGCGGGATCACTGAGACGACTGCGGTGTCAAACGCGTAGTCTCCCGGCCCGTCGACGTACTTCGCCATCCGTTCGTCGACAAGCTCTTCTTCAAAGTCTTCCGCGACATGTCCTTCATCGTAGAGCGATGGCTCTCCGATGTCCGCGATGGGGTATCCTTCCGTCCCTATGTCCTGGAGTCTTTCCTCGAGTTCAAGCGCTGTCTCCGGCGCGAACTTCGAGTTGGCAGGCACGCCGTCTCTCAGCTCGTAGGTGAGCTGCGGGTGAGCTGTAGCGGGGAGGAGGGCGAAGTTGTAGCCTTCCATTGCCGGCATCCAGGCTGCGTCGTCTTCGAGCGCCTTTCCCACGTGTACGGAAACGTCTTCGCCGTCGAAGCTTCCCTCGTACCAGGGGCCGTGTTCGTGGCCGATCTTTACCGCGTAGTCGTCGGGAACTCCCGTGGCGTGTTCCCCGGAGACCAGCACGTGTTCAGGATAGGCCTCGCTTTCGACAAGTCCGTCGAGGACATCCTGGTAGACGCCGCGGAAGTCCGGTGTCGCATCGTACTCCTGGTTCGTTACTTCTTCAGTTACCATCCTGTGAAGCTCTGGCAGCGTGTCTGCCTCTGTAAGGTCGATGCCGTACTCCTGCTCGATTATGTCCGCCTGTTCGTCAGGAACGTTGACTTCGTGCCTGTCAAGCCGCTTCGAGTTCTCCGGCTTCGTCACCGGGACGCTGAGCGGACCGTCTTGCGTCATGAACGTGGGATAGGTGTAGGAGCGCTTCTCAGTGTTACTGTGTACCCAGGGATCGCTCTCCAGCGTGAAAGGACGGATGGAGACATCGTAGCCTTCCTCTTCGAGAGCTTCTCTCACAGGGTTGTCCGCGATCTCGTAGAACGTCTGGATCTCGTTTCTCGCGCCGGAGTGAAGCTGCCGGCCCCATGAAACCGAGACCGTTTCATCGTCTTCAGCTATGAGGCCGTTCTCCTCCAGCGATCTTTCAAGATCCTCGAAGCTGAAGGCGTCAGTGTCGACGCCCTGGTCTTCCAGCCACTGGTCGTACTGGTTCTCGACCTCGTCTTTTCTCTCGAAGCCCTGTCTCGTCGCCTTGGCGACTTCTTCGGCGTCGTGGAGGAAGTTCTTGGTGTCAGCCATTGTAGCACCTTGAGCGGTTCTGCCAGGTTTTCGAAGGTGTACGGTATGGTGGTGTTGTGTGGTGTTGTGTCATGTTATCACAGAGAAGTATGACGTGTTTTAGAACACCAGAGCCACAAACAGCAGCTCTGGCAGCATAATAGCGGCAAAGATTGACTTTACAATAGCAATAGATTCGTCAGCGGAGACATGCGGGGAATCAGTTTGCGAGTTCCAGAACGCGTCCACCCTGGAAAAAGCAGTCACCCTCGATAAAGTATTCACCCTTCGACTGCGAGTTAAGCGTTGTCTGTGGACGCATAGGTACCTGTAGGGGGCTGATATTTTTAAATGGTTCGCAGGCTCAGAAAAGCCCGGTCTCGTCCGCCTCTACAAGACCCCTGTTGGCGATCTTGAACTTCACCGCCTTTCCCTCAGGTATCGAGCGGTGTTTCTCTATCTCCGCCTTCCTGACACCGTTGTCAAGACTGGAAAGCTTCAGGAGGCACTTCGACCAGTAGCGGGGGACGTCTCGACCGACTAGCTCGATCCCGTCCTCGTCGAAAGACGTGTACACCTGGTTGGTCACCATGACAGGGATATCGTACTTCCTCGCGATCCTTGAAAGCTCTGAAAGTTGTTGAGAAAGCCGCTGGTTAAACTCTTGAACCTGATCGCCTTTCGCCTTCAACCGGTAGAGCGACACCATAGAATCGACTATGACCGCGGAGGGCTGCGGCTCTTCATCCTCCATGACTTCTTCGAGGGATTCGATACGTTCCTCCTGCTGTTCAAAGCTGAAAGGCTCCGCAAGTATAACGTTGTCAAGCGATTCCTCATCAGCTACCTGTGCGAAACGTTCCGGCGAAAATCCTTTCTCAGTGTCGATGTAAACTACTTTCTCGCCCCCCTCCGCGAGTTCGGCTGCGACCTGTACGCAGAGGTTGGTCTTCCCGCTCCCGCTTTCACCGAACACGTTGGTTATTATGCCGCGCTCGATGCCGCCGGAGAGAAGTTCATCTAAAGGTTCGCTGCCGGTCGAAAGTCTTTCTACCTTCACACAGCAAACTTCTCTGGAAATCTTTTATCGTTGACCAGGAAAAGAGAGGAAAACAGGTTTTTACTCACGTCAACAAAAAACTGTTTAAATGTTAGCGGACTAACCTCAACTATGAGCGAGGAACCTGCCGCACTCCTGACTTATAACACGAAAAAGGAGGAGTTCGAGTCAGTCTACGAGCGGAACAAGTTTTACAGAGGCCTGTTCGGCTACAGACAGACTGTTAAGAAGAACGGCAAGAAGTATGAGTACGAGAAAGACGGGCTGATGGACAGAATCCCAAGCGTCCGTGTGGACGACTCAGTCTTCGTGCTGGCAAGAAAGAACACGGAGCGAGTTGAGGATTACTTCGTGGACTGGCGCGGCAAGGTTTCATACCACATCTTCAAGGTACTCATCGAGGACTCGAGCATCCTCGAACAGATCAAAGGCGAAAAAGGTGACAAACATGGCAGATGACGAAAACGAAAAAGTCAAGCTACGCGTAGGAGAAGTACCTCCGAACGCGCAGCAGGACATCGGCAGAGGAATAGTCCGAGTGGACTCAAAAATCATGGAAGAGCTGGGAATCCGGGAAGGCGACGCCGTCTCGATAGAGGGAAAACGTGAGACAGTAGGACGCGCCGCGAGAAGCTATCCGGCGGACAAGGGACTCGGCATCGCCCGGATGGACGGCTACATGAGGAAGAACGCCGGCACATCGCTCGGAGAAAAGGTAGAGGTTTCCAAGGCCGAACTGAAGGAAGCCGAGAAGATAGTGCTCGCGCCCGCGGAAGAGGGCGTCATGATACAGGTTTCCAACCCGAACGTCTTCAGACAGGCGTTGAAAGGTCGCGCGGTCACAGAAGGCGACATCGTTGTCCCTGGAGATGGGGACGACAAGCGCCGCTCGCTGTTCGACGAAATGTTTGACATGGACGCCGATCACTTCAGGTTCAGCTTCGGCGACACCAAGTTAGCGGTAGTCTCCACGCAACCGGAAGGCGCTGTGAAGATAACAGAAGACACTGAGATCGAGATGAGGCAACAGGCAGTAGAAGACACCGAGACAGAGGGACGCGTCCGCGTTCCAGAAGTTACCTACGAAGACATTGGCGGACTAGACGATGAAATTC
>JBDGSK010000006.1:0-4644 GCA_042217575.1 Candidatus Nanohaloarchaea archaeon | reverse complement strand
CAGCAATGTCAACGAGTTCAAATCAGAACTCCAAGACCTACATGAATCTATCGAAGGCGAACTGAACAAAAGGTATGTCAACTATCTAAGAGCTTACTTCAATTCTGAAGGCGAAAGTAGAAAGATTTACTTCACTGATGGCGAGGACTTCAAAAAGAAAATATCTGAATTTGAAGAACCGAAATATGTCAAAATAGAGTCCAAGAAGTCAGGTTTGGACCGAATGGATGAAGAACTTTCTGAACTCTTTCCTAACAACTTCAAATGGGTAGGAAAAGGAGAGATAGATCCTGAAGACGCCGAACTTATAGCCGAAAAAATAGAACAACATGGAGCAGATAATCTGAAATATGGATACATAGAGGACCAGTTCCGCAGCAAAAGGCTTTCGGAAGACGGGAATTATACCCCGCTACACTGGATTCTGGAATTCCCAGAAATATTTGACGGCGATCAAGAAGGATTCGACATAGTACTTGGAAATCCCCCATATGGGTCAGATGTACTCAGTAATAATGAGAAGCAGTTCTTACAGCCATATAAAACAGAAGGCTGCGGTGACATCTGCGGCTACTTCCTAGAAAGAGAGATTTACCTAACCAGGGCAGATGGATTTGTAGGGAATGTAATAGCTGACTCGCTTGCTGTAAACAATTCGATGACATCAGTCAGAGATTTAATGAGGGATAAAGGCAAATTCGAACTTTCATTCTTTGGAACTAGACCTTCAAAGATATTTGCTGGTGTAGAAGAGAGAGTTTGTATAATAAACGGAAGAAAGACCTCAGGGGATAATCCAATCTATACCGCTAAGAACATGAGGTTTACACAAGAGATGCGTAGCAATCTATTTGATGAAATAGAGTTCGCCTCAACCGAGGGTCTTGTATTAGGTTCTAAAATAGGCGTCAGGAATGATGAAGAGGCTACTCGTCTCCCAAAAATAGGAAGTGAGAAAGCGAGAACTCTCTTAGAAGATTTAAAGGGTGAGAGCAAAGTTTTGGAGAAATGGGAATCTTCTGAAGGAGCAAGCCTAGATTTAAAGACATCTGGCGGTTATTGGGTGCAAGCATTGAAAGAGTTCCCGCACCAGAGCACTATGATAGAAAGTATTACTTTCGAGACTGATTTGAAGAGAGATTTGGCCTTAATAGGATTGAATTCCTCTCTTTTCTACTTTTATTGGGCGGTATATGCCAACAATAGACATGTCTTTGGCAACTTAGTGGACGCATTCCCGGTTCCGGAGGACTCCAGAATTAAGGAATACAGGGATAGAATAAATGAATTCGCTGATGAAATTGATGACTGCCAGAGAAATGCATACAGCGGAGGAAAAGGTAGGACAGGAGAGTTTGACACAGCAAAATGTAAGTCAAAGATTGACGAGATAGATGAACTGTTAGGGATTTACGGTTTGACAGATTCCCAGGTTGAGTTCATTAAGAACTATGACGGCCATATCAGACCTAATAAATCGGGAGAATAGTTTAGTCTTCTAGTTCTCCTATTCTCCATTTGAGGTCATTGACTCTGTGTTCAAGTACGTCGGCGGCGTTGTTTTCTAGTTCCTGTAATCTGCAGGGAGATAGATTTATGATCTCCGTAACTTACTTTAAAATTATATCTGCAGGGTATTGTATGGTTGTTTCTGATCCCGACGCTATTTCTCAGGAAGCTTTGAAGAGCTTTATTCAAGATGCTGACGAAGGAGATTCCTTTGAAATTGCTATCGACTATAATATTTTGAATCAAGTTTCTGAACAATTGTATAACAATCCTCGTAGGGCTATTGAGGAGCTTGTATGTAACAGTTATGATGCAGCTGCTACTCAGTGCTATGTTTCTACGCCTAAAAATAATGAAGGCAGCCTCCAGGTGTTAGATAACGGAGTTTCAATGGACGGTCAGGGCCTCCAGAATCTTTGGGAGGTTGCTGGCGGCGAAAAGAAGGAGAAAGCCCAGGAAGGCGAAGAAAGGACTATTTCCGGGAATGATATCTCTGAAAGACGTCAGATCGGCAGGTTTGGAGTAGGTAAACTAGCAGCTTATGCACTTGGAGACGAACTTATTCACGTGGCAACAAAGGATGGGGTCACTAGAATTGTTTCTGTAGCTAAGGAAAATATTAAGGGTAGAGATACAGGTAATCCTCCAGAGGCTCAAATTTTTGAGATGAATGAAGACGAAGCGAGAGATTATCTTGGATCTTACCTAGATGATATTCCTGATCCTTGGGATCAAGGCTGGGATAGTTGGACATTGGCTATAGTTGATGATGTTGATAGAGAAGCTGCAGGGGATAGTCTGAAGGCTCAATACCTGGATAAGATGATAAGAACAGCTATACCCCGTGGTTCAGACTTTATCGTTTATAAGAACGAAAATGAGATCCAGCCTCAGGAATTCCCAGATGAGACTTGGGCTGAGATACCTAATCTAGCAGAGGATGAGGATGCTATTGGCAGGTTGGAGACGAAGCTCAGAGAGTTTTGGTATGGAGAAAAAGATGAGTTTGACTCAAAGGATGATGTTCCCGAGCGATTGTATAGTATTGAAACTGAAACTATCCTGCCTTATGAAGATGGTGAGGAGCAACAAGCTGTCGTTATTCCAGAATTAGGTCCTGTTATCGCTGAAGGCATAATGTACAAGGACTTGATAAGAAACAGGAAATTGCAGGATAGAAACATCCATAATATAGGTTTCAAGGTGAATGTTAGAGGAAAGCTGTTGAATAGAGGATCTCCTAAGTTTGGGACTAAGGATAAGAACTTCCAATGGTGGCATCGCTTTAGAGGGGAATTTGAGATACCTGAGCTAGACGATCAGATCCTTGTTCAAAGAGACAGTATTAAAGAAAACCTAAAGACAAGATTAACTAGAAATATTCTACAGAGCTTTTATAATGAGGTGAGAAGAAGGGCTGACAATAATAAGGAGGAAGAAGCTTACAATCCTGGAGAATTTGGCAAACGATTTTCTACCCGATCTCCGATGAAATCCAACCAGGCACTACAGGGCTTGATGGATGATGAGGACGAAGGAGACTACCCCGAAGAAGGTTGGGAAGATATTGAACTAGCTGTAGTTGATCACGAAGAAGAAAGTAATGCTATACAGTTTGAAGACCAGACAATATTTGTAAATAGAGAACATCCTTTCTTCAATCACCTAAAAGGTGCAGGCGCCGGACCAAATGTTGTGCGAGCTGTTGGAGAAGGTCTTACAGGTAATTTAATTAGCGCAGGTTATCTTTCATTTAAGGAAATTGACGAGGACCTTCGAAAAGATATTCTTCAGATCTATGATGACTCGTTAAGGGCTGCTGCAGATTATCTTGAGGATCCAGTTAAGCACCTAAAGCAGGATCTCGTTGATAAGTCAAGAGTTACTGGAACTCCTTTTGAGAAGTCAGTCATGAAGGCCTTCAGATATATGGGTCTAAAGGTAGAACACTTTGGAGAATCTGGCGACTCAGATCTTGTAGTTATAATTGAGAGAACAGGCAATGAGCCATTTCGGATTTCTGTTGAAGTTAAGGGGAAAGAAGGAGATGAGAAAGTAGATCATAATGACCTGAAGAAAGGTAATGTAGAGGACCATAGGGAAGATGATGACTGCGATCACGCTATTGGTATTGCGAGGGAGTTTCAGCTTAACGGTCAGAATGGCTCTGATAGTAAACTTCTAAATCACTTCAGCAGAGACGATAAGTTGAGTCTACTAAGCTTAGAAGGGCTAAAAGAGATGCTTGATAAGCATGCTGAGAAAGGGTTAGATCATAGATGTATTAAAAATATTTTAACCAATCAGAAGCGTCCTGATGAGTATGAAGAAGTAATAAGAGAAGCCTGGGAGGAGCCCACCGTCACACAAAATAAGACTGAAAAAGTAATCAAAACGGCATACGAAATTCATGAGCAGGAAACCAATACTCGCCCCCATTTCTCCAGGATACGTCAGGAATTAATGGAGGATGATATTACAGAAGAAGATATTAAGGATGTCCTCCACCATGCTCAAACCGCTACTCATATGGTTGTGTTCGATGATGGATACTTTGGAATTCATCAGAAGCCGGAACAGATAATCGACCAGTTAACTTAGCCTTCAATAAATTCTTTCCCTATTTCTTCTCCTAGTTTTACTGGTACTGCGTTTCCTATCATTCGCCCTATTTTTGTTTTGGATGGATCTTCGTCTTCTGGATCTAGGAATTTGTAGTCTTTAGGGAAGGATTGTAGGATTGCTGCTTCTCTGAGTGTGATTGCTCTGTTTTGTTCTGGGTGTCCGAATCGTCCTGATCCATAGGAGTAGGCCTGTGTTGTTATAGTAGGCGATGGTTTGTCCCATTCCATTCTTCCGTATACATCGGTGTATGTTTTGCCGGAGTCTTTTTTGTGGCAGTCAAGTATTAGTTCTTCTGGCCAGTCTTCCCAGGTACCTCCAGGTTCTGAGGCCTTTATTCTTCGAATGTTTTTCTTGCTTAGTCCTGCTGCCCAGTGTAGAGGGTCTTCATCGCTCCTTCCACCTGCTTCCAGTTCAGGTAGTTCCTTTATCCTATCTTCTACAGTTGGAAAGTCCTTTTCTTCCTGATGTACTGGTTCAGGTATTTCTACCTGTTCATCTTTTGCAGCTACT
>JBDGSK010000059.1:0-10606 GCA_042217575.1 Candidatus Nanohaloarchaea archaeon | reverse complement strand
GAAGGTTCTCGTTCGCCTCTTCAAGATACTCGTCCATCTCCTCCCTGATGTTCTCCTTCTTCAGGAACACCGAATCAGTATTATGAACCAAAATAAGTCCTTCAGCATCTACAAAGTTATGCTGTCCCTCTACTTCGAGATCATATACTCTGTCTTTGGTCGGACTCACTTTCTCAATATCTTTTATTCTCGCAGGAGTGAAATTAAGTTCCGCAAACTCAGGGTCTTGTGGCGCAGTATTTCTTATGGATTTAATCTGGGGCTTATCGTCGCGGTACTTGTATGAAACATCATTTATCTCTCTCCCATACCCATTCTCTCCCAGTTCTAGCTGCTTCAAGATATACTGAACCTGATTCGCTAGATAAGAACTTTTAGTTGAGAAACGCACACTTTCGGAATTATATCTGGAGTCATGATCTTTCTCTTTAGAGCCGTCTGCCTCTAAATAACCTTCTATAAATGACTCTCTAAGCTCTTTATCTCCGTTTAATATTATATCGGGAACCTTCTTACTCGCCGAACTTCTACCTAAATCTAAGCCCTCGACAAAGAAACTTGTCATTGACTTCCTCTGAACCCGGTAATAGTACATTTTATTGCCCGTTCGAGTATCAACATCTTCTATTATAGCTAACTTGTCTTCCAAGATTTTGTCAAAGAATTCTTTGACCCTCTGAATATTTCCTCTGTCTTGGCCGCCAAAGGAGATCATCTGTTTATTCCCTGTAGAGGCCGATCCATCCCCACAGTAGAAACCTAAAACCCATGCAAACTCTGAACTTAGTTCCAAAAATCGCGGTATTTTTCCGGCTTTTGCATTCTTGCATCCTATATACGAATACTCCGCAGTGGCCCTTTCCAGCTTCACCTTTCTTTCGGGATGTTGAGCATGAACATGAGACGATAAGTAATATTTATCTTTACAGTAAGGGCATTCCCCCATCTCCGCCGGAAACTCCTTATTATCCCTGTAAGCTCTAAGCTCGGAATTATCATACGCGAAATCTGCGAGATCGATCAGGTCTCCCTCAGAATATTCTCTCTCAACTTCAGGCGGCTCGGATAGAGAAATCAAATAATCTCCTTTCTCAAGCTTCTCAGCATCTGCTAACATGATCTGGTCATCTTCATACTTGTAGACAGAGTGCTGGGGAGTTACAGTTGTTCTGCCTCTATTGGTGCTAAATCTGAGCAGTTTCCCCTCATAATCATGCATTATAGCTCTCCTCACCGGCTTAAAAACAGCCTTACTTTGATCCACATCCCAGGCAAGTGTTTCATATTCCTCCGGGTTATCAGTATTCTCTACAAACTCACCTATTTGAATAAATTCAAGGCGTCCTTGAGGATTTTTTACAATAATCTGTCTGGAGTAATTCAAACTATCGCCGTAGACCACTTCAAAACCTCTTTCCTCGGCTTTCTCGATAGTTTCCTGTATATGCTGTCTTCCCAGATACGTTATGGCTTCAGCACACTCCCGGGAGTACCACCGCGCGCCGTTGTAGCCCAGGTAACCGTAGAAGGAGTTCGCGAGGTACTTCTCAGCCGCCTGCCGGTTATACAGCGACTTGTACCGCTTCGAACCTTCTTCGGCTTCCGCCATCTCCTGCTTGATTTCTGAGCGGTCGCGTACCAGGCGTTCAACCAGTTCCGGGAAGAAGCCCTGCTCGTCCTGGCAGAACTCGTAGCCGAATTCTTCGACGTTGAAGACTTTGTCGCAGTCATCGAGTTCAAGCGTGTCCGGCGAGATGTTGTGCGCCACCATAACCGTGGGGTACAGCGACTTGAAGTCGAAGAGGACGATGTTCTCGTGAAGCCCTGGCTCCGGAGTGTAGACGAACCCGCCTGAATAACCTCCTTTCCGCTGGCGCTTCCTGCGCTCGCTTCTCGTGGGACGGTTCGCGGCCAGTATATCCTTCTCAAAAGCCTCCTTCAGCAGAAAGTTCTCGGTCAGCTGGCCGTAGGTCAGCCGGCATGCGTCGAAAGGAATCAAACCGGTGAGCCGGGAAAGCTCCAGTATCTGCGGCGCTATCTCATTGCCGAGCTCCAGCGCCAGCTCCGCGTCTTTCAGGGCGTAGTCAGCGAACTCTTCCAGGCCCTCCTGCTCGCTCCAGGCATTCTTCATATCCTCCCAGCTCATCTCCTGCTTGTTCTCGCCCAGCATCTCCTCCGCTACCGAGTCCAGGTCAAGGCGTTCTGAGTCAAGACCTGGCGCGAGAACGTGTTCAACGAAGGGATAAAGGTCAAGATGCATCCGGCCCTTCAGACGCGCCGAAGAGAAACGACCGCGTCTCTCGAACTTCATGCGTTCTCCGTTCCTGCCGAGCGCTAACTCCAGTCCGTGCTCCTGGCAGCGCTCACGCAGCACGTCAAAGTCAAACTCGTCCGTGTTGTAGCCGAGCAGTACATCGACATCACGTTCTTCAATTATCTCCATAAAACGCTCGAGTAACTGTTTCTCCGAATCGACTTTTTCCGAGAACTCGCGGTCAACCTCTGCAGTTGTAAGAAGCTTCTCGTAATCCCTGGCTGCGAACGACGCCATGACGACCTCGTCCTCGTACACCTCCAGGTCGAACGCCAGGACGTTCCAGTTCCGCCAGTCTTCCTCGCTTTCTACGCCTGTTTCCAGCGATTCAACTTCGAGCGCGACATCAAAGTTTCCATCCTCGAACTCCTCTCCTTCTACGCGAAAGGTTTCAGTCGGCCTGATGCCGTTGTCGATAAGGTAGCGCTTGTAGAACGGGATGTCGTGCTCCCGGCATTCCTCGACCTCAGGAAGTTCCTCAATCTCCGACTTTAACTTGGGCACGTTCGGCGGAACATCAGTGTAAACCCTCAGTACTTCGACCTCTTCGTTGGAGTCGCTCTTTCTCTCCTTTTCGACCTTCCGAACCTCCAGTTCGTCGCCTTCGTGGCTGAACTCGCCCGATTCAATCGCCTCCCGGGCGCCTTCCTCCGAGGGAACTGCGTAAAAGTACGGCAGGAAGTCCTCGTCGCGGGCGTAAACGTTTTTCTCCCCGGACTTGGCGTAGAAGCGTATAGCCGCCCCTCCATCTTCTATCACGTAGTCAATATCCATCAGGCGGACATCAAGCTCCATGCCTGAAACTGCGCGAGCGAATCTTAAGTGACATCCCCCTGACCTGATGAGACTCAATGATATAATCTTGGTTGAGTCTCTTGAAAGCAGGACTTGATCGACACTTCTTTTAAGCTGTTAGCGACTTTTTGGAGTTTCCATCTCCTTCTCCGCTTTGATATACAGGGAACGGTTCATCAGGAATGGATTTGGGGCTGTGTCACGCAGCCCTCGGAACCAGAAGAGGCTTCAGAGAGCTTTCCGATTCCTCGCTTCCCAATGTTATAGGAAGCGTTCTTATCACGGTCTGTTTCGTAGCCACAACTTGTACACCGGAACATTCCGTTCTGTGGATTCGACTTTTCTCCGCACCGTGAGCAGGTTTGGCTGGTGTAGGCTTCATCTACTTCGATTACCTTGATTCCCGCCCACTCTGCTTTATACTTAATGTACTTGCGGAGTTTCCAGTGCGGGAAGTTCCGAATCGTCCTGTTCATCCGTCTGCCCTTATCTTCTTCCTGTATTCCTTTGAGATCTCCGACTACGATAAACAGGTTGTTCTCCTTAGCGTGGTCTACGATTTCTCGGCTGATTTGGTGGCAGAGGTCTTCTGTCTTGTCCGCTACTTTACCATCCCAACGTTTCCTGACATAGCCGTTACTGGCATTTCTCTTTAGGTGGAAGTATTTGTCAGGATAGTTCTCGACAGAGCTTCCGAGGCATAATGTGTTCGAGGCTGTGTCGGACAACGGAACATCCGTTGTAGTCGCTAACTTCCTCAGACCAAGGTCTACGCCCAAAGCTCCATCATACTCTTCCTGTGTTTCTACTTCTTTCTTGACGGTGAGATGGAGTTCGAACCCGTAGTCCTTACGAATAATCTTCGAATCGCCAACATCCCAGTCTTCTTGTATCTCCGTATGTGGATTTATCGGCATCCAGATTCCGCCGCGGACTGAAACTACTGGAATCCTCGCCCAGTATTCAGTCAGTTCTGTGTCTTTCTTAACTACTTCAAATGTATCGTTACGTATGAACAAAGGTTGTTCCTTGCTTTTGTTTCCTGCTCTCCTGTCCATCTGCTGTTTCGTGGCTGAATAAAGCTCTACATTCTCTCCCTGGAGATAACTTTGTGCGTTGCTGTATTCTCGTCTAACTGCTTCCAGTTTGTCTTTATTAGGCTGCTGAAATCGACATACTACAGTTTTCTCAGCCATATAGCGTATTTTTTATTAGAAATTCTTTAGTGTTTGGAAGAATCCGTCCAAACTAAAGAACATCTTCCGCGCTGAATCAAGATAAACCGACGGAAAGTTAAAGGCCGAGCCTCAACCAGTAGACATGAGAGTAATCCTTCTGACCGACATCCACGGAGACACTGAAAAGCTCGGAAAGATCCTCGAACAGGAGGAGTACGACGCGGTTCTCTGCGCAGGCGACCTGAGCGACGCCAACAAGTTCGACGACTACGAGGGAAAGCTACTCGAGGTAATAGAAGAGTTCGAGAAGGAAGGAAAGATGACGAAGGCTGTTCCCGGAAACATGGATCCTGAGGAAGAATGTGTCAGAAACCTGATCCAGAAGCGCATGAACATCCACAAGAAGATAGCCTCGTTCGAGGACTTTGAAGCAGTAGGCTTCGGAGGAGGAAAGACCCCGTTCGGAACTCCTTTCGAGCCCGAGGGTGAGGAGATTCGAAACGCCCTCAGCACCCTCTACGACAGGATGAAGAACGAGACAAGGGTCGCGGTCATCCACCAGCCGCCGAAGAACTGCCTCGACGAGGTTGACGGGAATCATGTAGGAAGCGAGGAAGTGAAAGAGCTTATAGAGGAAAAGGATTTCGAACTTGTCCTGACCGGCCACATACACGAGGCCAGGGGACGAGAACAGCTTGGGGGCGCCACTGTAGTAAACCCGGGGCCGGTCTTAGAAGGCTTCTACGCTGTTGCCGACCTACATGACGGTCTTGAACTCGAGATGAAACAGCTGTAGCATGCAGCAAAATTAAACGTGTCTTTTCAGTGCACCGATACGTTAGAGAGCGATGAAAAACAGCCCTTTCATCTTGAGGCGCGTTGAAAATCCTCGGAAACGGTATTCAAGCCACGAGAAGACCCTGACGTTTTATAAGGCGGCGGAGCGTTAACCCAATTAACAGAGTTCGAACCAGATCTAAAGGAGGTGACAAAAAACAATGGCAGAACTACCACTTGCACCGGTCAAGAGGATCATCAAGCAGGCAGGTGCTCACCGCGTATCCGAAGATGCAGTGATGGAACTCAGGGACGAGCTTGAAGAACACGCGAAGGATCGTGCCAGAGACGCCAAGGAGTACGCAGAGCACGCAGGAAGAAAGACTGTGCAAGCCGACGACGTGAAGGCTTCCAGGTAATTCTTCTTAACTTTACTTTTCCATATTTCTTTTTATGCGGTTAGAGAACTCATTTCTCCACGCCCCAGGAATCGGAGAGAAAACCGAGCAGAAGCTCTGGAAAGACGGTGTAAAGCACTGGGACGAGTTTCCGCGTAACTCGGTACTCGGCTCAACGAAACAGCGAAAAGTGGAAAACTTTCTCGAAACAGCGCGGAAGAATCTTGAAGTCGGCAACACGCAGTTCTTCGCAAACAAACTACCGAACAAGGAGATCTGGAGGATCTACCGCAACTTCGAGGACTCGGCGACCTTTTTCGACATCGAGACGACCGGCCTTGACCAGCGGAAGAACAGGGTTACGACTGTCAGCGTCTACAGGAACGGCGATTCAAGGACTTACGTCCGCGGCGAAGATTTGACAGCGGAGAACCTGCGCCAGGAGTTTTTCGACTCTAAAATAGTAGTATCGTTCAACGGCAAGCGGTTCGACCAGCCATTCCTCGAACACAACTTTGACCTGGAAGTCGAGACGCCGCACCTCGACCTGATGTACGCCTGTAAACGCATAGGCTACAGCGGCGGCCTGAAAGCTATCGAGAAGGAACTCGGGATAGATCGAGAACTGGAAGATATTGACGGAAGAGAAGCTGTGAAGCTCTGGAAGCGCTACGAAAACGAGGGAGACGAGGATGCGTTAAGAAAACTTGTGCGCTACAACCGTTACGACGCCGAGAACCTGGAGCAGCTTCTGGAAGCAGTTCATGAGAGGCTGTCGGAGCAGTTTTTCCGAAAACACGTCCAGTAAACAGAAGGCTTATAAACACAGGGCGCCAATCTTGGGATGAAAATATGAGTTTGGCCCTGAACAATCAGTGGCTCGCTGGAAACATGATGCACCCGGTGAGCTTTAACGCTATCAGGGCCAAGGCCAAGTTCTCCACCATTAACTACCTGACCGAGTAAAGTGGGATGACGCCTTGGCTCAAAACCGAGCCAAGTTGCCGACCGCGAACACAAAACACCAAACAGTTTCCAACTGTCCTGCCATCTCTACACCCGTAGTTGGAAACTTAAGGACAGGTTCTGTCTGCAAGATGGGGCCTGTCCCCGGATCATATCTCGTCCTCGTCAACACGCTACCACACCGAAAAAGGTGAAACAAGCATGAACGCGAACACACGCGACTTCGAAGCAGAACTCCAGGCCCAGCAGGAGGAGACTCGACGCCAGCCTGAAGTTCACTCAGAGGCAGAAGTCGTTTCCGCAACAGCACTCTAAGCACTGTTGAACTGCTCGCTGACTACAAGGAGGACGAGCTATCCCGTTCCGTTCAGTTGCGTGCAGCTGACTCGAAAGCCGCCCACCCGTTAGCTATGGAGTCAAGCATCGAGCTGAAAGATGCAGCCGGCTTGATGACCTTGCGACGGCCCTGATTACCTTCACCGCTGTCGCGATACTCCAGGTACTCATACTGTATAACTCCGAGACGCCGCAGCTTCGGCAAAATATTATTCTTCAGGTTAGACTTTCCCTTCTCGTGACCCCACTCATCGAACGCGTTCAACTTCTCCGAATCGATTTCGCCCTGCTCCTTGAGCTCGCGCAGAAAAATCTTGGCGTACTTGTTCCGCTTCGGCGACTGCTCGTGCGGGAAGAACAGGTCTACAATCTTCTCCCAGTTCCAGGCCCTGTCGCTCAACTTGTACTTCTGCCTGTCCTCCGGAATCGCGATAGAGTGCTTGGTGACAATCGTGGATGTTTTGCGGGCTTCTTCATCGACAAAAGGATGGTCGTCGCTCATACCAGCATCTTAACAAAGGATGTATAATAAAATGGCGAAGCCGTGTTCTCTTTAAATTGCTGCGAGACTAAGCAGAAATTGTAGGGGGTAGCAATAATGTCTCGGGAAATAAGGCGGATATCGGCGCTGCTCATACTGCTGATTTTTATCGCTGGCACGGTATCCGCGGCAACTTGGTCAAAGGATTACTATTGGTCTCCCTGGAGCCTATCAAACTGGGGAGGAGAGGC
The DNA here is from genome assembly GCA_042217575.1 of Candidatus Nanohaloarchaea archaeon. GTDB lineage: Archaea > Nanohalarchaeota > Nanosalinia > Nanosalinales > Nanosalinaceae > JBDGSK01. The sequence goes on along the minus strand of JBDGSK010000059.1, from coordinate 3,110 downwards.
CGGACTCGACAACGGCGACTTGGTGCTCGGTAGCCAGCAAAGGGTCGGCAGAGCCCCAAACCCAGAAAAAGATATCTGGAGCAGCAACGCAGTAGAAGTCACAGACATAGGTGTCGCCAGCAGCCTGTACTGGATAGGTACCAACGGCAACGATAACGATGACGAACCCGGGCTAATACTTCTCCACAAAGGCAACTTCACGACCAAGAAGAAATGGAAGGACATACACGACGGGGTTCACGACCTCGAAAAGGGTCCTTCAGGCTACATATACCATACTTACGGTGGAAACGACATATTTAAGTACAGCTCCAGCGGAGACCGCCTTGGACGCATAAACGGCGGCGACTGGCTTTACGGTCTTGAAGTAGACGGAAGCAACGTCTACGCCTGGCAAAGATACTACAGCGGTAGCTGGAAGGCTAAGCTCAGGGTTTCCGGGAAGTCAACAGGTTCAAGCCTGTCGAATACCGGCATAAAGACCGATAGCTCGGGCTGGTCCCAGCTTGGGGTAGGAAGCGGGTCCAGCGATTACATCGCCGTCGTCAACGAGAGCGGAGCAGATATCGACATATACAACAAGAGCTATGATGCCGTAGACAGTATCTCCGAGACAAGTTGCTCGACCTACCGCGACTTGGACGTAGGAGGAAGCTACATCTATGTAGGATGTGACAGCGGGAAGATTTACATATACGATAAATCGGATATAGGAGGAAGTCTCAAGTCTGTTCAGAACATCACAACCAATGGTAATCTAAAAGACATAGAACTTCAGGGCGGAGGAAACTTCACTTACTCCACGAAGAATGACGCGGGTGACGGCCAAAAAGCAGTTTTTGTCACAACTTCTCCTCCAACCAACCAGACCCCGAGGAAGCCCGACGAAGCTGTTCCACGAGACGGAGAGATAGTCTCGACCACCAAGGCTTCTGTAGACCAAAAACTACAGGTTGAGGCCAGTGACCCTGACGGAGACAGCATGCAGGTCTGCTTCTACAACGCCTCTGATAACTCGCAGATAGGCTGTGAAAGTAGCACAGGAACGGAGGCGGAGGCATCGGTGACATGGTCAGGACTTCCTGCCGGGAACACGTATAACTGGTATGCAGTGGCCGATGACGGCGCCAGCTCTCAGCAGAGTACTACCTGGAGCTTCAGTGTTGACTCAAACAATGCTCCCGAGACACCAACAAATCCTTCGCCTGCCGACGGCTCTCTGGATGTTTCAACCCGGCCAGAGCTGAAAATAAATGTTTCCGACCCCGAAGGAGACCAGATGAACGTTAGTTTCCATGACGCCGATACCGGTAACGTAATCGGATGGCATAACAACACCGCCAACGGCACCTCTGCGACAGAAGTATGGGAACAACTGGAGAACAGCTCAAACTACACATGGTATGCAAAAGCGTACGACCGGCACGGCGCCTCCACCGCTACCGGCGTTTTCAGCTTCAACACCACGGCATCCGCTATTATTGACGACTTCGAAGATGGTGATATCAAGGAGTGGGAAGGGCAGACAGAGTACTATAGCTCCAATACCAACAGTCCTGTCTACCACGGGAGCTACTCTCTCAAAGGACCCAGCGGCGCATCACAGACCATAAGCTCTCTCAGCGGCCTCCCGAACTACCCGGAGGTCGGGGACAGGATAAAGCTGTACAGCTATGTGCAGGATTCCCAGTACACGCAGGCAAGGTTCCTTTTCGGTTACAAGAACAGCAGCAACTACTATGAGCTTGATATTAACCCTGAGAACTCCCGTCTCCGGCTGCTGAGGAAAAAGGGAGGTTCGACCACCACGCTTGCGTCCGACACCTCATTCAGCCCTAAAGTACAATGGCTGGAGACAGAAATCAACTGGGACTCTGACGGAACCATCAACCTCACAGTCTGGAACGAGACAGGTACACAGCTCAGTCAACTCTCCACAACTGACACCAGCTTTACCTCCGGCGGCATAGGTTGGAAGGGTAAATCTGCAACGAGCAACGCTTTAATACCCGACTATCTCCGGATTCTGACCGGCAACAACCCTCCCGGAGCGCCATCCAATCCTTCGCCTGCTGACGGTTCCGAAGAAGTTTCTACCAGCTTAAACCTGACTGTTAATGTTTCAGACAACGACGGCGACTTTTTGGACGTAAAGTTCTATAATGCCTCATCGGACAGTCTTATCGGCACAGACAAGCAGGTCGCAACTGGTTCAAAAGCCGAGGTCCAGTGGAAAAACCTCCAGAAGGGAACGACCTACAAGTGGTACGCAGTGGCTGACGACGACACTGCCAGCACTCAAAGCTCGACCTGGAACTTCACCACGCAGTCAAACCCAGCTCCTCAGATAACAGCAAAGTCACCCAACAATACCAATGTCAACCCTGGAGGCGGAGTTGAACTAACCGTAAAGGCCGGTGATCCTAACGGAGACCAGATGAATATAACCTTCTACAACGCCTCCAGCGGCAACTCAATAGGAAATGTAAAGAATGTCGATAACGGGACTTACTCGGTCCAGTGGACAGGGTTACCGGAAGACTCCACTTTCGACTGGTATGCAGAGGTAAACGACGGAGTCACCGTCACCACTTCTTCTACTCCACAGTTCACCACTATAAGCATCCGTCTTAGCTGGAACGATCAGTCTTCGGGAGAAGAAGGATTCCGGATATATACCAATTCTACAGGAAGCTTCCACAAAACTGGTTCGATAGGCGCCGATAAAACCAGCTTCAAGGACTTCAACTTTGGACTTGACTTTGGCGAGTATACTTGCTACCGGGTCAAGTCTTACAACTCGTTTGGAGAAAGTAGCCCTGCAACCGGATGCATCACGCCATAGAACCCGCCAGACTAAGGCATTAAAAATTTTAACATACGTGAATAAAAATACGGATGAGCTATAGCGACCTCGAAAGAGAAAAATTAGAAGAAGTAACGCAAGAACTTGAGGAACGCGTTGACGAACTCGAATCGGAGAACGAAAAGTTAGCGAGTGAAAAGGACGAATACGAACAGCTCGCCAAGAAGCACAAGGCAGACTTCGAGAACTACAAGAAGAAGCAAGACGAAAGAAAACAGCGCTGGAAGAGACAAGCGCAACAGGA
>JBDGSK010000058.1:270-2611 GCA_042217575.1 Candidatus Nanohaloarchaea archaeon | reverse complement strand
TCCATGAACTCCTCCAGCTCCTTCTGCTCGGTGTACCGGCTCCGGGAGAACTCGTGCTTCAGGTCGCCGTTGACAAGCACCCTCCGGGCTTCAGTGCGGTCCCGCGCCTCTTCGAGGTCGGTCAAGAGCTCGTAGAGCTGGAACTGAGGCACGTACCATCCTTCCGAGGTCATCGAACCTTCCAGGCCCAGGTGAAGGTCGCTGATAACTATCATGTCCAGCCCCGGGTGGTAGAGCAGCGGGAGCGAGTCCAATGTTTCGAAACTTTTGATCTTCATCAGGCCTTATTTCTCCGGTAAAACTCTTTAATCCGTGTCACTTCGCGTAGAAAAACGGCTGCTTGAATGTGAACTCTGTTCCTGATTGTCTCTCACAGCCGTTCTTGAAGGTCGAATAAAGATTCTGGTCGTTGTCTACTTTACCACCCATGAACATAGGCACTCCCATCGTATTCACTGGTTTCCAAGTTACAGTGTAGTCGAGGTACTTGTTGTTTCCGTAGTCAGTTCCAAGTGCGTGTGTAACTCCTTTAGAGAAGTTTTTGGTGGTGGAGAACCAAAGGACTATAGGACCGCCGCCGCTCGGAACGTAGGTCGCGGACTTGTTTATCTCGATGCTAAATGAGTTCTTGCCACCGTGGCCGTCACCTCCATCGGGGAAAGGTCCGTCCTGGTCTTCCGCTCTTACCGTGCCGTTGTAGTAAACACCGCTGCTTATCGTTCCGTTCAAGGCCCTTACCTGTCGTGGAGGTACTGGATTTCCATTTGCATCGTAGTAATCCCAGCCCGTGGTTTCACCCCTGAAACTGTCAGAGAAATGTTCTCCTATTGCGTACTTCTTGCATCTCTGGTTGGAGTCTTTCTGGAAGAAAGCTTCGGCTTCTCCATTACCGTAGGTTCTGGTCTCATTGTTCGGATCAAGCTCTGAATCGCTCATTCCAAGATTAATGTATCCAGTATCATCTCCTACATCTTTTACCCATCGATAGGCTCCCTCGCTGTTCGAATCTCTGCCCTCACCGAATGCTAAACCTTCTACTCCTTTATGGGCTTTTGGCCTCAAGTTGAGTCTGGTCCAACCGCCACCGTTGTCATCCATCTCGCAGTAGACTTGGAAGGAGTTTTTTCCTCCTATACCGTCCGGGTCGATTCCATAGAAGCCGCTGGAGGGATTTTTATCCTGTTTGAGATCCTGACAGCTCCTGTATCTCTTCCCAAAGTCTTTCTCAGTTTTAACCGGATAATCCGGTAGCGAGACCCTGATGTTGGTTATATCGGGGTCTTCGTTCACCGGCATCCTGAATTTTTCTACTTCTTTCTTGGCGAGTTTCCTGCCGAAGCTTTTCTGGTATGCGGATTCTCCAAAGGCTGCGATGGATATGTTTTCTACTTCCTGGTCGCCGGTGTTCTGTACCGTTACCTCCAGCTCGTTGTCGGTATAGTTGAAGTCCGCCGCGTGTATCTCCAGACCCATGTTCGCGGCTGAAACTACTCTATCGGCCTGCTCGCCCGTGTCTTCCTGTGTTTCCTTGACTATGTTCGACATGAAGGGGCCGGAAAGTGCTGCGACACTCATAGTGAAAGCCAATAAAAGCACGGAGGCGATGAGCGGGGATATTCCCTTGCCCATGTTTCAGCTGCTCGCGGGTAGTTGAAATGTTTTACCGGTTGAGCTCGCGCCAGACCTTGAGGAAGGCCTCGAAGATGTCTTCCTCGGTTGATAGCTGGACGAAGTGCGCGTTGTTCTTGTCCGCGATATGCTCCACCTGCGATATATGGTTTTCCAGCCGTTCCTTGTAGCTGTTCTTTGTCTGCCGGGAGAGATAGGTCCGCAGGGTCGAGTCGCTCTCCGGGTCTTTCAGCAGTGCGTCGCCGTCGAACGCCGGGTCAAGTTCTTCCGCGGCGAGCGTGTTCACGAGCACGAGTTCAGTACCTCTCAAACGCTCGACGCCCTCCTCTATCCCCTCTATGTCTGTCAGGAAGTCGCTTAGCACAACTACGGCGGACTTGTTCTGTATCCTGCTGGCGTACTCGGTCAGGCACCGCTCGACCCGGGACTCGGGTGTCTTCCGGAGCTGGTTCAACGTGTCGACGAGCTCTCCCATGTTCGCGTTTCTTCTTCCCGAGGAGATATCGGTAACTGTTTCCGAGAACACGGAGAACCGGAATCGATCGTTGGTGTTGGATACCATGTATGCGATCGCAAGACCTATCTTCGCGGCGAACTCGTACTTGTTGACGTTACCGTAGTCCATCGAGCTTGACCGGTCTACCAGTACGTGGACGGTAACCGATTTCTCCTCCTCGAACCGTTTGATGAAAAGCTCGTCCGTGCGGCCGTA
>JBDGSK010000058.1:0-260 GCA_042217575.1 Candidatus Nanohaloarchaea archaeon | reverse complement strand
TATATCGTCGCCCGGGACGTACTTCTTGTGGTCCTCGAATATCATGCCCTGGCCGGTCGAGCTGGATTGCTGCTCTCCCTCTCGCATCTCGGTCGAGTTCTTCTTGAGCGCGAGCTGGAACCGGTCCAGTTCGTCCAGAAAGTCTAGCTCTATCATCGGTCCTAGGTCTCGTCTACTATCTCCTCGATGACGTCTTCCGGGGTTCTACCCTTTTTCTCTGCCTGGAAGTTCAGCCCTATGCGGTGTCTGAGAACTGACAG
>JBDGSK010000057.1:1447-5479 GCA_042217575.1 Candidatus Nanohaloarchaea archaeon | reverse complement strand
GTCAGCGTCTTGGTCTCGCACTCCTCCATCAGCCGCGAGAAGTTCGGAAGCTCGTCCCTGTGCGGTTTTATGATGTCCCATGTAGCTGCGTCTACTCCTATCAGAAACATAGTATAATTTTACACCTCTTGCAGTCCCCAGTTTATGTTGCTCCAGAGCCTCTCCCAGAAATAGTAGAGGAACGTCTTCGCCACCGCGGCTGTTCCTCCTATCTTGGCGGAAGAGCCGAGTTTGCCGGTGTACAGGAACGCGACCGCGAACACCGTCATCGTCGCGAACATCCGGTAGCTGACAGCCTTCGTTATCGTCCTCCTGTGTTTCTCCAAAGAAATCACCCGAGATAGCCTAAATCTTCTAGTTTCTGAGCGATTTCTCTTGCCTGCTCGTCGCTTAATTTATCGTCTTCAGGCTCTGATTCAGCAAGCTCCTCCAACTTGTCTTGAATAAAACGAGAGAGGTTGATGTGGTTGTCATCCACAAATTCTGCTAAATCATCGGGGAGAGATATCGTTTTCCTTTCCACACTTAATGCATAACTTATGCATCTTATAAAAGTATGTTTCAAACACCAAAGAAACTCATGGTTTTCTCAAGGAGTGTTCCAGCAGCCTTGATAGCGTCTTTAGCCTCTTTATCAGAGAAATCGGAAACTTCGCCATAATCTGCTTTCTCACGCTTCTCCTGGATTCGAGAAAAATCCCTGGTAACTTCTTTGCCCAGTTCTTCTCTGAAAAGCTTTCCTAACTCAGTAGAAACACCTGAATGAGTCTTCGGATCAGAATCTTTTTCAAGCAGCAGAGCCTTCGCCGAATGAAACATGCTGTAGTAAGCTCTGGAGATAGCATCGCCGTACTTTCCTTCACTTCTCAACAGCTTCGCTGTTGAAAGTTTGTCTTCTGCAATACCAAGCCTGTCCTCTTGTTCCTTGTTCATATCTCCAAACCTTCGTCAATGACTCCCTTGTAAAAACTGTATCCTTCATCGAATTTTCTACTGAACTCTCCCTCTTCATACAGCTTGGGAGAAAACATAAGGTCTTTCTCTGCCTGGAACTCCTCAGCTATAGTCCACACTTTCTTTTCATCTTCCGAGTTTTCTTCTGAAAGCAAAAAAACCATGTCGATATCGCTTCCAGGCACGTGTTCGTCACGAGCATAGGAACCGAACAAAATAACCTTCTCGACTCTTCCACCCAACTCGTTCCTAACCCTGTCAGCGAACTCTTCAATGTCCTCGGTTTCAGCAAGACTCATATCTCAACTATAGTCGATGACTGAAATAAATCTTCCGATTAATCTAAGTAACCCCGACCGCGAAGCCTGTTCTTGCTCCACTAGATTAAAACCCAAGAGAAGATATTTAATTGATAATTACCAATTAAACGTTATGACTACTGTAACGATAAACGACGAGACACACCGGAAACTGAAGAAGCTGAAAGAGTTGAGAGGCGCCTCCTCATTCAATGAACTTCTGGAAAGTATAGCAGAAGAAGAACTTCAAGTTCCATCTTCAAAGGAACTCTTCGGCTCCTCAGAACTCAAAGATAGTGAAAAAGTTAGAGAACACAAGGACAGGTCGGAAAGACGTGGCTAAATACCTGCTCGATACTTGGGCATGGATAGAGTTCTACATAGGAAGTGAGAAAGGCAAGAAAGTTTATGAACTCCTTGAATCCGGCGAACAATGCTACACAAGCATCGTCACGATAGCCGAACTCTCCGACAACTTCAAGTCCGGAAACCTTGACTCAGACAATAGTTGGAGTGAGATAAGAGCATTCATCGAATCCAAGACAGAGATAATCGAACTTGATACCGACATCTGCAGCAATGCCGGCAAGATAAAACATGAAGAAAGAGAAAAATTCCCTGACTTCGGACTCATGGACGCTATAATACTCTCCTCAGCCAGGAAACACGAATTAAAAATAATTACAGGAGACAAACACCTCAAAAACAAAGAAAGAACAGAAAAGCTCGAAGGCTAAAACTCAGTCGAGGTATCCAAGACCTCTAAGTCGATCCTTGACCTTCTTCTCCTCTTCCTCTGTATAAGTCTGCTCCTCGCTCTCTTCCTGTCCTTCAAGCTTGTCCTGAATCTGGCCGAGAACGTAGTTAACATACTCCTCAGCAGAATCAAGGTCTTTTTCAGGCGCTCTTTCCTCGAAAAGCTCGTACATATCCTCCGGAATTTCGACTTTCTTTCCCATACTTTTCTTAACTGCTCCAGTGTTTATAATTCTGGCCGCAAATCTTGAAAGTAGAGACAGATGTTCGAAAGAATGATGAAGAAATGGCGGCACGGCTTCCGGACAATTTTTGAAGAACCACGAAAGATAGAAAAATTTCCATCATTCCTGAAAGAAGAAGTTTCAACCGCTCTCTTCCAGATAAAAAACCCGGGAAAGAGGAAGATTCGGATAGAATGTAAAGGCGTTAGCTGCCACTTCAACCTCAAGGACGCTCTTATAAAGGAGTGGTTCCTGCCTCGCTACGGCGACGGTTCTCTGCACGAGCCGGAACTGACCGAAACCATCCTTGAAGAGCTCTCCGAGGGCGATGTCTTTTACGATATAGGCGCCAACGTAGGCTACTTTACTACTTTAGCGGCAGAAACAGGCGCGGACGTCTTCGCATTCGAGATGCATCCTGAACTGAAAAAATCGATAGAAAGCAACCTCGAGCTGAACAGCCTCGAAGCTGAAATAGTGCAGAAAGCAGTCTCCAATAGTTTAGAAACCATCTCCTTCGACCTGAAAGTAGTTCCCACGGTATCTTCTTCAGGAGAGGGCGAAGTAAGCGTAGATACCATAACTCTTGACAGTTTCGCGGAAAATAATCCTGCACCTGACATAATCAAAATCGACATAGAAGGCTACGAAGAAAAAGCATTATCTGGAGCAGAAGTACTATTAGCAGATAATCCTCCGAGAACAATCTTCGTAGAGGTTCATCCTTCCAAGTTAGAAAAGTTAGACTCAAGTCCAGAAGAAGTTCTGTCCTACCTGGAAAACTATGAACTGCTGCTACTGAACAGCCCTCAAGAGGAAACAGTAGAAACACCTATAGAAGGCAACACTACGCTTGTAGCGCGCCTTAAAGACTAAAGATAACCGAGGCCGCGCAGCTTCTCCTTCACTTTCTCGTCTTCTTCGGAGTCTTCCTGTTCTTCCGGCTCTCCTTCGATAATATTTCTTCTCTCGCCTTCAATCATCAGCCACGGCACCTTCACCAGCTTCGGAACAAAGGTCCTGTTCGGATGCCCCCACTCCTTTACAGGAATCGGGAAAGAGCGCTCGCCAACCATGTTTCCGTGGTCGGAGGTGACGACCGTCCGACCCTCCAGGTTCTCGACAAGTTCCTTCACGTGCGGCATCGCCCGCCTCAGGTTGTCCAGGTACATCCACCACGTGTCGTCTCTGTCGGCCTCAATCTCTCCCTCCATGATACGGTGGAAGTAGATGTAAGGCGTCAAAGGGCCTTCCTCATCCGTATTCTCTGGTAGAAACGGTGTGTGCGGCTGCATGTAGTGGACTAACAGTCGCTTGTTCGGATACTCTTCCGCCACTTCTAACGCCCGCTTAGTAACTTCCTCAGGAAGAACAGTGTGGTGTTTCTCGCTCCAAGCCTCTTCATCCTCCCAGAGATTGATGACTTTGAAGAACTCCGTGTCGATCTTGTCGCGGTTCCATTCGAGCTGTGGATTAGCCGTCACGTAGACCGTGTCGTGGAACTCTCTTCCGTCGAAGTTGCCCTTCATGAAGCCGATCGTCGCGGAACCTTTCGAGAACCTGTAGCCGAGCTGCCCCTCGATCCTGTGTTCGTTTTCCTCGTTCCCGTTTACTTCTTCGAACATGTCGTAGCGACACGCGTCGAGTATGACGAGGTTGTCCCAGTCCTCGTCCATGAAGTCGTCGCCATCAGTATTATAGTCACGACTGAAAAGGCGGGTGTGCCAGAACCGGTTCAGCTCCCGCATCGCCAGGTCCGGATAATTCAGGGCGTACTTCAGGTCGCTCAGCGAGTACAT
>JBDGSK010000057.1:0-1437 GCA_042217575.1 Candidatus Nanohaloarchaea archaeon | reverse complement strand
CGATTCGCTTCCACTTTCCGTTTTCAGCTCTACCTCTTTGATCTCTGGCAGGAATCCTTCCTCGAATATATCCATGACTTCGCCGTCGTAGTCTTCATCGACCTTTTCCCCGAGCAGAGCCATTACCGTAGGCAGAACATCGTAAATCTCGGCGTCTTCCTCCACATTCTTGATTCCTGGGCCTCGCGCAATATAGATTCCGTCAGGGTGGTGCCAGGCGCTGACCGCTCCCTCACCGGCCCGCGTCTCGTCGTACTTCTCCAGGTATTCGCTTTTCTCGGCTTGTTCGACACTGTCCTTGTCGAAGAAGTAGCAGACGTCCGGGCCTCTTTCCTCTTCCCCTCCGTGCAGGAAGTTCTTGTCGACATAGCCGTTCAGCCCGTTCTCATCCATGAAATCTTCCAAGTCATCGGCGATTGCGTCGACAACTTCCTGTTTCTCCTCATCGGGAACCGGCCCTCCCTGCGACTCCGTGTTGACCCTGATACAGAGCCCCTTGTTCATCAGCGTTACCTTGCTCTTCTCCTCGTCTACGTGGGCGTTCTCGCCGTACGTCGGGAGAGACTGGTATACCTCCTTCAGCTTCAATCTCGCATCTTTCGAAAGTATGTCCAACAGCTTCTCGCCGCCGAGCTTCTGGTAGAGGTTGCCGACAGTACGTGTATTGATTCCAAGCCGGGAAAGCAGTGATTTGGTAGCTTCCTTCTCGCTTTCCAAGTATCCTTTATCCTCCAAGAAGGAGCGAACGTCAAAGTCCCAGTAAGTAGGCTGGAAGCCGTGGTCAGAGACCACGAAAACCGTATCCTCTTCATCCAATCTTTCGAGAACTTCGCCGACCTTCTCATCTAACTGCGAGAAGTGCTCTCTCAAAACATCTCTCCTATAATCATCGTCATCTATCTGGTTGTAGAGAGGGTGCTCTTCGTCCATGTAGGCCCAGAAACGATGCATAATCCTGTCAGGAATCACGAAGACACCCCACAGGAACTCCGGCTCATGCTCATCAAGCACATGATTAAAGAGAGCTCCTCTCTGCTCAACTATCTCATCAGCTCGCTCCACTAACTTCGATTCCTCGCGGCCCCAGAGATCTATGTGATAGTCCTGAAAAAGTGACTCGACTTCGTCCGCGAACTCCTCAGGATAAGCGTAGCCAGTCGGCGACTCCCAGTCGCTCGAAGGCGTGAAAAGCCCGGAAACAACCTTTCCGTTGAAGCCGCGCTCCACCAATCCGTAAGTCCCGGGAACGTTCAGGAAAGTCATGTCCTTCTCCGGGTAAAGATGCCACGGACCGGAATCATAGATGGGCTTAGTATCTGTAACATGCCCCGGACCATAGGTAAAATCGTAGATGCCATGCTTTCCAGGATTCCTTCCCGTCACCATCGAGGGCCAGGCAGGGATCGACGCCGGCGGCTTGGTACTCTTCAAGACTCC
>JBDGSK010000056.1:0-11522 GCA_042217575.1 Candidatus Nanohaloarchaea archaeon | reverse complement strand
TCAAGGGGAAAGGAGTGAAAGCAGATGTCAATGGCGAGACACTCTACGTTGGCGGCCCGAACCTCGCAGAGTCTGAAGGCTTTGAAATACCGGAAAAATTAGAGGATTTTGCTGAGGAAGCGGCGTCGAACGCGGAGACAGCGGTCTTCCTGTTCCGGGAAGGAAAAGCTGTGGCAGCTGTCGGCCTCGCTGATGTCATACGTGACGAGAGCCGTGAAGCTGTGGAGAATCTGCATGAGCGCGGAGTCGAGGTAGCTATGATTACCGGAGACTCCGAAGAAGTCGCCGCAGCAGTCGCGGAAGAGCTCGGTATCGATACCTACTTCGCTGAAGTACTTCCCGAGGACAAGGACGAAAAAGTCCAGGCTCTGCAGAATCAGGACAAGCTGGTGGCGATGGTCGGCGACGGAGTGAATGATGCGCCGGCGCTGACAAGGGCCGATGTCGGAATCGCCATCGGTTCAGGGACTGATGTCGCGGTTGAGTCCGCGGATATCATTCTCGTGAAGAACAATCCTCTCGACATAGTGAAGCTGCTGAACCTGAGCGACGCCAGCTACAGTAAAATGGTGCAGAATCTTTTCTGGGCGACCGGTTACAACGCCATTGCCCTGCCGCTTGCCGCCGGAGTACTCGCTCCTGTCGGAATCCTGCTGTCGCCTGCCGTCGGCGCCATCATCATGTCGCTCAGCACAGTCATCGTCGCGGTGAACGCTCAGCTGTTGAGACGTGTCAAACTTTAACAGGAAACGATTTTTATCCGGAACGTCAAACCTTCAAACGTGAGAGAGTACATACTGGCGAAGGACAGGCAGCTCCTGGATCGGATAAGCGGCTTTCATCCACCTTTCCTTGAGAACATGCTGGAATCTTACACAGCTCTCGGATCTTTCTACCTTGCAGCGCTTTTCCTATTAGTCTCCTGGTTCTCCGGTAGACGGGGGTTCACCGCCAGGATGGTAGAAGGGCTGGCCGTGACATGGGCCGCGGTCTACGCGTTGAAGCTCGTGTTTAGAAGGGAGAGGCCTTCCGAGAGCCACAACTCGTTCGTCGACTACTCCTTCCCTTCCGGCCACTCCACTACCGCTTTCTTTCTTGCAGTGGCCTTCTCCCATCTCCTGCCTGCGCTTTCACCGCTCTTCTATATCCTTGCTGCTCTGGTAGCCGTTTCAAGGGTCTACCTGGAACTTCACTATCCTACAGACGCCCTGACCGGCTCCGTGATCGGGGCGGCCGCGGCATTAATACTTCTTTAAACCGGAGAGTACCGGCCCTGAAGCTTCGTCTCCTCGACGACGTGACCTTCCATCGCTTCCTCCAGTTCTTCACGTGAAGCTCCCTCCTCCAGGTTCAGCCGTGTATCAAGCGCGTACAGCCTGAAGACGTAGGTGTGTTCGCCGTCCGGCGGGTTCGGGCCGCCGTAGCCGGTATCCCTGAAGTCTGTCATTCCTTCAACTCCCGGCGATTCTCCTTCCTCAATCTCTCCTTTTTCGGCCGGAATGTTCCACAGAGTCCAGTGAAGCCATATTTTTCCTGCTGGCTCTACTGCGTCAGGGTCATCTACGATCAGCGCAAGACTCTCTGCCTCATCCGGAACTCCGTGTATCTTCAGCCCGGGATTCACGTTTTCGCGGGTGTAGCCGTGTTTTTCAGGTATCTTTCCGCCATCCTCGAACTCGGGGCTCGTGAGTCTCATAGACCGCTTTTGTAGGTCGCGGCTATTCAATCCTATGGTCGAGCATAGATTTAAGACAGGGACTCGTCAAGCTTTCTCTGATGCACCTTTCGGACTGGATGCAGCGGGTTGACCTGGGAAAGGAGATACAGGAGGTCTACCTTCACAGCTTCCTGTTCAAACTCGCGGTCAAGACTGTCTCGATATTCCTCCCGCTCTTCATCCTTGACCTGGGCTACGGTTTTTCCACGGTCTTCGTGTTCTTCGCAGTCTACTACAGCTCTTATATCTTCACAAGCTGGCCGAACGCCGAGGTCGTTTCCCGCATCGGCTACAAGCATTCTTCGCTGCTTTCAAGCCCGTTCATACTTGTTTTCTATCTTCTGCTGCGTTCAGAGCCCTCGACTCTTGTTCTCTACGGCACAGGTTTTCTCGGCGGCAGCGCTTTCAACCTCTACTGGATGGGGATGAACCCGGAGATCGCAACCAGCAGCCACAGGGAGAGCCGTGAAAAGGAGACCGGTTTCTTCTTCTCCATGCCGTCGCTTGCATCGATAATCTCGCCTTTCGCCGGCGGACTTGTTCTGGCCTCGTTCGGGTTTCACGGACTTTTCCTGCTCGCCTCCGCCCTGATAGCAGCGTCTTTCACCCCCTTCCTGTTCTCCAGCGAGCATTCAGATGGCCTGGATCTTGATCTCTCCGAGTTTCTCAGGGACGCCAACCCTACCGACTTCCTCACGTTTACGTTAAAAGGCGTCAACTCGATCGGTAAGAAGGTTCTATGGCCGCTCTACCTTGCGCTGGTCATCCAGTCATCCCTGAGCATCGGCGGGGCCGGAAGCCTTCTTTCTCTCGGCAGCGCCATCACCAGCATCTTCCTCGGCAGGATAACCAATAGTGACAATCGTCGCCAGGTGATACTCACCGGATCAGCGTTGACCGGCCTATCCTACCTCCTGATGTCGTCCGTCACGAGCACAGTTCCCGCCCTCGCGGTCTCGTTCATTAACGGCCTGGCCTACAACGCAGTCAACATCCCTGTCTACAGCCGGGCGCAGGACCACGCCGAGAACGAAGACGTTATCGAGTACTTCGCACTGAGAGAGATCGCGCTCTCGGTCGGAAGATGCGGAGCACTGGGCGTGGCGGCCGCACTATTCTACTTCCTGCCGGAGACGCGTTTCCTCGCCAGCTTCACCTTCGTCGCCGCATCAGTGGTACTCACCGGCTACTTCGGCGGCAAGATGTGACTACCCCAGAATCTTGGCGGATCGGTTGTTGCTTATGAACCTGAACTCGACGCTGCCTCCGTAGACCCTGAGCCTGTTGACCGCTTTCGAAGCCGGTTCTCCGTTGACGAAGTACAGCCAGGAATGAGTTGAGTTCTGCTGGACACCGTCGATACCGGTGACAAAGTAGCCGAACGAGTACTCGGTGTAATTAACCCTGTGAGACGAGTTAAGAACTTTGAAGGCGGTCGAGCCGTTCCTGACCATAACTACGGAGCTGTCCTGCTCCACGCCGTAGTCGATCTCAAGGCTCACCGCCACCGTAGCATTGGTTTCCGGCTGGGAAAGCTGCGGCGACTGCGAGACCAGCAATAACGCCGCTACAGCTACTATACCTGCCGCGACGTATCTAAGGTTTGTTTCTGCGGTAAGCTCTCGAAAGTATCGTGTCAGTTCCATAGAGGATTGCACCGAAGCTGAGACTGCTTGCGTAATGTGTCGCGATGAAAGGTGCCGCCGACAGAAGCGAAGCCGCTCCGAATGGCATGTACAGCAGCGAGCCGGCGTTCACAGCGAGTTCGAATACAGTTGTTCCTACCACCAGTGCCGCGGCGAAAAACTTCCCGGACCGGGAAAACCTCGCAAGGTAAGCTGCCGAAGCCGCCCCGAGTCCGGCTCCAAGACACTGGAACACCGTCCAGGGACCCTGCCCTCCCCAGACCAGAAAGTTGGTGACAAAGAAGCCGGTCGCCCCCGACGCGAAACCATGCCTTGCGCCACCGTAGAACCCTGCCGCGACCGCGAGCGGAAGCACTGTTTCCACGCTCGGGTTCCACTGGAGCGCCACACGCCCCAGAACGCCTGCAGAGGTCAGAGCCGCGGTCGCTGTCGTCGCCCTGACTGCCGCTCCTGTATCCGATTCCTCTATAATATCGGGTGTTTCCACGGACAGTGTTGCGGCAGAACTCATCGCAGTATAACGGTGTGATAGCCCTGTACTTATTTGTTTGTGAAGCACACCAGAAGAGTTTTTTACAGCCGCTCCAAAGCCTTCACATGCCCTCCGCATCCGGTTTTGCCTGGAAGTATCTTGTCGGCCCGGTAGTGGCGGACGCGAGAGGTGCGGAGACTGCCACGTGGAACTCTTTGGTGGCCGAGACCGGATACAATATCTTTAACACGGTTTCATGGGCGGTTCTGGCGGCTTTTTTCGGCTACGCGGTGTACCGGCACTTCGAAGAGAAGGACATCCGGTTCGACCGTTCAACGGTGCTTCATTCGCTGCCCTTCGTCGTTCTCGGAGGGGTTCTGCGGTTTCTTGAGGATGCGGGATCTTTCCCTTTCGAGATGCGGCTGCTGCTGATAACACCGGTAATCTACTTTGTGATTGCAGGAGTTTACCTGTCAATCCTCGCAGCTGCAGAAAGATACGCCGGCGACAGAGACCGCTTCCTGCTTCTGTCGGGGACAGCGCTAACGCTTCCGTTCGCCGTCTACAGCGCAGTCGTGACGCAGATGGAGCTTGCGCTGCTCCTGAGGCCGTTCGTGATTGCGGGGGCGCTCACTCTGGCGGCTTACCTCCTGTTGAAGGACTCTGGCTTCGACCTGCCTGCCTACCACGCCGCGGTCTTCAGCCAGTTCTTCGGCGGCGCCGCCAGCATGGTGAGCGTGTCGCAGGGCTACACCCAGAAACAGCTGCTGGCCCAGCAGGCGACAGAAATTTTCGGCGCGCCCGGCATACTCGTGGTCAAGGCAGGAGTCCTGGGTGCTGCGTTCTATGTTCTCAGAGATGTCGAGGACGAACGCGTCGAGGCATTGCTGCTTCTCGCACTGATAGTTGTAGGGCTGGCGACCGGCCTGAGAGTGGCGCTCCGGCTTTCAGCCGGGCTTTAACAGTTGATAAAAGATTCCGGCGAGAAATACCTTGTATGGAGGCGGCCGCGGAACCCGGTTCGGGAGTAGAAGATGTTCTCGAAGGAGATGAAGAAGACGCCGCTATCGACAGCCTGAACACCGTTGACAGGAGCGACTGGGAGCCGGAAGTTGAAACACTGTTCTTCGACCGCGTGAACGACAGGGAGTTCGACGAACTCGGCGAGGTCTACCGGTCGCTGCGGAAGGGAAGGAAACATAACAGGCTGCTCGGCTTCGTCCTTCTCGGAAGAACCGGTATGAACAGGGAACAGCTCTCCAAAGTTTTCAAGACCAACACCGGAGACTGGTTCCAGGATTACACAAAAGCTGGCCTCTGGGATGAAGGCGTCACTGGGAGAGGCAAGAAGATTCTCGGAGATATCGAGGGCCTGAAATCCGACCTCGGCAGCGACCAGTGGCGCCACGAAAAATCGACGATGGAGGCACTGAACAGCCTTGACTTCAGCGGAGACCTCGGCGGAAGACTCTACCGCGAAGTCGTCGACGAGACGGATATAGATACTTCGCTGCCGGAGAAGCTGCGCGGGAAAGTCGATGACTACCAGTATCTCGGGGAAGTGTTCAAGGCGTTAAGCGGGGACAGGCTAAAAGTTTTCGCCCACTACGCCGGCCACGACACCGGTTACTCGCACAACAGCCTCGGCAACTTCATCGGCCGTTCTTCAAACATGGTGGGCGACGCGATGGACAGGTTCTACGAGCTCGACCTGATGTACGAGGCAGGCAACGAGCTAACATTTATGGGCGAAAAGGTCTTCGAGATGATACAGAGGCACTACGAGGCCCTGGATGATGAGGGTTTCTGACTGATCGAGACAATCGAGATGACGAGACGAACACCCACTGACAGCTCTTTTTACAGCTCGTAGAGCCCGCGGTACCTTTCCTTCACGTGCTCCAGGAAGTAGTCCGCGGTCGGCTCCTCTCCGGTCGCTCTTTCCACAAGCTCCGAAGTCCGGAACCTTCTTCCATGCCTGTGAACGTTCTCGCGCAGCCATTCCCTGAGTTCTACGAGCTCTCCCTCAGAAATCTTCTTATTCAGGCTATCGATTTCTTCTTCAGCTGCATCGTAAACCTGCGCCGCGAGTACGCTTCCGAGAGTGTAGGTGGGGAAGTACCCGAAGTTGCCGAAAGCCCAGTGGATATCCTGCATCACGCCTTCCGAAGGCGTTTCCGGAGCGATTCCGAGGTATTCTTCCATCTTCTCATTCCACAGCCTCGGAAGCTCTTCGACCTCTACCTCGCCGTTTATCAGCTTTCGCTCGATGTCGAACCTCACCGCTATATGCAGATGATAGGTCATCTCGTCGGCGTTGACCCGGATAAGATTGTCGGTCTTGACCTGGCTCATGGACTCGTAGAGCTCCTGCTCCGTCACGTCCTCAAACTCGGGGAAGTAGTTTTCAAGCATCGGCAGCAGCACTTCCATGAACTCCTTCGACTTCCCGACATGGTTCTCGTACAGCCTCGACTGCGACTCGTGGACGCCAAGCTCTCTGGACTGACCGAGCGGCGTTGCATATTCTTCCTGAGGAAGCCCCAGCTGGTAGAGCGCGTGACCTCCCTCGTGCAGCGCTATCTTGACCGCTTCGGCTATGTTCTCCTCGTCGAAACGCGTCGCTATCCTGGCATCGAACTGGTTTCCGGATGTAAACGGGTGCTCGGACTCGTCGATTCTACCCCTTTCAAAGTCGTAGCCCATCAGCTCCAGTATCTCGCGGCTGAGCTCCCGCTGCTCTTCCTCAGGGAAATCGCCCTCGAGTGCTTCCGTCTCTATCTCTCGTCCGTTCTCACGCACTTCGTCCACCAGCTCTGAAAGCTCGTGTTTCAACCGTTCAATCATATCTTCCATATCTTCGAGCGGGAAGTAAGGCTCGTAGTCCTCGTAAAGAACTTCGTAAGGCTCTTTGTCCGCGTCGATTTCAGCGGCGTACTTTCGCTGAAGCTCCACCATCTCCTGAAGCTCCCCAGCGAACACGGAGAAATCTTCCTTCCGCCGCGCTCTCTTCCACGCCTCGACAGTCTTCGAACGCTGCTCCGAAAGCTGCTTCACCAGCTCCCTCGGCATCTTCTTCGAGCGTTCATGATCCTTCCTGATCTCTCTGAGCACCGCCTCCTGCTGTTCATCCAGCTCCTGCTGCTCCGCTTTCTCAATCAGCTTCCCGAGCTTCTCCGAGGTCAGGAGGTCGTGCGTAACCTCGGACAGCGCCGAGTTCTGCTGTGTACGCGCCTCGATGCCTTTCTCCGGCATCTTCGTCTCCTCATCCCAGCCAAGAAGCCCCTGTGCGTCGCGGAGTTTGAGTATCTTCGAGTATTCTTCTACAATTTCCTCGTAGCCCATGCAGAAGTTCTCGGCTCAACGATTAAATCGTCAACGGAACCTTCCCACACGCGTTCCGAGCAAAGTTAAAAGCTTGCCGCCGACATCTACGTTACAGACGCCACGCAACACTTTCCGCTTCCAGCGCGGTGGGGGTAGGTTAGCTGGTCTATACTCCGACCTTGTGGCGGTCGGGACGCGGGTTCAAATCCCGCCCCCCGCCCTTTTTTCACGGCAAAGCACAGGATTCTTCAACCCCAAACTTTTTATGTTGCTGTCGACAAGTAACAACATATGGAGTCGGATGTTCAATCAGCGGTAGAATCCTACGTCCAGGATCCTTCGCCGGAGAAAGCTGTCAGGCTTGTGGAAGAGTACGATATGGAGCCGGGAGATCTCCGCCAGCTACACGAGGCGTATGTCGCGGCGCGTGAGCTTGAAGGTATCCAGCAGCAGTACGACCAGGCGAGTGCAAGGAATAAATGGAACTACCGGAAGAATGTTGCCGGCGACCTCCTTAGAGGTCTTGGAAACACGACCGACGACAGTCTCCGGGCCGCCGGAAATCTGGCAGGTGACGCTGCACGCTACTCAGGCGGCATGATCGGCGACTCCGTGGTTTCAGGCGTCGAATACGTGGGAGACGCCGGAGAGACAGGCGCAAGGAAGTCTGGAGATGTAGGAGAGGAACTTGCGAACTCTGCCGGCAGAGTTCTCGGAGAAACAGGAAGAGCAGTCGGCGAAGGCGGAAAAGGCTTCATCGAAGGCGTGCAGGATATACGCGACACGCTTGACGGCGAGAAGGCAAGCTAACCCGGGCAGGTTCCTAAAAGAGTATTAATATCCGGGATTGATTGAAAGACATGGGAAAGAAAATCTACCTCGCCGCCCCGCAGGTCTTCTCACGTATAGGAGAAACCTTTGTGAGAGAGAAGCTCCAGCCAGCGCTACAGGAAGCCGGCCATGACCCCGTCTACCCGAAGGATCTGGACGACGGAGAAATAGTGGAGATCCTCGGAGAAGAACTCGGAATTGAAAGAGCGGAAAAACTGAGCGAGTGGGCTGAAGAGGTTGGCAGCAAAAACGCCGGAGCCATCGAGGAAGCAGATATAGTTCTCGCAAATCTTGACGGCGCAGACGTTGACAGCGGAACCGCGGCAGAAATAGGACACGCCTACAGCGCCGGCAAAACGATTATCGGTTACAGGACTGACACGCGTTCATCAGGCGAGAACGAGGGCGTGATAATCAACCTCCAGGTCGAGTACTTCATCCGGGAAAGCGGCGGGGCGGTCATAGCTCCGGACAGCTACGGGAACAAGTGGTCTGCGGAACACCACAAGCTCTACAGCAATCCGGATAATCTTATCGACTTGATCAAGGAGGCGCTTGAAGAAGTATAACTACCTGTTTCTAAGGTAAACCGTTGCGGCATACATCACGAGGCCGAAGTCGCGGATCGCGATGCTGTAGGCGCCGAGCTGGAGAGTTCTCAGTGTTATGGCGGTGAGCCAGAGCATGGTCAGCAGCGACGCGGTTTCTCGAGTGTCCTCGTAGATTATCGCGGCGCCGAGCGCTGCCTCGAAAGCCCCTCCAAGCAGCATCAGCTGCTGAGAAGTTACCCTGAGCAGTTCGACGATTACTCTCGGCTCGAAGCCGGCCCAGAGCGAAGACATCACAAACTTGGAAAGCCCTGCGAGCAGCATGAGTCCGGCGAGTCCGAACTCAGGGAGGTTTTCAAAGTCCATAGCTTAAAATGCGGAGAGCTCCAATTAAAGCCACATGAAAAGAGCGGTAGTTGCCCTCGCCTTGATAGCAGTGGCGTCCGGATGCGTACATGCAGGAAATCCGGACACAGATACAAGTATGGAGCCGGCGAATAACTCCCAGAAAGCTGCAGCAGCGTCGGGCGAGACGCACACGGTTTACTACACGAGCGAAGGTTTCCAGCCGCAGCAGATTACAATCCAGAAAGGCGACACAGTTGTATGGGTCAACAACGCCTCCGCGCCGATGTGGGTTGCCTCGAACAACCATCCTACGCACACCAAGTACAGTGGAACCTCACTTTACAGGCACTGCAGTAACGGCGAATCCAACACCTTCGACCAGTGCAGCACGGGCGACCGCTACAGCTTCACGTTCACGAAAACTGGTGAGTGGGGCTACCACAACCATCGCGCCCCGCTTGACACCGGAACGGTAGTGGTAGAGTAACGTCAGGGAAACTCAGGGGATTAAAAGGGAGAAGTATTACATCGTGTTACATGTCCGAGTTTGAAGACGCGAAGCAGAATCTCCGCGAAGCCCTGAAATCCATAGGAAAAGAGGACTATTTCTCAAGGCTGAAGAGCCCGGAAAAGTTCGTCGAGGTCGATGTGCCTGTAAAGACTGATTCCGGCGAGGTCAAAAACTTCACTGGCTACCGCTCGATACATTCAACGCTGAGAGGTCCAGGAAAAGGCGGAATCAGGTTCTCAAAAGAGGTGAACGAGGACGAGGTCAAGGCGCTCTCGCTCTGGATGAGCCTGAAGTGCGCGATAGCTGATATCCCTTTCGGCGGCGCGAAGGGCGGAGTCGCGGTAGACCTATCAGACCTTTCGGAGCCAGAGGAGGAAAAGCTTTCAAGGAACTATATCGAGGCCATATCAGAGTTTGTGGGAGTCGAAAAAGACGTTCCCGCACCTGACATGAATACCGGCGCGAAGCACATGGCCTGGATGATGGACGAGTACTCGAAGATTAAAGGCGAGAACACGCCCGGAGTCATCACAGGAAAACCTGTGGAAGCGTTCGGAAGCAGGGGAAGAGCCGACGCAACCGGTTACGGCGCCGTCTATGTCATCGAAGAATTAATTGAGCAGGAAGGGCTGGAGCCGGAAGAGCTAACCGCAGCCGTCCAGGGCTTCGGAAACGCTGCTGAGCCGGCGGTAGAAAAACTGATGGAGCTGGGAATAGAGGTGGTTGCGGTCTCCGACTCCGGCGGGGCAGTCTACAACAGGGACGGACTTGACTACGAAGAGCTCGTGGAGTGCAGAACCGAGCGCGGCTCCGTCTGCAGGAACGGCGGCGAGGAGATCTCGAACGAAGAGCTGCTTGAACTTGACGTAGACTTTCTCGTACCTGCGGCAGTAGAAGGCGTAATCACCGAGGAAAACGCCTCTGACGTTTCCGCTGACTACGTTGTCGAGATTGCGAACGGCCCGACGACGAGAAAGGCTGACGATATACTTGAGCGCAGAGATATCGAGATGATTCCGGACGTGCTCGCAAACTCGGGAGGCGTAACCGTGTCCTACTACGAATGGGTTCAGAACAGGACAGGAGAGTACTGGGAAAGAGAGAAAGTTCTTGAAAAGCTGCGGGAGAACATCCAGGGCGCCTACCGTAACTTCCGCGAACTGAAGCAGGAAGAAGAAGTCTACGGCAGGAAAGCAGCGTACATGATCGCGGCAGAGAGACTGGTCGAAACATTGAAGACGCGCAGGAACGCGTAGATTTTCATGGAGTCGTATCGACACGCAGCGATTTCAGCAGTAGCGTCTCTCGCCATCTCCTACTCTCTGTTCCAGCAGCCTCAGACTATTTTAGTGTACGCAGCTTTCGGAACTTTGGCCGGGACTTTAATCGACCTCGACCACTTCGTCTTGGCGAGACTCAACACAGGAAACTGGAAGAGGCTTCAAAACGCTTTGAGGCAGCCGGGAACCGCCTTCACTGATGGGAAAGAGGTGATGCAGGAAACGATTACTTCGCGGCAGCGCTACCTGAGCCACTTGACGCTGCTCTTCGCATCTACCGGTTCCGTGTTCCTCATCGCAGGGGTCAAAGCCGCAGTACTGACATTTTCCGTAATTTCACTCCATATCTGCTGCGACCTCTACGTGTCTTTTAAGAAGCTTTGAGGCTACTGAAAGAATGAGTCCAGGGTACGACACCATTTATAAGATTTAACTCAGACTGTAGTGTTACGCCCGACACGAGAACTGCCGGGCAAAAGCTTCGAGAGAAGCCAGGATGAGCGCATGTTATGCTTTTTGCGTGATGTAGGAGAGACGGACCCGAAAGTGCATTTGCACTTTCACACTATGTAGCACACAAGTTTGTGCGGTACGGCTTTCTCCGTTAGGAGATGGCCGTTTGAGAAGAACTCTCTGAGTTCTTCGACATTGCTGACGAAAACGCTTCGCGTTTTCCGAAGCCAGCTTTCTCATTAGGACGAGAAAGCTGTTCCCGTCCAACCCGTCTATCTTCCCTGCTACAGGGAGAGATTGACGGCAATTCCGGTTGATCCTGCCGGAGGTCACTGCTATCGGAGTCCGATTTAGCCATGCTAGTCCACCGAGCCCTTGCGGCTTGGGGC
>JBDGSK010000055.1:0-3024 GCA_042217575.1 Candidatus Nanohaloarchaea archaeon | reverse complement strand
TGTACGGCAGGGGCCTTTACTACTGGAAAGGCCGAAACCACATCCGGTTCCTGAAAAAGAACTATACAGAAAGAATACTTATAGCCTTGTTAAGACTGCTCGTGAAAACCGATGGAGAGCCCGCGCCCTTGTGGAAGATAATGATTCACGCCGTAAGGTTTAGAAGCCCTCTTGAGTTATGGATTCTAAAGGGTTATTTAGGAGGTTTGATTAAGGAATGAAATACGAAGAACCAGATGCTTGGTCAAAGATTTATAGGGGCTATAAATACCGTATTTTTCCTTATGTAGGGACATGGCTAAGAGGAACCACCCGTCTAAAGCTATATCTTGAAAGGAAGGCGCAAGAACGGATAGAAAAAGTATCTGAGAAAGATGTTGTACCCATAACAGAACTTGAATGGGATAACCTCATAGTTATCGATGCTTGTAGATACGATGTGTTTTGCAGAGTTCTTGAAGAATCAGAGGAGGTAGATAATAGGCTTAGAAATCCGGATTCTCGATATTCGGTGGCAAGTTGTACAAGAGACTTTATCACAAAAACATTTAGCGAAGGAGATTGGAGCGATGTCGTATACATCTCGGCGAACCCTCATCTGGACCACCGTATGTTTAAGGAACTAACAGGGAGAGATGTAGAGAAAACTTTCCATACTGTCTACGATACTTACCGTACTGACTGGAGTAGCGAGCATGAAACAACCTTGCCGGAACCTGTTATCCGAGACGCTCTTAATGCGGAAAAACTGTTTCCGAAAAAAAGGAAAATCATCCACCTGATGCAGCCGCATCAACCATTCATATCTTATGAATATGATGTGCCTATAGGCGGTATAAGCCATTATATTGACGGAATTGATGATCCAGGAGAGTGGATACATGCTGAAACTGGAAAACTACCTCATGATGAAATAGTCGAGGGGTATATCGAAAACACAGAACTGGTCTTAGATTCGTTAGTAGAATTAATTGGAAGTTTGGAGGGCAGAACAATAATCACTAGCGATCATGGAAACCTTGTCGGGGAGAATGGACTTTACGGGCATCCTTGCGGTAGTAAAACTGTTGCATTAAGAAAGGTCCCGCTCGTGGAGATAAGAGATTAATGCTCTTCAAAATCTCCGGTTTCTGACGGGTTGGTAAACATTTTCTGTCTTCTTTCTATTTGGTTCTTATCCCATTCCGTCCATTTAATCTTATCCAGTCTCTCTCTGGTTTCTTTGCTAAATCTAAATTTGATATGTTCTGCAGGCACTCCTCCTACAACCTCATATGGTTCAACATCATCAGTAACAACCGCACCTGCACCAATTATGGCGCCTTCGCCTATACTTACTCCCCCAAGAACTATTGCTCGCAATCCAATCCACACATTATTTCCTACTTTGATTTTTTTTCTTTCTATATGCTCCCCGGCATCGTGGTCAAAGAATTCCCCATAAAATCTATCCTGAAAAACTAGATTTTCTGAATCATGACTAGTCCCATCTAATATAACCTCTCTCGATATCAAACAATACTTGCCTATCTCTACTTCCCCTCTTAATTGACAGCTTCTTCTTACGATTGTGTTCTCATCTACTTCAACTAAGCCTTTTATTTCGGCTTTAGGGCCAACAAACACATTTTCGCCTAAAATAAGTTTTTTGGCGCTAAGGTCAGCACCCCTCCTGATTGTCGCATCTTTTGAAAGGCTTATGTGTCCCGTATCAGATAAGGTAGAAGGTGGTTCAATACGTCCAGATTTTAGAAGATTATGTTTGATAGGTATTAATCGGCGAGAAAACCAGTTCAGCATACAAAATTATACCGGGTTTTTTAGTTTTAATATTTGATTTCTTCCTGGTTTTTGCAAATCTCCTATCAATACCAGAGAGTCTAATTAAAGCATTCAAGCCGAAATCATACAATATGGACTTTGGAGATAAGAGTATAGTTCTGCTGGTGGCGGATACTTTATCGGCGTTCCATCTACCTTTCCACGGGTATGATAGGGAGACAGCGCCTTTTATGGCGGAGTTAGCGCAGCAGAATACTTATGTGGAGTATGGTTACGCGAACGCGCCGTGGACGGTGCCGGCGCACGCGTCGCTGTTCTCTGGAAAGCTGCCGAAGGACCATGGTACGACTTCTGAGAGCATGAAGTTTACTGAGCGTTCTTTCGTTGAGGCTCTGTCTGAAGTAGGCCGTTTTACTTTAGGTATATCGACTAATTCTCTTGTCAGTGAAGAGTTAGGGTTCGATAAGGGTTTTGATAGCTTTGTTTCATCAAAGATGGGTGTTATAACGGAAAATCGGGGCTGGGGTAGCACTTTTCAGCATCTCCAGGATTTGAATGCGGAGGGAGTCTCTGGCGCTAGAAAATATATTGGTTTTCTCCGGAGCGTGGTTGAGGAAAGGAACTGGAGGGCGATTCCGGAAGGCTTCAGGTATTTCCTATGGAAAAAGCTTGATGGCGCTCGTTTCACCGATTTCTATGAAGATTTTGGGGCGAAAGACGCGAATCAGGTTTTGTTGAATAGGTTGGGATGCCAGGAAGGTTTTTTCGCATTTGTCAACTATATGGAGGTTCACACCCCTTATTACCCTCCAAAAGAAATCGCTGAGGAATATGTGGGTGATTACAAGGAGGCGATTAATCTTCACGATGAGATTGATTTCTGGGATTTCACATTCAGCGACGAGCAATTGGGTGAAGAAGAAAAAGCAACTTTGAAGGGTTTGTACGACGCTGAAATACGGTATCTAGATGTGAGGATAGAGGAGCTTTATCAGGAAGTGATGGAGAGAGATGAAGACACGATTTTCATAATCGTGGGTGATCATGGGGAACTGCTTGGAGAGTACGGTGCGGGAGGTCACCAGTTCGGCATCTGGGAGAAGCTTCTGCGGGTGCCTATAATCATCGCCGGCGACGGCGTACCGGACACGGTTATCGAGGAGACCGTCTCGCTGCGGGAGCTGCACGACTTTATACTGGGTGAGAAGGAGCTGGAGGAGCTCGGGTCAGAGAAGGTTTTCG
>JBDGSK010000054.1:0-5447 GCA_042217575.1 Candidatus Nanohaloarchaea archaeon | reverse complement strand
CCGAACAGGTCGTCCTCTCCCAGGTTCTCGCCGTGGTCCGACACAATCACGAACACAGTCTCCTCTACCAAACCCTCTTCCTCGAAGAAGTCGAGAAGTTCTCCAACCTGGTCATCGAGAAAATCGATTTCAGCATCGTAAAGCTTCCTGGAGGCCTCAAAATCGGCCTCTGCAACGCCGCCGTTGTGGTCGTGAGCCTTCTGGCAGATTTCAGAGATTTCTACGTCAGGCGCGTGCCTCTGCCTATACTCCTCCGGCGGCGTATAGGGCAGGTGCGCGTCCATGAAGTTCAGGAACAGGAAGAAGTCCTCGTCGGTTTCTTCAACGAACTCCTCCGCTTTCTTCACCGCTCTCGGAGTCTTGGAACCGTTATCTTCGAATCCCCAGTGCAGTTTCTCTCCAAACTGCATAATCTTCTCCATCAACCACTCGCCTTTCCCATGGTTAAGCCAGCGCCAGACCCGCTCAGTCTTCGACGACATCAGGTCGCTCGGTAGCGCGGAGAAAAAATTGTCTATCCGGTCGAACCCTTCCGCCATACCTGTATAGGGGGAAATCCAGGTGTTGGAAGTATAGCACGCAGTATCGTAGCCTTCCTGCCTGAATCTTTCAGCTAGAAGCTGTTTCTCAGTATCAAGGTAAAGCTGCTTCTGGGTTGCGCCGTGCTCCCAGGGGTATTCTCCTGTAAAAATAGATGCGTGCGAAGGCAGTGTCCACGGCGCCTGTGAAACCGCGTTCCTGAATACGGTCGCTCCCTCAGCGAACTCATCGATACTTTCCGTGAAGTCGACATCGTTGTTGTAGACAGATATCCTGTCCTTCCTGACAGTATCCAGCACTATGAAGACTACGTTCACTACACCAAACTTCGGCAGAATGATTTATTTAACGTCACCCTCAGAGAACAGGGTTAAATCGTTTTCGATCCAACAAGTTCCCTGGAGGCGGTGCGGCCGTCCCCGCTGGCATGCCTCGTGACGCATCCTGAAGGATGCTCTATCGACAAGCCACGGGCATGTCGAGTGAGGAAAGTCCTGACTCCGAGAGGTTAAGTCCTCAGTGCAGCAGGCGCAAGGCCTGTGGCCCGAGAGGGTCGGAAGCGCTCCATAACCGCGTTAATCCGCGGGTAGGAGGCTTCAGGGATCGCAGAAACGACACGGCTCCCGTAAGAAGGATGAAGTCCAGCCGACGTTCCGGGAGAAACGATGAAACGAGATCCAGTGCATGGAGCAAGCGTTGAACTCGTGCAATCCGCATTTCGTAGAAATGCTGGTTTCCAGCAAATCTTCGATTTGCGGTGGAGTTAAATGCGGCCACAAAAACAGAATCAGGCTTACTGCCGCCTCCAACCTATTTTTCCCTTCTCCGCACCGGACGCTTTTTGAATCTTACACGGCAAAACCCTCCTATGGCGAAAGACAACGAAGTCCAGATGCCTTCCTCACAGGGAGGACTGGTGCAGTACTTCGACTCCGACGCAGGCTTCGAGATAGATCCCAAAACAGTCATAGGGATCGGAGTAGGCTTCGGCGGAATAGTGCTCGCGCTCCAGACGCCGTTCATAATGAACTGGATAAGAGCCACAATCCTCGGAGCATAGATAAAAAAGAGCCCGTAGCTCAGCTCGGACAGAGCAACCGGCTTCTACGTCTGGTCAAACCTTTTCGGATTCGAGCCGTAGGCGAGAATGGAGCAGCGGCCGACGGACGTGAAGTATAACCGCTCCCAGACTAAGTTACCGGTAGGTCGAGGGTTCAAATCCCTCCGGGCTCGCTTCGCGCTTCCCGACGGATTTGATAGCGCTCAAGAAAACCGGAAAGGTTTTCGGCGGGTTCAAATCCCTCCGGGCTCGAACTGGTTACCGCACGAAACCTGGAACAAGTTCGTGCTTAGAGCAGACAACCGAGTAGTCTGCGACGCTCAGTTCAAACGCAATCGCCGGTTGACACCGGCAGCCAGCAAGGCTGGCGAGGTAGATTAAAATGAGGACGAATTCCCCTGAGGATGCGGAGGTTGTTCTGCAGAAGCTGCCAAGTGATATCGGGATTCACAGGAATCCGCGGAAGGGAACTCTGAACGCTCCTGAGGTCATACTTGACGGCCTGGAGTTTGAAGCCACAGTTTTTGTCGACGAAGTATTTCCCGACGAGTTCGACCTCGCAGAGACGCAGAGACGTATCAGGGATAACACCAGAGAGGTTTCAGACTATGAAACGCCGGTTATATCCGTCGGCGGCGACCACTCTGTTTCCTACCCGGCAGTCAAGGCCCTAAAACAGGAGAATCCTGAGATGCAGCTGGTCTGGCTCGACGCGCATCTCGACCTCAAGCAGAAAGTCGGCGACAACGTTTCGCATGATGCGGTCGTCCGGCAGCTTGTCGAGGAAGATATTTTCAGGCCGGAAGAGGTCTTCTTCGTCGGTGTCACGAGAATCGATGGAGACGAGGAGAAGTACCTGGAGGACAGAGACTTCAACCTGTACAGGAGTGACGAAGTCGATGAATTCCTCCGAGAGTTCACTACTGGCGAACAGCCTGTGTATCTCAGTCTGGACATCGACGCCCTTGACGTGGAGGGCACAGGTTACAGGGACGGCGAGCTTTCAGTGGAGGAAGTGCGGAAGGTTATCGACGAGCTCAGAGTTGAACACGCCGACCTTGTGGAGGTTGCGCCGCCGCTGGACGATGGAGCGACCGTTGAAGCTGCGAGAAAGCTGTTAAAGCATCTGGTCGAGGCCGGAACCGTTTAATAGCTTCGGGAGAATTAACGGGTATGCGCCTCAAAGGTGGATGCGAAAGGCTTTCTCGTCACTGAATCATCTAGAGGTGCAGTTTTTGAATCTTCAGACGGAGGTTTTCTATCATGAAAGAGATAAAGCGGCAGCTGTCCCAGCAACTTTCAAACTCTCTCGGAACACAGGTAACGCCCGGGGACATTGAAAGGCCGGAGCCGGAGCACGGCGACTTCGCCTACCCCGTTATGAAGGCTGCTTCAAGGCTGGGAAAAGAACCGAGAAAGCTGGCAGAAAAGACAGCGGAAGAACTGGAGGCCGAGGAACTTGTAGACCGGGTCGAGGTCGCAGGGCCAGGATACCTGAACTTCTACCTTGACAGGCAGGGGTTCGCGGAGCAGGTCGTCCAGGCCCTGGAAGACGAGAAGTTCGGCGTCGAGCAGCGAGAGGGAAAAGCACTGGTGGAGTTCTCCAGTCCCAACGTCGCGAAGCCGATGCACGTAGGCCACTTCAGAAACAACGCGCTCGGCGACTCACTCCAGCGCATCATGCGGTTCGTCGGTTATGACGTAACTTCCGAGAACTACCTCGGCGACTGGGGGACGCAGTACGGCAAATTGATCTACGCGTTCAAGGAGTTCGGCTCCGAAGAGGAGTTCGAAGAAGCGCCGATGGAGCACATGTTCGACCTGTACGTCAGGTTCCACGAAGAGATGGAGGAAGACGAAGAAATAGAAGAGAAAGGCCGCGAATGGGCCGCAAAAATTGAAGAAGGTGATGAAGAGGCTGTCGAGCTCTGGGAGAAGTTCCGCGACGCCTCGATTGAATACCACAAGAAGGACTACAGGCGGATGGACATCGAGTTCGACCGCTGGACCGGTGAATCGAAAGTCGTGGAAGGAGCGCGTAACATGGTCGAAAAATGGATTGACGAAGGGAAGCTAGACTACGACGAGGACGGCTCTGTATTCATGGAGTTCGAGGAGCACGACCTGCCGGGAACAGTCATACTGAAGGCTGACGGCTCCACGCTCTACCTCACGCGAGACCTCTACAACCTGAAGAAGAGAAATGACGAAGGCTTCGACCTCAACATGTACGTAGTGGCCTCGGAGCAGGACCTTCACTTCCAACAGGTGTTCGCCGCAGCGGAAGAGCTAGGGCTAGACCCTGAAGGCTCGGCGCACGTCTCCTACGGGCTTCTTTCGCTACCTGAGGGAAGCATGTCCTCCCGGGAAGGCCGTATAATCCGGCTGGAAGACGCGATGGATGAAGCCAGGGAGCGCGCAGAGGAAAAAGCGGAGGAGAAGATGGAGAGACAGGTCGAGAACGCGGAAGCTATAGGTATCGGCGCTCTGAAGTACGCCAACCTCGCGGTCTCGAAAAAGAAGAACATCGAGTTCGACTGGGACCGGGCGCTCAGCTTTGAAGGCGACTCCGGACCCTACCTCCAGTACTCGAACACGAGAGCAAAAAGCATCCTTGAAAAAGCCGGCGCGGAAGCAGTGTTCGAAGGAGAGTTCAATGAGGAAGAATACCGGCTGCTGAAGAAGCTCTCAGAGTTCCCTGAAGCAGTGGAATCAGCCGCAGAACAGCGAGAGCCCGCGAAGATTGCCAACTATCTTTCAGGTCTCTGCGAGGAGTTCAACACGTTCTACCACGAATGCCAGGTAATCGATGCAGGCAGCGCCGAAAAACGCAGGCTTAAACTGGTAGAGCTGTTTGAGGACGTTACCGCCACAGGCCTGGAACTCCTGGGTATAGAGGATCTTGAAGAGATGTAGCAGCCGCCGGTATTATTAACCGGCCGACACAAGTTCTAGGCGACGATGTCCCTCATCGACAGCTTCAAGAACGCGATCTCGACCGGAGACGGCGACGGGCGAGACCTTGGCTTCGGCAAGGTAGATGCAGAGTTCATGCTCTCCGATAAAAAGGACATCAAGATTACTACAAATGTTGACAAGCTCTCAGATGTAGACGTAAAATACCCGCTGATAAAACCTTTTGCGTACGCTCACGTCACCTGGGACGAAGAAGAGAAAGCTCTCATCTACAGCGTCATAGAGCCGGAACTTGAGGAAGAAGATCGACAGCTACTCGACACCATAAAAGAGAATCTTTCCGAGAAGATAGATGTATCCCTCAGCTCGATGCAGGGACGAGAAAAAATTCTCGGATACCTGCAGGATCAGATAAACGACCTCCTTATCGAGCTGGGACTGGATCTCAGCAAGGAGCAGCACAACAAGATACTATACTACGTCTACAGAGACTTTGTAGGGCTTGGAAAAGTTGAACCCTTCATGCACGACCCCTACATAGAAGACCTGGGATGCGACGGCACAGGAACTCCTATATTCGCCGTACACAGCGAGTTCGGCTCCGTAAAGTCCGACGTAGTATTCAACGACAGCGAAACTCTGGAAAACCTCGTCATCAAGCTCGCAGAGCGATGTGGACGTTACGTGTCTTACGCCAATCCTCTGCTTGACGGCGCGCTACCCGACGGATCACGTGTCAATGCATCGCTCACGGAGGACGTCACCTCGAACGGTCCCACGTTCTCGATAAGAAAGTTCCAGGACACCCCTTTCTCCGCCGTCGACATGATGAGTCTCGGGACTGCCTCAGCCGATATAATGGCCTTTCTCTGGCTTTGCCAGCAGTACAAACAGAACATACTCGTCTGCGGAGGAACAGCAACGGGGAAGA
>JBDGSK010000053.1:0-4749 GCA_042217575.1 Candidatus Nanohaloarchaea archaeon | reverse complement strand
CCTGTTCGTAGAAAAAGTAATAGGCTACTGACTGGAGTGCGATGCCCCCAGTCAGCAGTAGCTGTGTTTCATTCACCTGTTCAACGCCTTTCTGAGGTATAGCTGGAGATATGCTCCGATGAGCATCCCTCCGATTGCCCAGAGGATTTTCAGGTTTCCTATTCCCAGGCTGGCATAGGCTGATCCGGGACAGGCTCCGGAGATTCCCCAGCCGATGCCGAAGATCGCTCCTCCGATGATGACATGGGTGTCGAAGTCTTTTCTCCGTAGCCCCAGTTTCTCATCCATGAGGAGGCTTTTCTCCCTGAACCTGGGCAGGAGATTGAACGTGAGGCCTGTCACTGCGGCTGCTCCGAACATGACGAACAGGAGGCCCATGTCCCGGAGGTTGAGGAAGTCAAGTACAATCTCGGGCTTCGCCATATTGCTCGCGGAGAGACCTGCCCCAAATACGAGGCCGCCGGCCAGTATGGTGATGTGTGTCAGGACTGATTCCCTGTCCATTATGGAGTCACCCCGAATGCTGTCATCGTCTGGGCTGCCAGTATCGCCGAGATCAGGAACGTGGCGACCCCAGCCATCGAGGTTTTGCTGAGTGATCCAAGGCCGTTTACTCCGTGTCCAGAGGTGCAGCCTTTCCCAAGCCTTGTGCCTATACCTACCAGTATCCCTCCGATGAAAAGCCTGAGAACGCTTACATCTGTGCTCCAGAATCCCGGTGTAAATAAGTATGTGTGAAGGAAAGCTCCTCCGACTATGCCCAGAGTAAAGATCATCCTCCAGTTCCTGGACTCTCTGTACGACTGTACACGTTCATTGTCTGAAATATACGACAGGGTGGACTCCAGGAAGGTGCTTGCTCCCGGGATCCTGGAAGTCATAAGGTAGATGAAGGATACGCCAGTCCCTATCAGCAGGCCTCCAAGAGCGTAGCTGGCTATGCCATTCGGGAACAGAGTTTCTATCATTCTTTATTCACCGATGAAAGGGGAAGAGGGAAGGCCTTTTTCAGGCCATGGATTCCTCGGTTGCTGCGCAGTTGTTCGGACCGAGCTCCATCTCGAAGGCTTCTTTGTCGGAAACGCTCTGTTTCCCGAGGTTCGTCGAGATGACATCCTGATAGTTGGAAGGTCTTGGAGGCATGTCTTCAAGGATGAAGTCCACGAACTCTTCCTCGCTGTAGGATAGAGGTTCCATCTCCTCCTTGAGCTCTCCGACCTTTCTCATGTACAGGCCTTCATGTTTCTCCGCAGAATCGCTGAAATGCCCGGGAGCGATGTAAACGTCGTCGTCCATTGACAGGATTTTCTCCTGAAGTGTCTCATAGAGCATCGCTGCCTGATCCGGTGCTCCGTCGTCTCCTTTCTCCAGGTCAGGTCTGGCGACAGATTCGACGAATAGGCCGTCACCTGTGGCGAGTGCCTTCCCATCGATCAGGTAGGATGTCATGCCTGTAGTGTGTCCAGGGGTGTGTACTGCTTTGATCTCTACATCTCCTACCTGGAGGGTTTCGCCGTCCTCTACCGTTTCCACTTCATCGATGTACTGGACGTCTCTGTCCCTGGAGGCCTCCGGGATAACAGGCGTGGTCTCATCCCGTTCTCCAAGGTCTCTTACCCCTGAGATATGGTCTGCATGGATGTGCGTGTCGAAGGCGTACTTGAGTTCTTCTGAGTCCTCGATGTAGGTGTCGGTGAACGATCTCAGAGGGTCGATGACCACCGCCTCCTCCTCGCTCTTCACAAGGTAGGCAAGACATCCTGAAGAAGGCCTTCTGTACTGTACCAGTTCTCCGTTTTCAAGTTCAAAGCTCTCCTTCTCGTAGATGGTGGCCCAACCCTCCATACCGTCTTCCAGGATCTTGGCTTCTGTTTCAAGTTCCTGGTCAAGAGATCGAGCGACAGGCTTGCTTGACTCCCCCTTTGCACATGTCACAATGACTGAGCTTGCGTCTTCTGCCTCCTTTTCGAGCTCAGAGGAGACTTCTCCTTCGAGTTCGGAGCGAGAGATGTTCAGAATCTCTCCCTTTCCAGGGTCAATGCTCCATTCCTCGAAGTCAGATGAAGGCCTGATGTCGATAATCAGGAACTCCTCACCATCGGCAATCTGCTGTTTCAAATTTTCAGGTGTGATCTCGTTAGCTTCGTCGCCAGAAGATACTTTGTTCATCATGTTTGAACTAATTATCACAAACTTTTTAATAAAGAAGTGGATCTGGCTTTGAGCTTCTATCTACGCCGTGACAAAGTGGCAGAAAAACCTAAAATCTGCATGACCGTGAGGCTTGTGGTCGAGAACTTCACGCTCAAGGAACTCAGAGAGGCCTCAGAGGATGAACTCATGGAACTGAACGATGTGGGGCCAGAGGTCAGCAAATCTATAACCTCGTTCTTCATGAGTTCCGGCGAGGAACTAGTTCAGGATCTGCTGAACGAGGGAGTCAGGCCTGAAAGAGAAATGACTGGTGACGAGCTTGCAGGGCTGAAACTTGTGATCACAGGTTCTATAGAGGGGGTACACCCGACAGGAGTTGGTCAGGTTACTAGAGATACATGGCGCGGATGTAACTTCTTCGGTCTCCCGGGAAACTGGATCGGAGATGACCCGGGCGATAGGAAGATCGAGGATGCGGAATCTCTGGATGTAGAAAAGCTGGAGCAGTCCGGGTTCCGTGATAGGTTCTTAGATGAACTGAGGTAGAAACAACCTTTTCAGTCGGAGGTGCCGGGTTCAAGCTGTCTGATCTGATCTCTTACGTTCCTGAACTCCGGGTATGATTCTGCTACTTCCTCCTTTCTTTCCTGGATGTCTATTTCGTAGATGTCGTCGAAGATCTTTCCGTAGCTGTTCAGAAGGCCGTTGATATGTCCGTATCTCAGGTGCTGTCTGTTGAGTTCTCTCAGGGCTTCTTCGGTTGACATCCTGTCTTTTCTGAATCTGTTTACGTCGTTTAGGCCCTGTCTCTGGATCTCTGAACGGGCCTGCTGGATCCTGTTCTCTGCGTCGTTCCATAGGTAGTATATGTTTTCTGAGTCCAGTTGTTCCTGAAGTTCAGGAGGTACCTCGACTTCTGAGTCGACTTCCTTCCTCCTGTAATCTTCTTCCCGGTAGATGGTGGACTGCATCATATCCAGAGTCCTTGTGGCGACCGCCTCAAGACTGTCCACAGCGAGAACAAGATCATCCATCTCTTCCCTTTCCATCAGCTCAACAACCAGGTCCGAAGCTTATATTTTTTACTGAAAAGTCAAAAATCCTTACGTTCGTCCGCTTCCCTGTACGGTACGAACCGTACATGTCCATGCTCCGTTATCTCCGAGTCTTGAAGCTTCTTAAGTACCTGTCTTCCGTCCTCCTGTATCGGAGCTACAGCGATTCCTTCATCGCTGAGGTGCCCCTTCGCATCTTCAAACGATTCAACCGCGCACGAGTACAGGATCCTGTCGAACCTCTCTTCTACTGCTTTGAGGCCTTCGCCCTGGATCACCTCGACGTTTTCATGGTTTTCAAGTCTTCGGGCGGATCTTTCGGCAAGGCCTGGTATTATCTCGACTCCGGTTACCTTGTCGGATGTCAGCTCTGAGAGTATCGCCAGCTGGTACCCTGAACCACTCCCAACCTCGAGAACGGAATCGTTCTCCCCTACATCGAGGAGCTCCGTGTTTATAGCTACCATGTGGGGAGCCGATATGGTCGAGTCCCCTTCCTCCAGGGGCAGTGCATGGTCTCTGTAGGCCTCTTCTTCGCTTCCTTCAGGGACGAAGTTCTTCCTGTCCACGGTTCTGAATGCTTTCTCGACCTTCTCCGTTTCGATGTATCCCTGTTCTTTCAGGTAGTCGACCAGTTCGTCGTTCGTTTCCATCTCATTGCACCTGCATCTTCCTCTCCGTGATGCCGGGGTATCCTGCTCCGCCTCTCTTGTGAGATGTTCTCTGGACCAGGTTACTTATCTCCCTTATTTCTTCTTTTTCAAGGCCTGTTTCCGATGCTGTTTTCTCGAGGCTGCTGTTCCTGTCGTAGAGTTCTCTGAGGACCGGGTCTATCTCACTGTAGCTGTATCCGAGTTCTTCCTCGTCCGTTTGGCCGCTCCAGAGGCCTGCTGTCGGCTTCTTTTCGATGAACTTGTTGTCGAGGCCTATATCTCTGGCTATCTCTTTTATCTCTGTTTTGTAGAGCTCTATGATCGGTTTGATATCTGCTGCCTCATCTCCGTGTTTCGTGAAGTAGCCCAGGAGGTGTTCGCTCCTGTTTCCCGCACCCAGGACCAGTGAGTCGTCCTGGTTCGCCTCCATGTAGAGCAGGTTCGCTCTGATCCTGGCTCTGAGGTTGCCCTCCGCCTCCCTGGAAAGGCCTTCCTCTTCCCTGGTGTAGGCGCTTACTATACTTTCTATTCCTTTCTCTTCGGTCCTGACGGAGAGTTCTGATGCGAGTTCTCTCGCGTCCTGCATGTTCCTTTCTCTGCTGGGCTCGCCTGGCATTATCAAGGCCTTGACGTTCTTTTTTCCGACTGCTTCGACGGCGAGCTTCAGTGTGGTGGCTGAGTCGAGGCCTCCGCTCAGTCCTATCACGTAGCTCTTCTCTGGCGGCAGGTAGTCCTTCAGGTATCCGGTTATCTTTTCCCGGGTTTCTTCGGGTCTCATGTAGAATTAGTTGTTGATCTACGGTGTTAAGTTTGCGTCCCGTACGGAGCGATGGTTCAGGTTACCCAGGCCTCTTCTTTTTCTCCTTCTCTGAGGTTTTCCTGTCCCC
>JBDGSK010000052.1:0-6907 GCA_042217575.1 Candidatus Nanohaloarchaea archaeon | reverse complement strand
ACACAAGCCTTCGGATGAAGGGCTTCGAACGCTTAGTGGTAAGCCCCGAGAGGGGCTGTTCCGGATGTTTAGCTAGCCTCTGCCCCCTGTATAAAAGGGGAGTCTCCTTTACAAGAGGCTAAGAAAATGACAACCTACAACAAACAGAAAGTTGACGATAGACTCGATAAAATCCTCAAAAAAGAACAAATATCAGAACGGAACAAGAAGCTTTTACAGAAGTTCATCAGATACCTAAGAGCCGAGGACGCCACCGGATCCCGAAGAAACCACAAGTACCTGTCCATATTCGACTCCCTCTTCGAGAATTACATCAACTTCGATCTAGACACAGCCACCAAAGATCAAATGCGGGGAGCAATAGGAGAGATCCAGGCAGCAGATTATAGTGACTGGTGGAAGGCCGATAGGAAAACAGCCCTCAAAAAGTTCTACAACACCCTATGGGAGGAGGAAATGGACAGACCAGACAATATTCAGCGTATAGTTAACGCCAAGTTCCTCAAAAAAGGTAAGATAGAGCGAGCCAACGAGATAGAGGCACTCACCCCTGAAGAAGTAATGAAAATGAGTGAAGAAGGGTTGAATGCAAGAGACCGGCTCATGCCTCTATTCTTCTTCGAAACAGGAGCCCGGATAGGCGAAATACTCGATATCAAACTGGAAGATCTCGAGATGACTGAGAAATACGCTGTTGTCGAGGTTAAAACCCTCAAAAATGACAAAGGACCGAGAGAGCTAGCGCTTACAGACTGTATTCAGCTTCTTCAACACTGGCTTGAGCAGCATCCTGCTAAGGATAATCCCGAAGCACCTCTTTTCGTCAATTTAAACGCGAAAGGAACTGGAGGATACGCAGGAAAGAAGATGAATCCATCAAACACCAGTCAGATTCTCAAAAAGCTAGCTCATAAGGCCGGGATAGACAAGAAAATTAATAACCACGTATTTAGACACTCTTCAGCTACGCACAAAGGCGAAACATGGGGTTTAAACCGGCTTATGTACTGGCATGGCTGGAAAAGCTCAGATGTCGCCACTGATTATCTCAGAGAAAATGAAAAGCGTATGAAGAAAGCAAGGCTTGAAGAAGCAGGGATAGAGAGCAGCGAAGAAGAAAGCAACGTTTTAGAGCGACGTAGCTGCGGACGCTGCGGAGAAACATGGCCTCCAACTCAAGATTACTGCGGAGACTGCGGTATGAGTCTCAGCAAAGGAGCTGCTGATAAAGTCAGAGAACTCGAAGAAGCCGGTAAGAAAACTGCGAAGATGAGGATGAATGGACTAAGTGAGGAAGAACTGGTCAAGAAATTGGAGGACTTAGGAGTTATCGGCTAATTCCTTCCTTCTCTTTCCTTTAAGCCACTCCCTTACCTTTTCCTTATTTTCAGGATTAGGAGCATTCGATTCTATCTCCACAATCCCTCCTCTTATTTCCAGCTCGGATACATCAACGTAATTTTCAAACTCCCTAGGAAGCTCAACAGTAAATTCCTGAACTCCTTCGGCCGGCTCTGGCAAATCCAAATCCTCAAATAATTGCTTGTTTTTACTCACATAACTCAGATTCTCAAATTCCGATTCATCTTCATACCTTGTAGTTATAGCCTCTTCCAGCTTTTGAGTAAGCTCTTCCATTTTACGTTCTCTAGTTCTCTCATTGGGAGGTTCATAATCCAAGGACTCCCGGAGCCTAGAGAAAACTTGCTCATTAATCTGCGGGAACTTGTCTCTCAAAATCTCCTTATCAGGATCTACTAAGAACTTCTCCCTGAACCGGATTACAAATTCCTCAATATCTGAAAGATTCACATCAAGAGGCTTCAAGATATTGTATAGAGACCATCCTTTATCCGTAAGTTCATGCTTATTCTCCTTTTGATCTTCCCCCATATTTTCGGTTTTTACAACACCTTCTTCCTCGAAATGCCCGGCTTTATTATCTACAGTTCTTCTATCTATTCCAGCTCGCTCCGCTATCTTGGCTGTATTAATTGACTTATTGTTTTTCTCCAAATCCCCTAAAGCCACGATATACTTTATCTCGGCCGCTGCATTCTTAGAAAATGTATCGATTAAGTCTTCGGAAAAGCCCCTCATGGTATGTACATTCAAAACCAAGTTTAATAGAAATTTCCATTATTCAGAGCCCACTTCCTCGGCAAAAATAGGCTATTAGAGATTCTTCTACCGACCCTGCATACCATGTGAGGTCCCCTTTATACGGCATGTATAGTCTTGTTCAGCCTTACCGTGAACGAAGAAACCTTGCGTTGGTGGCGGAGCCTGCTTTTACCTCTGTTAGAGGCCAGTGAAGAGGAAGTGAAGCAGGTGGAGGATGAATTAGCTAGAGAGTCCATCCTCTGGGTCAGGAGAACAGCTAGTAAGGAAAGAGGTGATACAAAGTGAGTCACCTCAACGATGAGCTTTCCTACCCTGGCAGCAGAGGAGAAACGCCATCCCACTTCAGTTCATGGAAGCAGGCCGAGAACTACGCCAGAGGAAGCCTGCGAAAGATACTGGAGTACTGGGATGCCGAGGACATCATTGAGTCAGTCACACTCATAGAGCGCAGAAAAGTAAGAAACAGAAACTGGGATGACCTCGAACAGTATCTCAGATTCAAAGAGTATGAACTCCAGTATCACGAATATTCTCTCCGCGAGATTAGGAACGAGATTCAAAATCTCCGGAATTCCTCTAGCAAAAAACACTAGGTGAAATCAAAATGACAACTACATCAGAAGAAAATTCGTCGGGCAATCATGGCCCTAAATCAGACAAAAAAGAAGAAGACGATGAAGTCTACTTCGATGAGGAGGAAGACTTCAGCGCGGAGATGATGGAGGAATCAGAATGGGAGGAGACAAACGCTTTCCGCTGGAGTTTCCTTCAACCCTCAAACATCCCTCCAGAAGGTGCCGAACTAGTCATAGCCGGCCCTCCCTTCAAGAAGGACGACGAGGAGTACACCGGTGAAGAAGGCAAATCGCCGTACCTACCGGTATTCCTCCAAGGGGACTCTTCAAGACCCTTCATAGTCAGGCTATCCCGTACTCGACTGATCAGCTTGAGGGAGGTAATGGAATGCGGCCTCATGGAGCTGCCTGGAAGGAAAGTGAAGATCGAGCACAAGGAGTACGACCAAGGCAGCGGGCTGGAGTTCACCGAGAAGACTGGTATCGCAGACCAAGATCTGCTATACCACATCCAGCATCAAGTTGAGGTTGACGATCCTGACTACAAGGAAGTAGACGTCAACCTCGACGAGTCAGGAAGTGAACGATGGCCGAAAAATCAGGGGGAAGGTGAGAAGTAGATGTTCCACTTCTTCCCACACTTTTTCTTTTCTTTAAACCCCTGCCGTGTGAATGCTAAGGGCGTGGAAATACGGTTAAACTGCTGTCTATCCCCTCCCCACGTGTTCCGGTCGTGGGGTTCTTGTAACCTAAAAAATAACTAATTATTAAGGAGAAGGCTTATGGACACCACTGAGATACTCAACGCAATAAAAGGTAAAGATGAAGAGACGAAATCAGAATACAGTAACGATAACTTTGACTATGAAGAATTTATCGAATATCTAAAGGGTGATATCAGCCCTAACTCCATAGTGCAGTACAGCAGATACCTTCACCAAGTAGATTTCGAACTTACCGAGAGGAACATAGAAAATTTCCAGAAGGTTGCCAAAAAACAAGCTAAAAGAAGATTCGGTAAATCTGAGGAAGAAAGAAACAGCAGAAACAGATTCATTTACAACCTCTACCTAGCAGTAGACAAGTACCTCAAAGCTACAGATAGGAAAAATTTAGCCGAAAAACTGCCCGACTCTAGTCAGCTGAAGAAACCTAAATCTAGGCCTCAGAAGATAAGGTACTCAGAAGACCAGGTCAATAAAATTATGGATACAGCTGATGAGAGGAAGACTAAACTCAGTATAGCATTGATGTTCTACTCCGGTCTTAGAACCTACGAAGTTTTGCATCTCACACCAGAATGGCTGGAGTTTAAAGAAGACAGGATCGAGGTAGAAATTCCATCTAAGTATGCCAAAGGCCGGAAATCTAATCCTAGGTCGGAAAAAGCATACTTACAAACAGAATATGAAGACGAATTACAGAGCTATATCAAAGACTGCTATAACTATGAGGGTAGCTACCAGCAGCTTTACCAAAAGTTAGAGACGCAAGGTTCCTTCCGACATGTTTTTCGACAGAAAGAGGAACGCAACAACCATTTCTTAGATATAGCCGAGGAGAGACACATATTCAATAAAAAATTAGAGAAAGCAGCAAGAAAAGCAGGCATTAACGAGGCAGATAAGATAAGCGCTCATAAGCTCCGGAAAAGCTTTATTCACCACGTCTACGACAAAATCCAAGACTTAAACCGTACTGCCCATCTAGCAAGGCATAGAAATCCTCAGGTAACGGCTAGAAACTACCTTAAGCTGAATGAGCAGAAGAAATTGGAAGATTACCAAAAAGTATTCTCACAGGAACAATAAGAGGATTAAACCTCTGGAGCCAGCTCTCCCAGAAGACTCCAGAGGATGCTCAAGGTGCTCTTTACTATGAAAGAAAATTATAACTCAGGATATAAGAAATTAATCGACCAGGCAAGCTCAGAGGAAGAAAACAGTCCAGGCAAAGTCGCCTGCATCTCAGGCTCGCCAAGGTCACATAAAACCACTCAAACCATGGAGAGAGTGCTAAAAACAAATAAAGAAAATTTACAGATGGTTTTTGTGGCAAGAACTATAGATAATGTCCAATCAGCCACTAAAACCTATAACAGCAGCCATGTAAGCGAGAAAACACTACCCTACATTATCCGCGTTGGAGGCAATCTTCTCTGCGATAACTTCCCAGAAAGTGATGAATACTGGTTAAACCGTTTGAAGCACAGAGAAAAGTGCAACAGAGAAACTGATATATCTAAAGAGTTTATCCAAAATAAGATCTTCCGCAACCACCAGAATTTAGATGTTGATACGGTAAACAAACTTGGAGAGAAACACAATCTCTGCGGTCCACATCTTGTAACTGAAACTATTCGTACCTCGTTACATGAAAACAAATCCTTTGCAATCTTCACCACGTACAGCAGTCTACCATTGATGTTAGATAGAACCAATTTCCTTGACAAAGCTGAAAACGCCGTCTTCATCTTCGATGAGGCAAGATACATACCGCAGCTAAGCAGAATAGATGAATTAGAGTTAGAGCCCTCTAACACGAGGAAAAGCCATCTAAAGATTATTTTCCAGTGGATTGAAGAGAACCTGGCGGAAGTAGAGCTTCCTCAAGAGATGATAGAACGTGCCGAAAGCAACTTGAAGGGAAAACTACAGCCAAATCTGGAAAAATTGATAAACTACATAGTAGAGAAAGCGTTCAAAAAGAAAAGCAAGGAGTTAAAGGACGGGTTCAAGGCCTTAGAGAGGGAAGAGCAGATACCAGTTTTGAAGAGGATCGCTT
This sequence comes from Candidatus Nanohaloarchaea archaeon, assembly GCA_042217575.1. Classification (GTDB taxonomy): domain Archaea; phylum Nanohalarchaeota; class Nanosalinia; order Nanosalinales; family Nanosalinaceae; genus JBDGSK01. The sequence continues at coordinate 1,424 of JBDGSK010000052.1, read as the reverse complement.
CCTCAGAAGTCGCAGCAGCTATCAGAGACCCTGATACCGGTGATGTAGAAAAACCTAAATTTAAGGGCGCAGTTACTTTGAAGAAAGAGTTAGAGAACTACCTGGCTCATACCTCAAATCAGGAAGAATTGAAGAATTTATTTACAGCTATATCCTTACTCTATGAATTATATGAGGAAGATGTGGGCCTAGATCTGGATTTCATCAACAGTATCGGAGACAAAAATACTGTTAATCTAGTATTAAGGAAGAAAACCAGAAGGAAGGAAAGCAGACAGTTATTCAAAGAAATTACCGTGAAATCCTCTGAAACTTTCCTCATAGACAGCACACCTCCACCTTTAGACGATGAGATCTTTACAAAGTGGTGGTGGAGTCTAGATCCTCAGGAGGTAGATATAGATTATACCACTCATAGACCTGAGTTAGATCTCATATTTGAGGATGCCAGACATTCATATCAACGGTTCTGGCAGAACAAAGAAGATAACTTAGAGAAACTTGAAATGCTGGTCAACAGTGTAGAAGGTTCTGTTGCATTATTTGCTCGAAGTAAAGAAGAGGCCAGCAGACTAGAATCAGAAGAGTTCAGCAATATCTACTATGCTAGAGGAACAGACTCGGAAGGAGTAGAAATAGATGAAGACAATATAATAGCTCTCGGGTTGCCGCTCCAAAATATCCACAGTGAAGGATATCTCAGATCAGACTGGGAAAATATTATCGAATCAGATACCGCAAGAGACAAAGATAAGCTGATGCAGAGTTACCGGCTTACTAAAGCACAGCAGGAGCTACTTCAAATAAGTTTCAGAGCATGCAAAGACTCAAACAGGCCTACTGTTATAGTCTTAGGCACCGAACAAGAACAAGTAGAATCCATGAAAACCAAATGGAAATGGCTCAAAGACTACAACATAAACTACCTGGAGAAAAACTCCACTATGGAGGATAAGGCCTTCAGAGTAGAAGCTTTAGAAAGAACAGGCAGATTCCCAAAGATAGGCCTCAGCCAACATAGAGTAAGAACAGATATACTGGGGATGCTAAAAATTTCAGAAGAAAAACTGACAAAAACAGAGCTCAAAAGCAGACTAAATAGTAAATTAGAGAAAGGATATAGTGACGAGAAGATAAGAAAACAGAGAAACATCCTCGAAGAAAAAGGCATTATAGAAGTTGAAGAGGTTAGCCGGGTACCCATTACTTACAGACTAGATATAGGATGTGATTTAACAGGCCGAGAAAACATCTTTTGGGAATAATTAGCTGCCTATGGCTTATCCCCCATATAATTTACATTACTATAAAAAGAAAAGAATAATTTATCGAAGTAAGTAACATGATTTATTTGGCAGTCAGAGATTAAGGAGCCAATTTTCCGTAAATTCCATATATTATGCAGTATTCTCTAGCTCCTTTAA
>JBDGSK010000051.1:0-17944 GCA_042217575.1 Candidatus Nanohaloarchaea archaeon | reverse complement strand
GCACGGCTTACGATCACGACGTCTACATGAATATTACTCCGGAGAGATCGGTGGCGGAGCTTGAAGTCAGGGATGAAGAGAGAAAGTTGCTCCTCAACAGAGGCTGGAAAAGCCTGGAGTTTGATGTGGACTCTTACAGCCAGAGCTTCGACCGAGAGAACTAATTTATAGCTTGGTCAAAAACTCTGAACCAGGTGATCAACAGTGCCAGAAGAACAAGAAGACTCAGAAGACGACAATACAGTGTATGTCGGCTCCAAACCTGCGATGAGCTATGTGCTCGCAGTAGTAACCCAGTTCAGTGAAGGGCACGAAACAGTTCACGTCAAGGCGAGGGGCAAAGCGATCTCAAGAGCAGTAGACGTTGCGGAGATAGTGAAGAAGAAGTTCGAGGAAGACGCGGAAGTAGAGGACATCGCCATAGACACCGACCAGATAGAAACTGATGAAGGAGACGAGCTCAACGTTTCCTCTATCCAGATCGACCTCTCCAAGTAAAAAGCCGCGAGACAGCCGCGGCAAAACCTCTTATTTCTCTTCCCTTTCATGGAAGCATTTTTATTCAAGCTCTCTGAAAGTCGTAACATGCGCAAAGGGCTCTCCCAGATACTATGGCTTATAATCTCCGCCTCGGTGCTGATGATGGCGGCTCTAACCATGATATTCCTTGTACAGGGCGGACTGGGAGATCTCGGCCAGACATCCAATCTACAGGCCTGCAAGTCGACTATACAGACACAGTGCCGCGTCTCAGGAGCGCCTACTGTTGATACGCCGTCTTCCTGTCTTACACAGGGCTCAAGCGGCAACATGCACGTTATCGACGGTCTGCCATCGAAATGGGATGTCAGGACGGACAGTGTAGATTGTTCAACGGTCGAAGGAGGATAGGATGGAGAAGACCATAGAGCTCCTGCTTGTCGCCACCGTCGTGCTTATGACGGCAATGGTTGTTATATTCATGCTCCAGGGCAGAATCGAGGGATTCGACAGCTTTCTTGAAGGGCAGAGCCAGGAGGCAAAGTGTCGTATAGGAGAGACCAAGTATATGAACGCGATGAACTGCAGGAACGGCAATATACAGAATCCCGGGGAGCTTTCCGGCATAGTGGAGAACTATCCGAACTGCAACACTTCTTCCTGGTCGAAAGCCTGTTAGTCAGAGATCCATTATCCTCTCAACGAGGTTTGCGACCTCCCAGAGCTCGCCGTCCTCCGCATCCACGTCTGCGTTGAAATATGTCAGCGGAACAGGATTAGTCGTATGCGAAGTGTTCGGATCGTCCTCAGGCCCCATGTCCTCGCAGTTGCCGTGGTCGGAAGTCACCAGCATCGCGTAATCCGTACCATCGACTGCATCTACAAGCCTGCCGACATTCCTGTCAACGGTTTCCATGGCGGTGACCGCGGCATCCATTTCGCCGGTGTGGCCGACCAGGTCTCCGTTGGCAAAGTTCAGCAGTATGAAGTCGTGCGAGCCTTCTTCGACCGCGTCCACGACTTTTCCGGCTATCTCGTCTGCATGCATCTCCGGCGCCTGGTCGTACGCCTTGATCTTGTCCGACTCCACGAACTCGCGGTCTTCGTGCTCGAACTCGAGCTCTCGCTGACCGTTGAAAAAGTACGTTACATGAGGTATCTTCTGCGACTCCGCCACTCTGAGCTGCGAGTAACCGTTATCCTCAACTTTCTCGCCTAACGTGTCCTCGACAATTTTCTTCTCGAATATTGCAGGAGTCTCAATATCCTCTTCGTACCGGAACATCGATGTGAAGTTCGGATGTACCGGCTCCTCGAAGTCGTCAGGATCGACGTCCGCGACAAGCTCTTCCTCTATCTGTCGCTCACGGTCGGCGCGGTAGTTGTAGAATATCACTTCGTCATCGTCTTCCATACCGCTGTAACTTTTCCTGGAGGAAGGCCTGACGAAGTAGTCGTAGTCTCCACCCTCGTAGGTAGCTTCCAGAGGCTCTGAGATCGATTCAAACTGGAATCCCTCTCCGAGAGCCATCGCCCGGTAGGCCTTGAATGTTCTTTCCCAGTTCCTATCCCTGTCCATGGAGTAGTACCTACCCATCACGGTCGCGATCTCTGCATCATAGGTTTCACACCAAGACTCCACCTGTTCGAGGTACTTCCCGGCGCTCTTCGGTGGTACATCCCTGCCGTCTGTGAAGCAGTGGATGAAAACATCTGCATCGTAATCCGAGGCAATATCCATCAACGCCTCCAGGTGATCGATGTGGCCGTGGATACCGCCGTCGCTGACGATGCCTGCGAGGTGGATCGCAGAGTCTTTTCTCTCCGCGCGTTCCAGAGCTGACTTCAGCGCCTCCTTTTCCGCAAGCTTGCCGTTTTCGATAGCATTGTTTATACGGGTCAGGCGCTGCGGGACCCGTCTTCCTGCGCCGAGGTGGAGGTGCCCGACTTCGCTGTTTCCCTGGTAGCCCTCGGGGAGTCCAACAGCCTCTCCGGATGCCTCAAGCTGCACGAAACCGGAGTCCATAAGAGAATCTATATTCGGAGTTTCGGCCCGGAAAAACGCGTTCCTGTTTTCCCCATCTTTCAGCCCGACTCCGTCCATCACGACTAACAGTACCGGCCGCATAACACCAATGTATGGCTGGAAGAAGTTTATTAACCCCGACAACAATGATTCAAACATGGCCTCTTCCATAGAGGACAGGATACAGGAAGCCCGCGAAGAGATACAGCAACACGTCGAGGAAGACGGCGTCCAGACCGGGAGCGAAGAAGACATAGAGTCCAGAATCTCCAGGCTTGAATCAAGGCTCCAGGAATTTGAGGAAAAGATAGTGTCCGACGAGTCTGAAGAACTATCCGAGATCCAGAACCTTGAAGAACGTGTCGCACGTCTTGAACTTGACTCGGACAGGACGCTCCAGCAGCGACTCGACGAGATAGAACAGAAAGCGGAAAGCCAGGCGTCTCAGAACCTGGAAGACCGGCTTACAGAGCTGGAAAACGAGCTTATGAAGGGGAAAAGCCTCGACAAACGCATAGAGGAGAAGATCGAGGAAAAGTCGGTCAATGGAGAAAAGCCTGTTGAGGACATCAGGGAAGAGGTAGAGCAGCTGAAGGATCGAGTAGAGGAAAAGACCGGCTTCGTTGATACCAGGCTTGACCAGTTGGAGGACAAGGTCGAGGATTCAGGTTCAGGAGGCTCAAGAGTCGACGAAGTCGATGAAAAAGTCGAGAAGCTCTGGGAAGCGATGGATGAAGAAGTCGCCTCGCTTGAGTCAAGGATTCACGACAATGAGAAAGAGGTAGAACAGCTTTTGTCCGATGTAACAGATCTTTCAGAGGCTATCAAGACCGTACTCAAAGACCGGTAGAGTTTTAACATTTTGAGTACTCCTTGGTATTAAGAGGTCAATTTCTATGGCGGAGGACGTTATATTCGGGGAAGAAGACGATGAAGAACAGGAATCACTCATGGACAGCACAGAATCCTCGGAGGAGGAACAAGAAGACGCCGCAGAAGACGAACTCATAATAGATGAAGAAGATGAGCAGGAAGAGCTCGATTTCGAAGAAACCAGGGATGAAACCGGAGAAGACTCTCAGGACGTCCTCCTTGACGAAGACTCTCAGGACACTGAGGAAGAAGACGAAGGAACCGAAGAGGAGAAAGAATCTGGAGAAGAGAACCAAGGATTGATCGGAAAGGCGACCGGTTCTGACGAGGAAGCTGAAGCCGAGACAGAAGGTGCTTCAGGCGAAGACGCTGTAGACGATTCAAGAATTGAGGAACTGGAGGAGAGTATCGAAGAACTCAGGGCCTCGGTAAGCGACATCGAGGATGAGATGCTCGACAACGGCCTGGAGAAGGAACTTGAGGAGGTCAAGGAAAGGCTGGCGGAGAAGTCCGACCTCGTGGAAGAAGTGAAGAAAGACGCGGAGGAACGTGTGGAAGAACTCGAAAAAGAGGTCGAGTCCGCCAAAGGTGCGAACCCGGAAAGAGTAGAGCAACTGGAACAGGAGATCGAAGAACTCGAACCGGATGAGACTGAAGATCTTGAAGAAGAGCTCGAGGACATCAAGGAACGCATCAGCAAACTCGAGGATTCGGATGCCTCCGCAGAGATTGAAGAACTGCGCGAAGACGTGGAAGATCTTGAAGAAGCGCTTCAAAATCTTGAACAGGATGAGGTGCTGGAAGAACTTGACGAACAGATAGACGAAGTTTTTGAAAGGTTCGAGGAACTGGAAGAAGGCGTAAAATCAGCCGGTGCCGAGGAAGAACTTGAAGAACTCCGCGACAGGATAATAGAGCTTGAAGAATCGGAAGAGCGCCTTGAAGAGTTTGAAGAAGAGCTCCAGGAACTATCAGAAAAGCTGGAGGATGTGGACGCCAGGGATTTCGACCAGCTGCGCCTGAGAGTTCAGAATCTTGACAAGGAGCTGCATAAGCTACGTGAAGCAGAGGAAGATCGGGATGTCTCGCAGCTGGAGGACGAGGTCGAAAGCCTGAAAGGTATCGTATCCGATTTCAAGTGGCTATTCAATGACTTTGACGATCTCTCAGACCTGAAGCTTCTTTCACAGGAGGAGTACGAGCAGCTAAAGGACGGTGAAACTTCGGAGGCGATCACGAAGCTGAACGAGAGCATTGAGATGCTTGTAGAAGACCGTTCGGCGGAGATGCGCAGCCTTGAGGAACGCATAACTGAAGTTGAGCAGCGTGTTGAGGAGAACTATGAAGAGCTCCGGGATTTTGAAACTCAAGATTCTCCGGTCTCCGAGAGCGATGTAGAAGTTATCCTGGACAAGGTTGAGCAGAACGAGGAACAGATACAGGAGATCCGTGAAGGCTACGAAGAACTCGGCGAGATGATGAGGATTATCCTGAAGGAAGTCCGCGAGATGCGTTAGGTGAAGCTGTCAAGACCGGACTGCCGGGATTCAAGGGCTTTACCAAGCTTTTCGATCCCGGAGTCAACCCTGTCCTGAGAGAAGTCGTGCCTTTCAACCAGTACCTCCCTGATTTTCTCGTCGTCCGGCTCGCCGAACTCGAACTCTTTGTCCTCAACAGGAGGATCCAGGAAGAAGTCGCGGATGGTACGCGGATCGTTCTCTGATTCCCACTCAACTTTCTCATCTTCCAGCAGCGCATCGAAGTCATCGTACTCTTTCACAAGCTTCAGCGCGGTTTTAGGCCCGATACCGTGGACGCCATCCGGGTTGAAATCGGTGCCCATCAGGACGCCCATCCACACAAGTTTTTCCCGGGAAATCTCAAGCTGGTCAAGCACGGATTCAAGCTCGATCCGCTCTGTGGAGATCTCTTTCCTGCCCCCGCTCGAAGTTTTCCGGGTCTTTCTGGTAGTCAGGTTCTTGACCATGCGCTCCGCACCGAACAGAAGACAGTCCCAGTCCTGAGAGCCCACGGCGTAAACCCTGTTTTCAGCGCTGACCGTCGTCATGAAAGCCGCCTGGGCCTCGCCCTCGCTCGCCGCTTCAACGTAGGGGATGCCCATGGCGTCAAGCAGCAGCTTCGCTTCTTTAACCATGTCGGACGTCAGTTTCGAGCTCTGGGTAGCCTTCGAGTAGGCTTCTTCAACTTTCCCCTCCTGCTTCAGCTCCTTCCATTTCTTGCGAGCCTCCTCCCTCTTTTTCTTTCTTCTCGACGTCTCTTTTTGCTTAAGTTCAGGAGTGTCGCCGTCGAAAACGTACACTGGGCGAATATTGTTCTCCAGCAGGTTGATGCTTCTGTAGAAAAGCCCGGAGAGATGCGAGGTAACGTTCCCATCTGAATCCTTCAAAGGCGTCCCGTCGCGCTGACGGATGATAGATAGGAACTGGTAGAGCGTGTTCATCGCGTCGACAGCGATCTCCCTGTCATTCAGATCTGCAAATTCGATCTCTTCCCGCTCAACGAGATCGCCGAGGTCGACACCCATGGAAAACGGTTTACGTCCTGAAGTTTAAACAGTTGACATGACCTGCGACTACTGCGGCAAGAAAGAAGCGGTCACGACCTGCGAGGCATGCGGCTCACAGGTCTGCGAGGACTGCAAGTTAGAGTACGGCTGCAAGGCCTGTGGAGGAGGAAAAACTCGTTTCGACTAGATCTTGTTGACCGTCTCTATCTCGACGCTCTGCACTCCTTCCATATCTTCAAGCTGGTTCTCAACGTAGTCGGTTCCGCCTTCTTCCTCTGTAACGATTGTCGAAGCCTTGACCGCCTTCAGTCCGAACGCAACGTTTTCCTCCTGGACGTCGTCTATGTCAAGGCGTTCCTTGACCTGTTTCTTGATATTCTCTAAATCGGTTTCCGCATCCTCTGGCATGACCTTGAACACAACGTTCATCTTCATTTCGTAAAACACCTGTAGAACAGCGCGCACTGAAAACTTAAAAACAGGAATGGAAAATGAAGGAGAAAAAAACTGTAAGAAGTAAGAGAGCCTCTAAAAGAGGCTCTTCAGCTTTTCAACGATGTTCTCAAGGAACTCTGGCATCATTCTTCACCTCCTCAAGGCCCGTTGAAACCGCATTCCGGGCATTCGTAGTCGTTAGACAGCTTTTTGCATCGACCGCACCGCGCAACAGTCTCTCCGCATTCCGGGCACGGGAACTCTACAAACGTTTCCGCGGCCTCAAGATTCCTTCCGCAGCTTGAACACTCCTGCTTCTTCATACAAGATTAACAGCCCTCAACCATAATAAAAGCCTACGGAAAACCCACGGAACCACTTTTAAAACCCGGAAACGCTTGACTACACAAGCCCGCATGGTCTAGCGGAAAGACGGCACCTTGCGGAGGTGCAGATCCAGGGTTCAAATCCCTGTGCGGGCGTATCGTTACGCTGATACTGCGCAATAAGGCATGCTCGGCATGCCTTCCGGGAACTGTGAACTGCTTTCCCGGGCAGTTCGTTCATTAATCCCTGTGCGGGCGCTTTCTTAGAGTTCGAAGCCAGGGGGCTTCTGGATCGCGACATCTTTTTGAACTCGGCTCTACAATTCGGAGTTATGAGGCCTCCAGGCAAGAAGCCGTCTCTTGACAGTTCAGGTGGCGGGCGCATGTTTTCGCTGAAGGCGTGGATGCTGATCATACTCGGCATCCTGTTCATTGTCTACGCGTTTACGCCGCCGCTGCGTTCAGCGGTCAACTCGGTGCTGGCAGATTTCCTCAGGCCGCTGGTAGGGCTGGCTGACAACACGATGAATATGATAGAGTATATCAGCTGACCGTGTCGCTCTTTAAACTGCGTCCGGAAAAAGTCCACAGGGGATAGGAGATCAAAACCTACAGGCTTGTGATTGCTGCGGCTGCGGTAGTCGCGTTCGTTGAGTTCGCCCTGCCGGCTATAACAGAGTTCAACGGCATGATCCTGCCGCTGTTACAGAAGAACTGTGGGGCGGCGCCAGAGTTCGTAAGCCAGTTGATGACTGTTGAGGAGCAGCCGAGCGCAGAGGGATGGCGGAGAACCATTACCTGTGGTGTCGGCGGCATAATCTTTCTGCTGGTTCCAGGATTCCTGCGTTTTGGATCATGGCTTTACCGGTTTTTGAGGCGTTAACTATGGAAGTTGAGGTGAACGGCGATACATACGAAGTGGATGTTGCGGAAACTGTTTTCGAGAGGATGAAAGGCCTCAGTTTCTGTGGAGAGGGCAAGATGCTCTTTGTTTTCCCCTGGAATACCCGGGCAAGAATAGACATGATGTTTCTCTCGAAGCCGCTGCATCTGTATTTCATGAACGCTGATAGGGAAGTTATCAGCGTGCAGAGAGCGGAGCCGTGGACGAAGAATCCCAGGACCTGGAAGCTTTACTCGCCTGATAAGCCTTACCGGTACCTGCTCGAATCGTTCGAACAGCTGGGCCTGGAGCAGGGCGACCGGCTAAAGTTTGACTTATAAGCTTCAGAGCCGAAGTTTCCGACATGGAACTTTCAAAATTCTGTCCGAAGTGTGGAGAGGAGACGGAAAGGCTTTACGGCAACAAGAAGAAACTCTGCGCCGATTGCTACGGTGAGACGTATGATCTTATCGAGCTGCCTTCGACCGTTGAAATCACGGTGTGTCCGGTCTGTGGAAGGATGCGGAAACGCGGCGAATGGATTGAGGAGTACACGCTTCAGGATCAGCTGGCTGCGAAGTTTTCCGAGTTCTCCGAGGAAGACATTGAGATGGAGCTGCAGTACTGGGAGGAGGACGAGCGAATGTTCGTTCGCGTCCACAGCTTCAAGGGAGAGATTGAGAGCTCGCAGGACACCGAGCTGAAAATCCACAATCAGGAGTGCGATAACTGTTCGCGTTTCGAGGGCGGCTTTTACAAGGTCAAGATGCAGCTGAGAGGCAACGCAGACCTCGAAAGAGTCTCAGAAGAGCTGGCGGAGCGAGCTGCAGAGGTCACCAATGAGGATCGCAACGACTTTCTCTCGAACATTAACAAGAACAGCGACGGCGTTGACTTTTTCCTCTCGACTGAGAAGATTGCCGGCGAGCTCCTGAACTCGCTGAAGTCCCGGCACGACCCGGAAGTCAAGCGCTCCTACGAACTCGTAGGGCAGGAGGACGGCCAGAAGGTCTACCGCAACGTTATATCGGTCAGGCTGTAAACGGTTTAAAAATCTTCACTCACAACGTGTTCCTATGCCCGAAGATGAGGAAGAAGGAGTCGGCAGAGTACGCGAACCCGAGGGAGAAGAAGTACTTGGGATCGTTCTCCGGAAGGTCGGAGGTGGAAAGTACCGTGTCTACTGTACTGATGGCAACGAACGCATCTGCCGAATTCCTGGCTCGAAGAAGCGGGGGATCTGGGTCAAGCGCGACTCCGTGGTTCTGATCGAGCCGTGGAAGGTTCAGGGCGACGAGAAAGGCGATATCGTAAACAGTTACTCTCAAGCCGAAACAGAGTGGCTGGAAGAGAACGGTTATCTTGGCGAAATCTCGGAGTTCCTGTAAGACTGTTTTAATTCTTCAGAGCAACTTGTATACATGGACGAGGAAAACCGTGACTTCGAGGAGCGCTGGCGTGAAGAATCGCGCCGGATGTTTGATTCTTCAGAAGCGAGAAAGGCTGTCCAGAATGTTCTCGAGGACTCGACTCTTGACACGCTCCTGAAGATGTCGGAGGACGGAGTTATCGAAAAGCTCTACGGCACGATCGAGTCAGGGAAAGAATCGGTGGTGTTCCTCGCTGACACGTCTGAAGGTGAACGTGTCATAGTCAAGATTTACATGACTCGTGCCGGCAGCTTCCGGGAGATGAAGGATTACCTGCGCGGGGATAAACGTTTCCGAAACTTCAGGGATGACCGGCGCTCCGTGATCTACGAATGGGCGAAAAAGGAGTATCGTAACCTCCAGAAGGCTCGCGAAGTCCTGCGATGTCCTGAACCGCTGGCGATAAGGAACAATGTTCTTGTGATGGAGTTCATAGGAAAGGACTTCTCGCCGTACCCAAAGCTGAAAGATGTTGAAATCGAGAACCCGCAGGAAGCCTACGAGATGACGCTAGAGTGCATAAAGAGTCTGTGGAACGAGTGCAAGTTGGTTCACGGAGATCTGTCTGAGTACAACATCCTTGTTGCCGGGGACTCACTGGTCTGGATAGACTTCTCGCAGGGAGTCCATGTAACGCATCCGGAGGCTGAAAAGCTGCTGAGACGCGATATAGAGAACATCGCGGATTTCTTCGAGAGACAGGGCGCGAAACCGCGTCCAGAGAAAGCCTTCCAGTCCGTTATTTCCCCCGAAGACGGCCTGAATCAATGATTTAAGGTATAAAAAGGTTGCCGCGGCAATCTAGCACAGAGATTGATGAAAGAGGTTCGCATACCTGAGGAAAGAGTTGCCGTCCTGATAGGAGAGGACGGTGAAAGTAAGAAAGAGATAGAGGAGCTTACAGAATGCGAACTGGCGATCGAGGACAATCTCGTAAAGATAGAGGGAGATGCGATCGACGAGATGGATGCCCAGAGGATCGTTCGGGCAGTAGGCCGGGGCTTCAACCCGGAGAAGGCTGTGAAGCTGGCTGAGAAGAACGTTACTCTGCACCTGATCGATATAAACGACTATGCGGACACTGAGAACTCGCGGAGACGTCTGAAAGGCCGTGTGATCGGCAGGGACGGCGAGACGCGACGCCATCTTGAGAAAGAAGGCAATGTAGACATCTCAGTCTACGGCAAGACGATCGGAGTCATCGGGTTCGCGCAGAACATCCAGATAGTCGCTGAAGTGATTAACCAGCTGCTTCAGGGCCGTTCACACACTTCCGCGTATAACTACCTTGAAAAGAACAAAGCCAAGATAAAACGATAGTCCAAAACGTGATACTATGCCAAATGGAGTAGACCAAGAGATCGAACCAGAATCCGACCACCGTGAGATCTCGGTGGCGGAGTTCTTTGAGAAAAACAAGCACCTTTTGGGGTTCGAAAACGCCCAGAAATCGATCATAACAGTTGTCAAGGAAGCTGTCGACAACTCGCTTGACGCCTGCGAAGAAGATGAGATTCTCCCGGAACTACACGTGTTGATCGACGAGATAGGAGAGGAGAAATGCCGCGTCGAGATCAGGGACAACGCAATCGGGCTCGATAGGGAGACAATTCCGAAAGTATTCGGAAAGCTTCTCTACGGCTCCAAGTTCCACAAGCTGCAGCAGAGCCGAGGACAGCAGGGGATTGGAATTTCAGCTTCTGCGATGTACGCGCAGCTCACCACAGGCGAACCGGTAACGGTCTACTCCAAACAAGAAGGCGAACCATGCCACAAGTTTATCGTGCGTATCGATACAGAGGAGAACGAGCCAGAGATCATAGAGGATAAGGTGGTCGACAAGGATAGCGATGAATTTCCCGGCGACAAGGACTACTACTTCGACCACGGAACCACGATCAAGATGGATATCGAGGCCAAGTACACGAAAGGCCATCACAGCGTCCGCAACTACCTGAAACACACTGCAATCATGAACCCGTACGCCAGGGTAGTTCTCAGAGAGCCGGATGGAAACCGCATCGAGTATCCCCGGGTCTCAAACGAACTGCCTCCGCGGCCGAAAGAAATTAAGCCTCACCCTCACGGCGTCGAGCTTGGCGTCCTGATGAGGATGATAGAGAACACGGACGCGCGAACCGTCTCCTCATTCCTGCAGAACGAGTTCACGCGTGTCGGAAGAAAGAGCGCAGAGAACATCTGCGAGGAGGCAGGGATCGATACAGGTAGAAGGCCCAACACAATGGATAAGGATGAAATCGAAACGCTGCTGGACGCGGCGCAGGAGGTCAAGCTCCAGTCGCCGCCGACAAACTGTCTTTCACCTATAGGAGAAGATCTTGTGCTGAAAGGGCTCAAGAAGGAGCTGAACCCTGAGTTCTCGACCGCGATCACTAGGAAGCCGACGGTCTACAAGGGAAACCCGTTCCAGGTAGAGGTCGGGATAGCCTACGGTGGAGACATCGAGGACGAGGGCAGCTACTCCGAGCTCCGATTCGCGAACAAGGTTCCGCTTCTCTACAAGAAATCTTCGTGTGTAACCACTAAAGCCATAGAAGAGGTCTCATGGAACAGGTACAATATTTCGCAGACAGGCGACCGACCTCAGGGCCCTGTCTACATTCTTGTACACATCGCATCGGTATGGGTTCCTTTCACCTCTGAAGGCAAGGAGGCGGTCGCGAACTATGATCCGATCAGGAAGGAGATGAAGCTCGCGCTCCAGGAAGCAGGAAGAAAGCTCGGCCGCTACATCGGAAGAAAGGAGAGAAAAGAAATCCAGGAGAAGAAGAAGCGAAAACTTACTTCCTACGCCAAAGAGATGGGGCCGGCCATAGCCGAACTCGCGGAAGAAGGCGATCCGGAAGAGATCGAAGACAAAATCCAGGAACTGGTCGAACGCGACTACAACCCTGAACAGCTTTAGAAGGTGAAAGACATGACGCAAATCAGAGATTTGCCCGCTGACTTCACACGGAAAGGTGAGAAGTAATGCCAAAGAAGAGTTTTGAAAACGACGAAGAAACGCTTGCCAAACTCAAAAACCTTGGAAAGAAGATCCGGAGACAGCTTGAAGACCCGGACTCGGAAAACCTTGAGATAGAGACAAAGGTACGTTCATCCAGTAACGTCGAGTACGACGAAGATGAGGGAAGACTGAAGCTTGGCGACAAGTACTCCTCGCGCAAGTTCCTCAATATCTCGCATGCGAGAAAGTTCATGCAGACGATGCTTGTGGCCTCGAAGGCCAAGAACTTTGTCGAGGAAGGACGAACCGCCTCTATCAGAGAGCTTTACTACCAGCTGAAACACACGGTGCCCGGACTTGACGAGAACACGTTCGAGGATCAGGACGAGTCGGACCCGGTGATCGTTGACATCGAAACCGCTACAGGCGCAATCAGAGAAGATCTGCACCTTATCGCAGAGGCGAAAGGCTCGCTCTTCGGACCTGTAGTGATCGACGACTCCGGAGATGAAATCGACTGCATGGAGATGGGAACTTCAGGCCTCAATATCCCGAGCATGGTCGATCACTATGAGTTTGTGGAATGCGATGCTGATTTCATACTCGTGGTAGAGACCAACGCGATGGTTAACCGGCTGGTAGAGGAAGACTTCCATAAGGATCAAAACGCAATAATAATAGGAACGAAAGGACAGCCGGCAAGGGGTGCCAGAAGGCTCATCAATATCATGCACGAACGCCTCGACCTCCCGGTATACGTCTTCACGGACGGAGACCCATGGGGATACTACATCTACAGCGTCCTCAAATCCGGTTCGATGAGCCTTGCCTTCCAGAGCGACAGGCTTTCAACGCCGGACGCCAAGCTCATCGGCATGACAATGGAGGACATCGAGGAGTACGGCCTCGAACACGTCACAGAGAACCTGAAAGGGAAGCCGGAAGACGAGGGCGGCCCTACGAAGGACTACAAACGTGCACAGGACGTCATGGACTACGAGTGGATGCAGACCGATGAATGGCAGAAACAGCTACAGAAGATGCTCGACAAGGGCGTCCGCGTCGAACAGCAGGCTCTCGCCGCTAACAGTCTTGAGTTCGTGGCGAACGAGTACCTGCCGGAGAAGATCGAGAACGAGGAGTTCCTCGACTAAACGGAGATCCGTTCAAGCGATCGAAGCTCCGGCAGGTGCCAGGGTTCGGCCAGAAGGCCGAGCCTTAAAAACATTTTCTGACCTTCTTACACATACCAGGCCCAAGTAGCTCAGTAGGTAGAGCGCCACGCTGTTAAGAACTGGACGCTCGGTTCACAGCATACGTGGTGGTCCCAGGTTCGAATCCTGGCTTGGGCGTGTTCTACTGTTCCAGTCGGTCGGGGCGTAATTTTTTATTCGAGTCGCTGCCAGGTTTTTCTATGGATCTTTCAATCGATGGAGTTGTAGACCTTGAAGACCTTCGAACCGAGATGCACTTTGTAGGATTCGGTGCGGCGTCTTCCGCCTATTTTTTCAACAGCATTGCCTTCGGAAACGGCGTTGATTTCATCAGCCTTGGAACGTTCCTGGCAATCTTCTTCCCGCTGATGTACGCGTTCGAGATCGGCATCGACGAACTCAAGGATTACTGAGAGAGGCCGGGGAAAATGAAAGTGCTCGTGGCCGGCAAAGGCTTCATAGGATCTGAAGTCGGAAAACGCCTGGAGGAACATGGACATGAAGTCAAGTACCTTGATGTGGACGATGCTGACTACGAGCAGGACATAACCAGGGAGTTCGAAGTCCCCGAAAGCTTTGATGTGCTTGTGCATTCGGTAGGACTGGCGCCAGGGTTCTACACCCGGGAAAAGTACCGGGAAGTGCACGTTGACGGCACTGAGAATCTTTTGAACGCAGTTGACGCTGAACGGGTCGTATACCTCAGCGCGCTGGGCGTCGGAGAGGTCGACCACAGTTTCTTCAGTACAAAGGAACGCGCGGAAGGCCTGGTGAGGCACGTCGCGGAGGAACCTGTTTTTGTCAGGCCTTCAACGGTTTACGGAGAGGGAAACCGTTTACTGGAGCTGATGCGAAAGCTTTCATGGACAAGGTTGTTTCCCTCACTCCATGTCGAGACGCAGCCTATCCTGCGGGAGGATCTTGTCGAGGTAGTGGTGAAAAGCGTCGAAGGAGAAGCTGAAGGCGTTGTAAACGCCGCAGGCCCTGAGAAGATGAAAATCTCCGGGCTGGCATCGAAGATATACGCTGAGCAGGGAAGGAAGTGTTTCGTATTCCCGGCACCGCTTATACTTCAGAGGCTTACTCTACGGCTTCTGAGCTTTCTTCCGCCACCTTTCGAGCCGGAGAACGTTGCGTTGCTCAGTCATAA
Source organism: Candidatus Nanohaloarchaea archaeon (assembly GCA_042217575.1). GTDB lineage: Archaea > Nanohalarchaeota > Nanosalinia > Nanosalinales > Nanosalinaceae > JBDGSK01. The sequence goes on along the minus strand of JBDGSK010000051.1, from coordinate 3,632 downwards.
CAACTCCACGGACGATAACCATGCCGCGAAACTGGTAGAGCTTTCGAGTATATGAGGCTTTAACCCTTTTTTAACAAGGATGAGAAATTGTATCTATGGTTTCTGAGATCTCCAGCGGCCTTGTTGTTCAAGACAGTAAAATCCTGATGGTTTTCGACGAAAAATCCGGCAAGTGGGACGTTCCCTCTGATTCAAGATCCTCCGGGGAGCTTTCGGCTGATGCAGCTGCCAGAGCGGTAGAATCGGTCACTTCTTCGGATTGCGAGGTCGCGAGGTACAGGAAGCGCCTCAAAACAGTTTTTGAAAGCTCCGGCGAGGAAAGGGTCTGGCAGCCCTACACCGTTGAGATATCCGGATCTCCGGAGAACGGGGAGTGGATACCCTTGACTGATCTGGGGTCAAGAGATCTTGCCGAACCGCTTGCGGCTGTGAAGGACAAACTGATGGACAGGCTCTGAACCTTTATCTTCCCTCTCTAAGCCTCTCCGCCAGCCTCTCGGTAAGCTTCTCCTCTACCTCTTCGGCAGCTTTCTCGACATCATAGGCTGTTCTCTTTAACTCAACACTCATGTCTCCGGTGTCAAGAACTGCGTAAGAGGCCTCGGGTCTCCTGTCGCGCGGCTGTCCAACGCTTCCTGGGTTGACGACTTCGACATCCGAAACAGTCTTGCTGTAGGGAACGTGAGTGTGTGCCATCACCACTACATCTGGTCGCTGCTCGAAGTTCTCCGAGATAAATTCTCCGTCAACATCTTTCCTGTAAACGTACTCGTCCAGGCGGCGGGGAGATCCGTGGAAGACGGCTATGTCTGCGCCGTCAAACTGGTCTCTGAGGCTTTCTGGAAGATCTTCGAGGAACTCCCAGTTTTCATCTTCCAGGTCTTCGCGGTTGTATTCAAGCGCCAGCTCTGCTGAAGGGTTGAAGCGTGCCTGGAACTGGCCGACAGCGCTGGCGTCGTGGTTTCCCTGTATGATGTCGGCTTCCTGGCTTTTCAAGGCCTGTACTACCTTGTTAGGTCTGACACCGTATCCTATGAGGTCGCCTGCACAGATGATCCGGTCGAAGCCCTCTTTTTCCAGAACCGCGTCCAGGGCTTCGTAGTTGGCGTGGATATCCGCGACGATAAGAATTTTCATCGGTTCCACGGAGCGAACGCGGGATCAACCTTCCTGCCTTCTTCTTCCAGGCCGGAGATCTGTTCCATTTCCTCATCGCTCAGCTGGAAGTCGAAGACGTTGAGATTGTCTGCCTGGTGTTCATGGCCTGAAGCCTTCGGTATCGCAGCGACGTTTTCCTGCTGCATGAGCCACCTGAGAGCCACCTGTGCGGGAGACTTATCATGTCTGGCGCCTATAGCGTTCAGAACCTCGTTTTCCAGCACATCACCTCTCGCAAGCGGCGAGTAAGCGGTCAGCATCATATCTTCGTTCCTGCAAACTTCCAGCAGCTCCTCCTGGTCGAGGAACGGATGGTACTCGACCTGATTCGTCAGTAGCGGAGCGTCCGAAATTTTCCTGGCTTTTTCCAGCTGTTCCGGTGTGAAGTTGGAGACTCCGATGTTCCGTACTTTACCTTCTTCCACTAACTGGTTCATCGCGTCAAGCGTCTCTCTGAACGGCACGTTCTCAGAAGGCCAGTGGATCAGAAGAAGGTTCACGTAGTCGGTTCCAAGTTTTCTGAGACTTTCCTCTGCGGACGATATGACATCCTCTCTCCTGAACTTGTCGCGCCAGACCTTGGTTGTCAGCCAGACGTCATCCCTGTCAACCTTCGAAGCCTGTATTCCCTGGCCCACCTGGCGTTCGTTTCCGTAGACCTGGGCGGTGTCGACATGCCTGTAGCCGATGTCAAGTGCGTTCTTTACAGCGTCCCGGCACTGCCGTCCTGTCAGCTGCCAGGTTCCGAGACCGATCCGGGGAACTTTCTCACCCTGAAGTTCGACGTATTCCATGGTGAGTGTTTGTCGCCGGCTTTACTTATTTGTGCCCGACTTCCAAGTCGTTTTTGAAAGCTGCCGCAACCAGAAGCGGGAATACGAGCGTTGCCTCGGCCTCTACCTGGGTATAGTTCTTCACATCCTGCTTGATTTTGCCCCAGGAAACCGCTTCCTTCGGCGGCGCGCCGCTGAGAGAGCCGTCGCCTTCCATGCCCGTCGAGATGTAGACCGCGTAGTCAGCGCCGCCGCGGAAAAGATTGGTCATGATTGCCTGGTGCTTCGGAACCCCTCCGCCGACGACTATGAGGCCTGTCTTCTCTGATTCGAGGCCCTCGTGTATCAGGTTGTCGTAGTCTTCAAGGATTTCGATGCCTACACCTGCAGACTCTTCTTCCTGCCGGTAGTAGAAAAGGAAGTTGCCGACCTCTGCGTCGATGAGGGCGGGGCAGAAAACAGGTATGTCGTTCCTGGCTGCGTTGTAAAGGAAGGAGTCTTCGTCTTCAAGCGTTTCCCCCAGTTCCCGGTTAAACTCTGTCGGCGTCCGCACCTTTTCCTCTTCGAAGAAGTCGGGGAAGAAGTCGTTGAGGTATTCTTCAAGGAACATGTAGCGGTCGCTGGGCACGAAGATGTTTCCGAGCCGGTTCACGCCTTTCTCGCGCAGCTCTTCCTCGTCCGCGTCCCATTCACCCATCTTGAAAGGTTTCTCGGTCTTGATGACATCCTCGGTTACGCTCCCTGAAGTCGTTATCATCACGTCAACAAGGTCTTCGCGCGCAAGGTAAGCCACTGTCTCTCTAAGTCCGGAGGAGATTATGTTCGAGGTGAAGGTCAGGTATATCTTGGCGTCTTCCTCCTGCATCTTGTTCACGAGCTGGATTGCTTCGTGGAGGTGCGATGCCTGGAAGCCTGTGGTCTCGTAGCTTTCAAGCATCTCCTCGAAGTCGAACTCGCCGCGGAAGTCGTAGCCCTCCACGTCCTCGGTTTCAAACTCTTCGTCGCTTCCCGGAACGACGTGTTCTTTCGTGTCCTCCGGCTGTTCCGTCATGTAGAAAGTTTTCGGCCTGAAGATTTTTATTCACGTCCGGAGCCTGTCGCGGACATGGTAAAGGTAGAGAGGAACTGAAGCGACCAGCATCAGGGTGCAGAACAGCCTCACCTCTGCCGTGGAAAAAAGCCCGAACAGCGGTTTTATGCCTTTTATGAGGAACGGCTGGATGTTTGGGTGGTGGAAGGCGTCGAGCGTGACGTGTAGCAGGGCGCCGAGAACTGCTGCCGCGAATATGCTTTTCCTGCCGAACTCCTGCTCTATACCGGCCTCTCTGAGCTGGCCGTCTATCACGGGCCGGAAGTAGACCATGAATGCTCCGAGAATGGCCGCTGTCACGAGGCTTCCAGGGTAGGTCGAGGGCCAGCTGTGTAAAGGCCCGTTCCAGAGGCCGAGAAAGACGAGTGCGGCCCGCCAGTCGACAAGAAGGTTCGCCGCTACGAACGTCGGGAAGTCGATTTACCTGACAAGCAGTATCCCGAGCACTACCGCCGGCCCGAGGTGGAAGGGTGTGAAGGGAATCTGTTTGGTTTTCCGTGCGAGAAGGTTTTATTTCTTAAAGCTCACCTTTGAATTAGACCTTGTCCAGTGATTGAGGCCGAGTAGCTCAGCCTGGGAGAGCGCTTGACTGAAGATCAAGTTGTCCCCGG
>JBDGSK010000050.1:0-14184 GCA_042217575.1 Candidatus Nanohaloarchaea archaeon | reverse complement strand
GTAGTGTAGTGGACCATCATTGCACGCTGGGGGCGTGTAGACCCGAGTTCAAATATCAAAAATTATTAAATAATTCAAAGCATCAAGCATTTGGCTCAATCAAGCCTAATGATAAAAAGTAGGCTTTTTAAGTAAAAACATAGATGCCATTTGAAGAATGGTCAGAAAGAGAATTAGAAGCTATCGGAAATAAAGCAGAAGTTCAGTTTTTACCAGAAGAAAAATCCTCTCTCTCTTTAATTTCTCTAAAGGAACAGACGAAGAAACTCTTATATCAATAAGATCAAAAGAAAAGAAAGAGGTTATAGGCAGAATTTTAGACGAAGTGGCAGTATACCTTCGTGATAAAGAAAATTTTGAGGTTGTTGAAGCTCACAGCTTTGCAACCTCCTTAATTTCAGCATCAACAATATTAGCCTATAAAAATAATGAATATGAAAATTTCCTAACAGCATTAGCCGAAATACTTAAAGTAGAAGAAGAATTAACCGCCACAGTCTATCTTCCTCTAATGGCAAGTATTGACGAAGAATTTGAGTTTGGAGAGTGGAGATTCCACAAGATAGATAAAGAATTTCGTCAGAAGATTAGAGAAGAGGAGCATTTCCATGCACACGGCCAACACATATCCGATGACAAAGAAATCCATGAAAAGTTCAAACAACTATATGACCTATTTGGATTCGCATCTACTGAAATTAAAACGAAGCAGTATATCCAGACCCCAATATCATTCATACCTGATTCTCCTTTAGGCCAGAGCGTTTTAGAGGAGGGAAATAATCCAGAAAACCAAAGCGTGGTTATAGAAGTATGGCAAGATCTTTATCGGAAACAAACTCAAGTCCTGGTCAAAAACGCACTTGATCGTGCAGAATATTATAATACTGTACTAAACCTCTTTTTTAGCTCTCTTAGAAAGTCATTTTTGACATCTAAAGCAGTTGATTATCCTTTTCCACTACTTGTAGAAATTGAGGAAGAAAATGACAGGATATACGATGAGATAATTATTAATGAACAAGAAAACATCTCAAAGCCTGAAATATCTTTTTCTCTTACTGAAGGTAAAATACTACCAGATAGACTTACAAAGGCATCCAAAAACTACTTGAGTAAAACTCTATGTAATGAAATCCAAGAAGAACCAGCAAATAGGCTAAAAAAAGCACTAGATTGGTACAATAGAGTAGATAAAGACCGAGATATTAACGTTATAATATTTCAGACAATACTTGAAATCTTATTTACAGACGAGGAGTCCTCATCTAACTGGAAGGTTAAAAGTAGGGCGCCAGCACTTCTAACAGAACAAAATAGGAGAGAACTAAAAGTAAAAGATATAGAAAAGAAACTAGAGACACTATATAGTTGGAGATGTCAATTAGTTCACGAAGGTAAATCCATTCAGAAAAAAGATGCTGACAGAGTAGATGAAGTCAGGAGCACTACTTCTTTATACATATTTTTCTCAATTTGGCTAATATTGGAATACGCAGCCAATCAAGATGAGAGTTATAGTACTTTTCTCCAAAGGTTAGATCTTAAACACTCATTACTAAATCACAATCAACTTAACCCCGGACAGGCATTTATATTTGATGAAAAGCAGTAATTAGGCAAATAACCAAGTAATTTTATTCTTATTTGTAGTGCCTTATCCTATGTACTATGGAGCGTCTTGAATTTGTAGAAATAATTAAATATTTAATAGGGACTCAATAAATTATCAATTAGTACACTCATGACCGATATTTGCAAAGCTGAAACAGTTGGAGAATGCACAGACAAGTACGCAGATTATGAGGAGTCTGAGAAGAAACAGGTAGGTATACCACTGAATGCAGATACTCATTTCAAGTGGCAGAAACACGCAGACGAATATTTCTACGGCAGATATTCTCAAAGCAAACATCCGGGCCAGATTTCTAATATGGCTAAAAAGTACATTAAGGCCTGTATGGACATAGTGAACGAGTCAAATCTTGAAGGGAAAGACCCTGATGACTTTGTACGTGAGGCGGCTTTAGACAGCGGCAGTCTGTTGAGAAAGAAGGAAGAGCTTGAAGAAGAATTAGATGAAAAAGAAGTCAAGATAAAGGAGTTAGAAAGAAAATTGGATGAGAAAGAAACTGAAAAACAACTAGCGAAGAGGACAGGTGCTGAAAAGCTCAGATATGCTGTTCGTCATATAGTGAAGCAGGAAACAAAGACTAAATCTGAAATAGTGGATGAGATAAAAGAAATCGGTATTTCTAAAGAAGAAGTAGTAAAACTCGATTTCCCGAAGGAAAGAGGCGGAGAAGAAGGCGGTAAAACTAGAGAAATAGATTTTGACGAAGCTGTAGGCCTTATAGTTGAGGATGACCCGTATGTTGTAAAAAAAGGAACAAGGGAGGTGAATGATTATCTCGAGTTCACAGAGTACGGTTACGAAGACCAGACAGCATGATGATTTGATAAGAAGATATCTTAACGAGTTTCTGCGTAATGCAAGGAACGCAAGCGAAGACACCATAGATAACCATAAGTCATCGCTCAGAAACTTTTTCGCATATGTGAAAGCAGGAGAAGAGAGATATGAGGAAGCAGATGGATTACATGAATTTGAATTCGTGAAAACGCTGGAACCGTCAACAGATGACCCGAAGAAATCAGCTGAAGAAGTTATTGAAATGACAAGAAGAGAACTTGAGGAGTTCCTGAAAGAAAATCCTTATGGAGCAATTAATGCTGAACGCTGTATCAAACTGGAGAAGGAGAACAAGGATAGAAGTACTGTGATGAAGTATTTGAAGAGGAAGAAAAGAGCTAACCCTAAAATCGACTATGTTGAAGTAACACGAGAAGATGTTGAAGCAGTTACTAAGGACGATTTGTTTAACTTTATCGTCTATCTGAGAGATAAGAAAGATGTGAAGAAAGGCACATTCGTGAAATACCGTTCTTCGCTGAATACATTCTTTAATGACTGGATTGCTGTAGAAGATTATCTTGAATGGAGTAGAGAACCCATTGAACTGGATAACGGTAAGACAGCAGAAGCTACATCAAACTGGCCTAATAGTGGAGGCAGAAGAGCAGATAGAAAATTAGAACTTGATGAAATAGATGCTTTATTAGATGAGGCTAGAGGAATTGAAAGAACAATATTACTTACATTCCTGAAAACCGGTTTAAGGACAAAAGAACTTGTGAACTTGAAATTAAAGCATCTTAATCTCAAAAAGAATTTCTTCTACGTCAATAAGCGTAAATGCACGAAGAAAGGTCAGAAATACAAAGAGGAGAACGTTATATTCGGCGATGAACTGAAAAATGAGTTAGAAACACATCTGAAAAACAGAGTATTGGATACAGATGAAACCTTAGCTGATTTACCCAAGCACGAAGACGAATACTTATTCCAGCACGATGCAGGCCGCTATACTAGATACACAGTGCTGAGTAGAATGCAAGAACTGGCAGAGGATGCTGGCGTAGACTTTTCCGGATGCCATGATTTCAGGCACACATTCGCTTACCTATACGACCACCGGATTAAAGGAACGGAAATCGGGAAGAGAGGGTACAAGAAAGTGCAGATGAGCCATAAGCTTACACAAAACGAAAGATATACTCTTAACAGAGGAGCTACAGGAATGGACGCAGATATACCAGATGAACGCAGAGAAGATTATGAACGAGCAATGCCAGATTTGAAATAAATTAGGCGTTATCACAAGCATACTCTATGCCGGGGTAGTGTAGTGGACTATCATCAGTCACTGGGGGTGGCTGGACCCGCGTTCAAATCGCGGCCCTGGCACTTCTACCCTATACACTTTAATTACCGCCTAATAGAAAGTTTTTGATTAATTACTAACCACTAATTTGCTCAAGTTCTAGTCAAGTCTTCCTGATTAAAAGAGAACTAGAATAAAAACAAAAGATTTGGATTCCAACTTATCATTATAGGGGTGGGTAATATAACGAATTTTGATAAACACTTATCAGATGGTAGAGCTAGAGACTTACTTCACAGAAGATATGAAGGAAGGAATCTAGAATATAAGGCATATTTAGATTTTGAATCTGAAGACCATAAGATCAAGTTCTGTAAAGAAGTTATATCAATAGCAAATACTGGCGGAGGATACCTTGTTTTAGGCGTTTTTGAAAGTGAAGACGGCATGGATCTAAAAGGTATGCCTAGTAAACAAGTACCTGATGAAAATGAACTAAATGACACCATAAAATCAGTCGTAGATAACGCTGTAGGACTAGAAGTTAGAAATTATTCTTATAAATCAAAAAACTTTCCTATAATATGGATACCTGAAACTAATATTCCGTTAATAGTATCTAACTACAAATCTGGAGATAAAAAAGAACTTAAGGTCGGTATAATATACTGGCGGGATTCAGGATCAGTAACGCCACTTAAATACACCAACCACATAGCCAACTTTCTCTCAAGGTTTCACTCTCAAATAAAAGACGAAGAGTTTGTATCCGTTAAAAAGTACTTGAAGAGGAAGAGACCAAAGAAGGAAGGAGAGGATCTAGTTACAAACATCTTTGATGTTGAAAAAATACCAGAAAAAGTGTATTTAGCCAAAACTGATATTAAACATTTTGGTAAAGGAGTTAAGGAACTTATACATAAGCATAATACAGGAAAGTTTGATTTCATAGTTTGGAAAGGCAAATTAGTTACATTTGAAGATCTAAGTGGAGATACCGTCCTTAAAGAGCTGGTAAGCGGCCCTATCGCAGAAAGAAAATTTAAAAAATGGTCAGAATCCCAAAAAGGAAATCACGACATAACATTACTGAATAGAAGCTTCTCAGATTACTGTAATTACATGAACCTAAGATATGACGATGAAAAGAGGAGGCACTACTTCCCTTCGAATAGCGGAGAAAGAAAGGTAACCTGGTATCCAAATGGTCAAAGTTCCAGAACTGTTGTACATTATTTCGATGGTTATGACGTTTTTGCTCATATGGCACTAGAAGGAGGTTTTAAACAGATAGGAAAAGATTACATATTTTACATAGACTTCTCCTGGACATTTACTGATGATGGGATAAATGACTACATCAGAGAGGACATACCCAACAAAATAACTTCTAAACTCCAAGAATATGAGAAAAATTATCAATATTTGAACAACATCAAATTTTGGGCTGCCTACCTAGGCAACAAATTCGCCAAAATAAGTATGGGAGACAGCTATGAAATAAGAATCAATGCCTTACCTCATGAAACCGAATTAGATATTGGATCTAAATCCAAAACAGAGAAATTTGATTTTGAACCTGATAGCTATAAGGTGACATACAATTAACTTTGACACTTGGCATATTGAGGAGCCAAATCTAATTTTTGGAGAAGATCAGAAATGTCCTGACCCAAAGCTTGGGATATCTAGTTACGGGCCTTACAGAACCTCTGAAGGATCTATGGATTTGAATAATATTAAAATCGGCGTGATTGGAGATGGAGAAACTATTGATCTTATTCATAGGCTAATAGATAAGACTAGATCCAGTGGTTTCGAAGAATCAGACGATAAACCCCTTGAATGGGCCAGATTCCCTCCTATTAATAAGGAAGGTAGATGGTCAGCGGAGCTAGATGTAAATGAAGTCTTGCATGAAGAGAAAATTACGCATACGGATTTAAACCCGGTTTTAGATATTGAAGATGACGGTAAGAGAATTTCAGCCATGAGTGATGTGATAATGGATAAAATAAGAAAAATCACAGATCCTGATCCAGAACCCGATGTTATAATCTGTGGAATTCCTAAGATAGTAAACAAATTCTGCGGAACTAATTTATCAAAGAGCGACATTAAGATAGAATCTAGTTTCGATATAGAAAAAGAAGAGAGCCAAGAAAGACTCAGTTCATTTGTTGAAGATGCAAAGTCTTCAACCAAAGTAAAGGAAACTGCTTTAGATTTACGAGCTGCAACAAAAGCTAGAGCAATGGAAAGGAATGTTCCAATACAGTTCCTATCTCAAAATATACTTGAAGTGCTTGTAGGTGATGAAACTACAAACGAGCACGAATCAAAGATAGCTTGGAACATTTGGTCCGCAATTTACTATAAAGCAGGAGCATATCCATGGAAACTTCCTTCTAAGGACGATAACACTATATTTGTAGGAGTAAGCTTCTATGAGGAAGAAAAATTGCCTAATAAACCTCTTAAAACTGCAATGGCTCAGGTCTTTACACCTGTTGGGAAGACTTTAGTGATTAAAGGCCTACCTGTAGAAAGTAGCGAAGATAGGACCCCTAAAATGTCAAAAAAAGGGATTAACGAATTGATGAGTCGAGTTAAGGAAGCCTATTCCACCAATATAGATAATTCAATAAACAGAATGGTAGTTCATAAGAGCTCAGAATTCAACGAAGATGAAATAGAAGCCTTCAGAGATAACCTAGAAGGAATTCAAGAATATGACCTAGTATCCATAAAGAAGAGTTCAGATTTTAACCTGTTGAGAAAAAAGAGTAAAAGCATATATAGAGGCACAGCAACACAAATTGAGAAAGATAAGGCTCTCCTTTATACAACTGGAAGAAAACCCTTGTATGACGTCTACGATGGTCATGCAATACCATCTCCTCTTTTAGTGAGGAGAGACGAGGGAGACTCAAGTATGAGAGAAATATGTAGAGAAATAATCCAACTTACAAAGGTTAATTATAACAACGCTAGATTTAGTCAAAGATTGCCTTTTACTCTGCAATTCGCGAAAGCAGCCAAGAAAGTTTTCAAGGAGATGGATCCATCAAAAGAACCTAAAGCCAAGTACAGATACTACATGTAATAATTACGGAAAACCCGATCATCACTAATTGCCAATATGAGAATTGCCACCTCTATTATTAAACCGCTTTATCAGACTGAAATATCAATGTAGAGAGAATGGTTTAGGCGGTGCTTTCATTTCTCTCGATTCTATAAAATTTTCCAGTTCTCTAGGACATCTGTATGTTCTTCCTTCTCCAACTCTTTCGAAATCTTCTATCAGTTCTTTATTTTCTTGGTAGTATTCTGCAGCCTGTTTTAGCCCCTTCTTATCGGCTCTTTCTTCTATTTCCTCAGCAGTAATATTATAGTGTCGAATAATCAGACAGCTCTTAATGATTTCTTGAAGTTCTTCCTTAGCCTTTTTCTTTCTTTCCAAATCAGGTTCAGAATAATCTTCTAGAGCACTTAACTCATTATTTTTGATTTCTCTTCCTATTCTCTGACTTAACTCCGATTTGTCAGGATACCTCAAATACCTAGAACGAAATAATTTAATTTCCTTTTCAATCTGTGTTTTAGATGCAAAGAGAGGTCGAATTATATCCGCTATTTGTCTACCGTCCTCTGTAAATCTAATTTTAGTTTCATTATTTTTCTTTTTCTCAATTCTCACCACTCCTTCATCCTCTAAATCATTCAGCCAGTTTCGGACGGTATGATTTGACCCTGGACCTGTTTTATTCGTTCTTTCATTCAATTTTTTCTTATTGGCAGCTCCTTCCTCAATCAATCTATCTATATGGTGGATGAAGTATATTTTTTCATTAAAATCCTCTGGAAGTTTGTCTATTATTTTCATATCGCTTTGAAAGTTGGAGTTTTTGGAGGAGACCATATCTCTAACCATATGCACTAATTGCGACCTAATATCCCTTAACACTTTTCCTGTATCAACTCAGAAGGCCTTTGTCATCACTGAATCCTTGTTTCGGCAGTATCTGCAATTACTGCAAATTTGTTACAAATAGTGTGCAGACATCAATTCTTTCCTACAACTATGGAATCTATATTTGATGATTATGACGGTTTCGAAAAAGTCAAAATCTCTAAACTGCACCAAAGAGAGAGTCAAATCCGCTCTGAAGTCTCAGACAAGAAAGTTAAGGAAATCGCTGACTCAATTAGAGAGCAAGGTCTTATTGAACCTCTTGAAGTTACCGAGAAGCAAGATAGCGGATTTGAAGTTATTGTAGGGAGTATCCGGCTTCTTGCACTAAAGAAAATAGATGGAGTGAGCGGGATACCTGTCAAGAAAGTCGATGTGTCAGGAATGGAGAAAGTGGAAAGGGAGTTAGCCAGCAATACTGCTAGAAAAAAGATGAACACAATGGATAAGATTGAAGCTGCTGGAAAACTTTCAAACCACTTGGAAAACTCCGGAGACCTGGAAAACAGCGATGGTCGAGGCCCAGATGGCGTTAAGTCCCTCCTTGCTAAGAAGTTAGGCGTTAGTAGGAACACCATCACCAAATGGATAAGGGTCTACAACGAGGCTAGTGATGAGCAGAAAAAGAAATTGAGAAAAGGTGAAATCAGCTTAACCGTTCTGAATGAAGAGCTCAAAGATAAGCCTTCTGGCAGGATAGGAGGAAAAAAGAATATAGGAGAAGATGAGAGTAACGGGGGTAGCAGCAAGAAACGCACGGCAAGTAAGATTAAATCTGGAATAACCTCTATCGAAAATGCAGAGACGGACAGTTTGCCTGATGAAGATAAAGACGAGATTGCCGAAAGATTCGAAAACGAGCTCTGGGACACATACTGCGAATTGAGGGATAGAGACAAAGCTAGACGGTTCTTTGAAGAAAAAATCAACGAACTAGACGGTGATGAATATGGATATCAGTAAGGAATACCATCCTGAGTCGTTCGAAGAATATGTAAATCAGAAAACTGCTAAGGAATTTGCCGAGGGATTAATTGAGTCCAAAAGCCCAGGTTCACCTCTCCTTCTTCATGGACCTTATGGCGTAGGAAAAACTACATTTGCTCAAATCATCGCTAAGGAATTATTGGATAATCCTGAGGCCAACTATAAGGAATTAGACTGTAGCAAGTTAGGCTCTGATGTAGTTGAAAAGGCTCTTAACAAGCTGAAACCTAAAGAAATGCGAAAAATATCTGAGTGCCCTCGATATGATGATTTTAAGGTCGTCCTTTTAGATGAACTTCATAATGTCACATCTAGGTCGCAGCAAAAATTAAGGAAAATTATTGAAGAAGCCGAAGAACGACATCAAATAATTATCGCCGTTAATGACCTTGAGTCAATAGAACCTGCTATTCGCTCAAGGTGTGTTCCAATCCAGTTTCAGCCTCTTTCCGACTCACATATCAGGAAACATCTGAAAGAGATAATAGATGAGGAAAACCTGGAAGTTAGTACTGGAAAAGCTGAGAGAATTGTTGAACAGGTAGATGGAGATATCAGACAGGCCTTAAAGCGGTTAGAAGGCATCACAAACGTTTCATCATAAGTACGTTAAAGAAGATTGACTATTTTATGTAATAGAAGCTCTAATTATCCGTTATATTGGAAATAAGGCCTTATTTTCCAGTAGATTTATGAAAAGTAAACCATATATAATCAATATGGGAAGAGAAGAATTAGATACTGTTTTTTGTAACTCGATACGACGTATAGCGGGTACGAGAGAAAACCCTGAAAGAGGTATCAGCGTACCTCCCTGGGTGGTAGAAGAAACAGATTTCGAACATGGTGAAACTGTGAGAATAAAATTAGAAAAAATAAAATAATGCCTCTGGCGGAAACAGAGGCGAAGGGAGGCAATTATGACATCAAATAATGCTTTATTCATTTTGAAGAACTTTCTGGTGTTTTAGCTATGAATATTGACAGTAAGAAGATTTTAGACGGCGAATACCCTGAACATTTGAAGAATAAAGATAAGAAAGGTGACTACAATGTTGATGTTCTCAAAGACGAAGTAGAAAAAACCGATAAAGGCCTTGTTGTTGTGAACTGGCAAACAGAAACCGGTAAGACATATTCGGCTCTTGAGGTAGGGAAAGAACATGTAGAAAATGGAGAAACAGTATTGATGATTGTTCCAGGTCAGAAACTAGGTAAAGAGATAGAAGAAAAATTAGCAGATAAACATGGACTAGATGAAAGCAAAATAAACAGGATAAAGGGTTTTGAGAGAGCTTCTGACCTATACCCTGCTGAAGAAGAGGAAAATGCGAATAAGAAAATGCTTCCAGAAGAGGGATGGACTGAAACACAGAAAAAAGTATATGAAGACAGAGAGATGGGTCAGAAGCCATTAAAAATTGTTAGAAAGTATCGTGATGAACTAGATGAAGATGAATGGAGAACACAGTTCTCAGAAAAAGAAGAAAAATTCGTTATAGCGCCGATTGAATATCTCAAGCACCGCAAGCTAAAAGAAATCAGAAAAGAAGCTGAATTGACTATAAATGATGAAGACATAATTATGAGCGAAGAAGAAATAGAATGGGATGGAGATATATCATCTATCGAAAACTTTGCATCAGAATTATTTGATAACCGTAAGGATGAAATCAAAGAAGCGATGAGCGAAGCTCAAAACCAGGGATTTAAATCAAATATAACTGATGTAAATGAGCTTGAAGAAACAATATTCGATGATAACGGCTTTATTGACTGGTTGAAAGAATTAGAAGAGCAACTAAAGAAGTTTAGTGCTGCTTTCCGCATGGACTTCGATGAATTGGGTACGGTAATGGAGGAAGAAAACAGAGAAGAATCTATTGTTAGAACAGTAAACAAATTCAGCATGCTTGAAAACAAATTATACAGCAATCAATATGACGTAGAGTTGATAATATACGTTTTGAACAAGGCAAGAAATGAAATTTACTTTAATGAGGAAAATCCAAGCCAGTACAGAAGCCTATTTGAAAATGTGCCTAAACTCAGTACAGTAAGTAAATTTTCAGACATTGCCAGATATGAAGAAATAAAGTATCAAGAAAGACCTGTTGAATGGAAGAAGAATAAAAGAAGAACAAATAATTTCGAAGAAAGCAAAGAAGTGGAAAAAGAAGATGAAAACTTTGAAGCAGGTTTCATCAAAGTTAAAGGCGAAATGAAGCCATACAGGAAAGAAGGAGACACTGTAAAAGTATTTGAACGGGTTATAGAACAAGGTCAGAAACAACCATATTTTGTTTATGCAAAGCCTGTTGCATTCAAACTCTTCGATGAAATGAAAGACAAACCAGTAGTCTTGACCGACGCTTCTTTCAAAGAAGTATACCTAGATGTAACAACTGAACAATATGCGAAATACAAGGCGAGAGTATATGATGTGAACATCCCAGACAAGAAATGGAATGAAGTAATCAATGATAAGATGGATGAACTTGATTATTGGGCGTTCCATAATTCTGAGAATAAAACTTCTTACTATCCAGCATCAGACTTTGATAATTTTGACGAAAACTTCTCTGATGCAGTACCTGAATCAGATATACAGATACGTATTACTGAGACAGATGTACAAGCTAAAAATACGACAGTTACTCGTCTCACAAAACAGTTAGCTAACAAAAAGAAAGGTCGTTTTGCAAAATCAAGTTTAGAACTAGATAATATATCCAACTTGATTGACTTGATAAAGTACAGCAGCAAAGAATATGCAGTCATCAGTTTCAAAGACGAGATTGAAAGATTAAGAGAAGAGTACAATTATTTCGATGAAAACAACACAGAATACTACGGTAATCTAAGAGGCACAAACAACCTAGAAGGCAAAAATCTAGTGGTTATCGGCACAGCAATGACTAATCTCAACAGATTTAGAGAGTTTATGATATACTTAGGATTTGACAGAGAGGACATAATGAACCCAATAAAAGAAGATGGAAAATACAAGTATGACAATCCAAAGATACAGGCCTTATATGAAGCACATACAGAAGAGATAATGTATCAGGCAATACAGAGAGCAAGAGGAATGACTCACAATTTGGAGATTTATGTTCTCGGCATAGTTCCAGATAAAATCAAAAACGAATACAAGTACAAAGAAGGAAAAATAGGAGACTTCATTGAAAAAACAATCATAGAAGAAAACGGCGGAATACAAAAACTTGTTGAAAAGGCTTTAGATGAAGGCCTGACAATCGAAGACATACAGATAGATGAAGAAGTAGAAAAAGCAAGATATCACAGCATTTTAACCAAATTAAGAGATGAACATGAAGACCTGGTTTTGAAACAAGGGGAAAACCGGCATGATAGAGAGTTGGGAACGCACGAACACAAGAAAAACACTAGAAAAAGATACAGAGAAATCGTTGAATTGATTGAAGATAATCCAGATAAAGTAGAAGATATGACAACAACTGAATTCAAAAATTATGTCAACTCTGAACTCAATATAAGCCAGGGATTCATGGATAAAGACTTCTTTGAAAGACTGAAAGAAAATGAAATAGCAGAGAGAAATAAACATGATTTTACAAGTCCAAAAAAGATGAAGATAATCTGATTTAAAACATGATTTTAGCAGGTCAAAAAGAAGATTAAATTTACATTCAAAACTAAGAAAAAATACAGTATTATATCTGAAGACAGCATTTTAGTCTTTTCACAAAATCTTCTTTTAGAAGATTCATTTTCAAGTTATAAAATCTTCTCTAAAGGCTTCTTTTAATCTGAAATATCCAGTAAATATAACAAGTTGAAATCAGATTTTCAATCTATGTTGTTGGAGAGTGAGATAGAGTCAAAACCACCAGATGAAATTCTGAAGCTATACTTTCAGAGAAAGACTACTAGAAAAGGCCTTGCAGCATTCGATGAGAAAACAGTAAGTGAGATACAAGAAATGATTGAAAGAGACACTCCACACAATCCAAGCCAATATCGTGTACGCAAGTTGATGAAGCGGATACACAAGCATGAGCCGTTGAGAACAGAATGGAAATATCTGAATGAAAGAGGTAAACCAAAAGTTCTCGATGTGGAGAAGCGTTGATATCGGTGAAAATTACCCACATTTGAGCAAAAAATTGATGTTTTAGCTGTTTTCAATAAGATATATTGTAAGATTAGCGTTGTTATATCTAAATATATACTTTATTATAACCAAGCTCAAATCACGATATATTTTGATAATATCAACGGAAACGCTGATTTTTTCACCAAATGTGGGGGCGTGAACAGGGCGAATATCAGGCAATTTCAGGGAGAAATCCAAGACCGTAGTCAAAACACATGAGATAATACAGGAAACAAAATTCATGCTCTAAAACAGGCACATGGGTAAGCAGTAATTCATTCTGAAATCAATAAGAGCTGTTTAACAATAACCGGTTGCTCTCTTATAGCGCACACAATATGCGAGAATTATTCCCTTACCTTGAGTTTATACTTGCCATCGAGTTCAAGCCATTCAGCGGTAAGCTCAATCGACTCAATATCTTGATTCTTGATATGATTGTATACATGTTCTTCTTCAACATCAAAAGCTTCAGTTTGTTGATTAATCTCTTCCACAATATCTTCCAGATACATATTCACGAATTCACCAATATTCCATCGGACAATATCTGTGATGAATTCATTCTTTGCATCTCCTAAAGCAAGTTTCTGTTGAGCGTAATACTCACCAATATCAGGAGTCTGACCCATACATTATTTAGCCGGTTTAAACGTTTTCTAGATACTGGTTAAACAATCTGCTTTTAGCAGATATAATTTACTTCCGAAATAAAAGAAAAATGATAGAACCGTAAAAACTCACTTTAACTTGAGTTCTCTATCAAAGGCCTTTGGCTTCCTTTTTCCATCATTTATGTCTTTCAATTTTTGGCCCTTCTGGATATTGTTTTCGATTATATCAGCTAATTCATCCATTTTTTCTGAATCCAGGTCTTCTGCTGATTCCATCTCTTTTTCAGAGAAATAAAGGAAGTCAAAATCTTCGCCATGCCAAATATATCTTTTAGTCATGGTGTTTTTAGCTTCCAAAACCAACATTCCATACTGGAGATATGGATAAACCTGTTTATGCGTTTCAGCTTTAGTTGAATAAACCCTCAAATCGTGGGTTGTTGCTTTTTTCCTTTTTACTTCTAAAATCACTTGCGGCACACCATTTTTCAGAACACATACATCAGTTTCAAAGGAGCGAGATTTTACTTCCTTATCGGAATCATATTCAAGCGTATACTCTATCCTTTTTCCAGATTCAACAGTAAGATTATCATCCAGCCTCTTCTCTAATTCAGAAGCAACTTCAGGATGAGTATCTTCCTCAGATATTGCCATAGTCATGAAGTGTTCACATTGACTTATAGTAGTTTCGTATGCTACTTGTTATTCCCCTTGTAATTCCTTGTTATATGGTGCTGA
>JBDGSK010000005.1:12005-13053 GCA_042217575.1 Candidatus Nanohaloarchaea archaeon | reverse complement strand
CGGAGACCAGGACGCCCTCAGTATCCTTGGGCGGGTAGGTCATCGGCTGGTTGATTACGACTTTTTTCCCGTCGATAGATTCCCAGAAGTACGGCTGCTTTATCGTCCGGGAAGTAGTGGGCTGGAAGCCGTCGTCGGAGCGCTGGAGAAAATCGTAGACGCCGTGGACCGACGGGTCGCTCCCTGTCGAATATGAGGTCCAGGCCACCGGACTCATCACGGGATAAGTCGAGGTCAGGTTGCCCTGGGAACCTTCTTCCATTACCGCCGCGAGATTCGGCATCTCGCCCTCCTCCATCAGCGGCCGTATCTGGTCCCAGTCCGCGCCGTCGAGACCAATCACCGCGACCTTCTGGGCCTTTGCGCCTGTCATCATGAGTCCTCCTAGAAGCAGAAAGAAAGCTAGCTTCTTCACCCTGATTCTTTGCTTTTTCTAGGATTTAAATCTTTCAGAAGAGAAAGATTGGTTGTGAAAGTACTGGTTCTCGGTTCAGAGGGTTACATAGGCTCGGCAGCGACCCGGAAGTTCTTGGAAGAGGGCCACGAAGTTGTTGAGGTAGACCGGGAAAGGGAACCGGGAACCGATATTGCCTGCGGGGAGGACGTGGAGGGGCTTCCCGGTGACGTGGACGCTGTCCTGAACGCCACCGGTGTGTCCTGTGTGGACTGGCTGGAGAAGGACATACCTGAAGGCCAGGACTACCTGGACGCGCTGGAGAAGCTGGCCCGGAAGTACGAGGACGTGAAATTCGTCCACCTGAGCAGCCTGGCCGCGTTGGGTCTGGAAGGAGAGTACTCTGGAGAACCGGACCCGGTGCTGCCGTACTCGAGATTCAAGAGGGAGACTGAGAAGGTCGTAAGAGAGTTCGAGAACTCAACTGTAATTCGGCCAGCCCACGTCTTCAGTCCAGGGAAGCCTCCCGGCCTGCTGGAGGTTTTACCCGGTCCACTGGTCCCCGTGAGCGAGAACTACACGGCCGCTGTAAGGAGGGAAAAACTCGTAGAAGTTATTTCGAGCGCGCTCGCGGCGGACAGGGAGGTCTTGGAT
>JBDGSK010000005.1:10692-11995 GCA_042217575.1 Candidatus Nanohaloarchaea archaeon | reverse complement strand
GGCGTATTTACCGGGTGAGATGGCGGACGAGGCGGGCGTCGATGGATGGAAGGTGCCGTTACCAGACAGGGTTTTGCTGGCGCTGGGCTACGGTGGAGAACTCCTGAGAATGATGGGTTTCCGCGTCCCCGGTCTCGTAAGGGCCCGTTCCATGGCGTCGGACCAGGATCTTTCCCGTCTCAGCGATACAGCAGTCTGAGCAGCTTTGCAGGGTTGCAGAGCGCGTTGTTGTAGAATGAGTTGGCCAGCATATCCTGCGGGTTTTCCCGTCTTATATCGGATCTTACCTCTTCCGCCTGCTTGCTCCGCCACACCTCCTTGAAGTCGTGGTCTGCCTCCCTGAGGTCGCCCATGACCTTCTTGTCCATAGATGTGGGCCATACCTCGCCGTCAGGGTTTACCTGGGCCGAGATGAATCCTGTGTGGTTCTTCATCTCAATATCTTCCAGGAGATACCGGTAGAACCCCTTCCGGAGCATACCCACAAGCCTGGCCGGACCTTTCCTTTTCTCCTGCTGTAGTTTTTCGAGCAGGTATCTTACTGCGGGTTCGGGATCTTCTGGCGCGAACTCCATATCTTCGTTGTAAAGCTTGTCCCTCTGTTCGGCGACCTCGGCTATGAAGGAACCAGGCTGTATGTCTCAGGTATCTCCTCCTCGTTGTATCGTGAGACAACAGTGTTAGCGCCTATACTTATCCTTTCAGAATCTATCTTCCTAAGGTTCTCCACGGTAGAGGATACACGTTCGAAGGCATTCTTGGTCCTTCTCATATACTCGTGGGTCCTGCTTGACCCGTCGACGGAGAAGTTGAGAACGAACTCGGTCCCCGAAGTCGCCTGGAGGACTTCTTCCATGGTTTCTCGCGTCTCTTGTTCCATCATCCCGTTGGTCGCGATGGTGACGTAACTCGCGTCGGTACCGTTGACAAGCACTTCCAGGACCTCTGCGAGGTCCTCCCGCATGAAAGGTTCTCCGCCCGAGATGGTCAGCCAGAACATGTCAAGTGGCTCGACTATCTTCTCGTACTCCTCCAGGCCCATCTCGTCGGTTTCCCTGTTCTTCCAGATACCGCAGGTCCTACATGCCATATTGCACCTATCGATAACGCTAAATGTGGCGTTCGCAGGGAGGGGCCTACCGTACCCTTTCCTGAAGGACATGTAGAGCGGTATTCTTGATAAGAGAGAACTAAATCTCACATGGTTTTTGTGTCTTTCAAGATATTTAACGGGTAGGATGAAATTATTTCTAGAAGATGACCAGGACGGCGGTTATAGGGATAGACGCTCTGAACAAGGACT
>JBDGSK010000005.1:2431-10682 GCA_042217575.1 Candidatus Nanohaloarchaea archaeon | reverse complement strand
GATCTGCTGTTCAAGGAGGATATAATGCCGAACCTCGAGAGCATAGCAAAGGCCGGATGCGTTGAAAACCTGGATTCCGTTCTACCGTGCCAGAGCGCCGCTGCGTGGACATCTTTCTATACCGGTAAAGAGCCGGATGAGCATGAGGTCTACAGTTTCTTCGAGTACGGCCAGGATTACAAGGATGTCAGCGTGGTCGATTCAGGTAGTATACCCGATGATAACTTTTTCGTTGAACTCGAAGAGGAGGCTGATATTTACAGTGTCAAAGGCTTGATGACCTGGCCGCCGATGCTGGAGAACGGGTTTGTGATCCCGGGTTTCTTGACCCCTGGGAAGATGTCTTTTTCAGGTGAGGAGCCGGATATCGATCTGTCAGGGTGGGAAGAAGACCTGGACAACCTGAGCAAGCACGTTCGAACCGCTCGTAACACATCCGAGATGCTTTCCTCCAGGAAGCCGGCGCTGCTCGAGATCTGTGATAGGAACTGGGATCTCCTGTTTATGCTTTTCTCTGGTTCCGACTGGATCCAGCACCAGCTCTACGACCGTTTTATCGAGGAAGAAGAGATATCGGTGGAATGGCCTCATGTGGCCGATTACTTCAGCGATATAGACGATATCATAGGCAGGCTTGACGGGGAAGAAGATCTAGACCTCTACGTTATGAGCGATCATGGAATGAGAAGTTTCGGTAAGATATTCTACATAAATAACTGGCTCAAAGAAAAAGGCTTCTTGCAGACCGGCGGAAAGGAGAAGTAC
Source organism: Candidatus Nanohaloarchaea archaeon (assembly GCA_042217575.1). Classification (GTDB taxonomy): domain Archaea; phylum Nanohalarchaeota; class Nanosalinia; order Nanosalinales; family Nanosalinaceae; genus JBDGSK01. The sequence continues at coordinate 9,917 of JBDGSK010000005.1, read as the reverse complement.
TGGGACTCCAAGATGAGGCTAAGTTTCCTTCAGAACAAGTACCTCAGGGCGCCCATCCGCTTTCTATACCGGAGCCTGGTGTTAAGTACAGGTATCGGGAAGCTTTTCGGCCACGATCCCTTGACACGGAATATTAGACGGGTCCTTGAGAACAATCTTTCCGAAAAAATCGATTTCAAGGCCAGCAAAGCCTTCGTCCCCGCCGAAGTTGAAGGCGGGATCCACGTAAAGGACAGGGACACGTTCGATGAACTCAGACAAGAACTCGAGAAGGAAAACGTTTTCGGGAGTTTAGAGTTCCTGGAGGAAAATATCGGGAGACGGAAACCTGCTATACTGTTTCTCCAGGACAGGTACAAGATTTCTACCAACATCCTGGGCGTGGATTTCTCGACCATGAAGGTCAACTACCACGACCTGGAAGGCGTTCTTATAACCCGGGCAGATGAAAAACCTGGTAGTATAACAGATTTCAGGCAGGCAATCAGCTAGTTCTGACGATCTGCCATTTGCTAGGTAGTTTGCCCGAAACGAACCATGTCAAGCCATGAAGCCTCGCGAAAAACTCTAGAATAGACGCCTTCAGAAGTACGTCGGGATCACCCGACTCTAATAGGTAGTCTCTCACTGCCTTGGCGACCAGGCCGGGTTTGATCGTCGGCGCGGCATAGCCGTTACCCTTCAGGAGCTGGAGATGACCTGTAAATATACGTCTTCTCTGTATGTACAACTGTTTCAAGCTTGAAGGAGGGTTGTTCTCCACCTTTACAGAGTCCAGGTAGCTCTTCATCGGCGATTGTCTCTCCCGGTATACGGCCTTCAGGCCTGAAAGCTATCGCCTCCCCCGCTTTAGTCTCCTGGCTGGAGATCTTATCGTGGAGGCTCCAGATGGTTCTTGCGATCCGCCAGGCTTTTCCACCGTTTCCATCGGGGACGATCTTCGGGGCGGCCAGATCTGCGCCGTTGCGTACTTCCCCGGCCAGCTTTTCTACGGTTTCCGCCTCTATTTTCAGGTCTGCACTAAGCAGGACTGTTATAGGGGATTCGTTCTGTTCAAGGGCCTGGTTTACGGCCTCCGCTTTCCCCACTCTGCGGTCGTTCGTGATCAGACAAGTTCTCTGGGAGCTGGTTTCTACTTCGAATCCGTCGGCTACGACTATTATATCCTCCAGCTCGGGGCCGATACTTTCCAGTTCATCGATCAGGTCTTCGCAACCTTCTTTCCTGTCCGCTGTCGGTATAATCACGGAGAACTTCTCCATCAGCCTCCACCTGTTAGATAAAGCTTTTTGAGCCCAAAAGTGGCGCAGCGTACATCGTTATTCTGGTTTATCCTGCCGACCGAGATACAACCTGAAGAGGCGGAGATCGTTAGCTCGTTCGCCCCCGGTTCAAGCCTGACGTCCATCCCTCTCTTGTTCGGACCTCTTTTCTTCTCGCCTCCTGGCAAGGTGATGGTTCTCCAGGTCTTGGTGGACCAGTTGAAACTGGCCGTTTCCCGGCCGTTGATATAGTATCGGAAGGTTCTTCCCCTACCGAAGCTTCTGCCTTCTACCCACAGGGTCCTCTCTACAGCCTTGTCTTGGTGGTTATAGATGTACAGGGATGCGTTTCTTCCCGTGCTCCATTTGTATCTTTCCGAAGGGATCTTCCTGTACCAGTTCTTTCCGTAATCGTATAGGTCGTCTTCAGGAACGGACTCGAGTTTCCTGATATCCAGCCGGTTTATACGCAGACGACAGTCTTTACAGCTAGTAATGATGTCTATCCTTGCCGTACCTTTCACCGAGCGATAAGGAGCGGAGAAGTTGGAGCCGAAGCCGTCTACAAAGGTGGTTTCCACTTTTTCTCCGTCTTCCAGTAAGGTCATTTTGGTAGGCGAACCTACGGATTTGATGTCCAAAGCGGTTGAGTAGTTGAAATCACCGTTGATGTAGAAACTGGAGTTACCCGTGAACAGCATATAGTCCTTCCTTTTCTCGATCCCTTCTCCCAGGTATATGCCTTCTTCCGGCTTCATTACATGGAAGCTATCTATACCTATAGTTACGCAACGGACATCATCGTTCCCGATCTTCCTCCCGATTACGGTGCATCGATCGGAGGGCCGGAACTCTACCGTGTTAACCCCTTTTTCAACTGAAATCACCTTACTGTAGGACCTCTTGGAGGTCTTGAAACCGGTATCCAGTATCTCCTGGTTGTTCAGATCTAGCTTTACGTTTTGAGAGCTGTTGAAACTCCTAGCTTCGAACCTGAGCAACCTCTCGCCTTCCCCATAGGAGTAGAAGGAGATTGAAGGGGTTTCTTTCCCCCATCTTACGTTCTCGGTATCCTTCCTTTCGTACCAGTCCTGGTATACCTTGTCGGTCGTGCCGGCCCCGGCAAGGAGCAGCACGACGAGTGCCCCGACCAGGTACTTCCACCTTTTTTCACCTGTCATATCCCTTATTTCGTGCCGGAAGACAGCCATCACGAGGAACGCCGGTAGCAGGAGGTAAAGCACCCCCATGTCGTACAGCACCATGCTGTCAAATGCCGAGAATATCCAGGTTCTCGAGGGGATTGAGGGGCCAATTACCATGTCCAGGTGCTCGGTGAACCCGAGGAGGTAAGATAGCATCGGGGACCGGACTCCATCGTTCAGGAGCTGGGGCAGGAACTCCCCGAAGAGCGAGTTGAAAAGCACCTCGCCGCTAAGCATTTTCTCCGTGTAAACCTCCACAGGAACTTTTATCAGCGGCCATAAGCTAATACTGGACGCGCTGAAAACCGCGGATACCAGCGCTGTAGCGGCGAATAGGTACCTCCTCACCGTTCCGCCCTCTCTAAGGCTGAAAGCGGCAGGTATGAACAGGAGCGTGGAGGACGGCAGGAGGTATCGTGGCCCGAAGAAGGAACCCAGAGCCCAGTGAGACAGGAAAGAGATAGCTAATAGCTGGAGTCCCAGGCTTCCAGTTATCAAAACTGCCAGCTCCCGGTGCTCCCTCCAGAGACTCCTGATTCCGACGGCGGAGAAGAGCAGCACGGGCGAGAAGAGGAACAGCCCGAAGCTCGGGTAGAAGAGGAGCCTGGGTATCTTGGTGAGGTTCAGCAGCAAGGAGGAGTTCACCATCCCGTAGACGGGGTCCTGGAAGTTGGGTGTGTGGTGAAAGAATGTCAGGTCGAACGGGTGACCGAAAATCGCTGTGTTGTAGGCCAGCAGCGGTAGAAGCCCCGCCAGTCCGCCGGCGAGCCCCCAGGAAAGATCTCTCACGTCTTCCCGGAATTTTTCCCTGGCGATTAGGAGACCCATAATCCCGCCTGGTATCGCTATGAGGTAGGAGGCCGTCGTCCCCAGTCCGAGGAGCGCTCCCACGCCCAGTAACTCTCGCTTGCCCATCTTTCCCTGGTTCCTGAGCCAGATGTAAACACCCCCCATCAGGAAAACGGTTCCCAGCATCGTACCGTGGAAAGTTGTGCTGTAAGGGAGTATTAGCGTCCCTAAACCGGCTACAATAGCGCTCAGGGCCCTGATGCTTCTTTTCAGCCCGCCCAGCAATCCGAGTATCCTGTACAGGAGAACTGCTGTCAGGCTACCGGACACCGAGCTCACAGTGAGAACTGCCAAGAACCGCGCTATCGATGTCGGGAAGTGGTCAACCCTCGAGAAATTCGGCCGGTACTCTTCCGTGGAGAGGCCGCCCCAGACCGTACTCACCAGCGCTGTGGACGGGACCGCGGCGAAGGAGGAAAGCGGGGCCTTGTCTGAGTAGTAATGGCCGTTGATGAGTGATTTATCGCCCGTGTTGCTCTCGTAGCTGTCTATGCTGAACGTGCCGTCATCTACGATGGAGTAGGCCAGGTCCAGCCTTACATCTTCATTATCGCCGTTCCAGTGGGCGAAGGTTCCGAATACCAGGAGCAGGACTATGAAAATCCGGAATTCATCGGAACGCAGTATATCTTCGAGACCGGTTTCCACACCTGTAATAACACCAGGGAGCTTTTAGAACCTTACAGCCTCCGAAAGAGCTTTCACTGAAGGGCGTCCAGCAAATCCTGAGAGTTTTATATCTGACCGGTCAGAAGCTTCCACAGATGCTAACCCGGAAGCTCTACTACTTCTACCGGTTGCGGAAAAGCCAGTACTGGGGGAGAGCCAGGCTGAGATCTTTCCAGGGGGAAATGCTGCAGAGACTGCTGGAAGATACCTACCATAACAACGACTTCTACCGGCAGAAGTGGGACGAGGAAGGTTTCCACCCCGACATGTTCCATGGCCTGGATGACATTGATAAGGTTCCCTACACCACGAGGGAGGAAATCACGGCGAACTACCCGGAGCCGATAATGGACGCGGAAAAAGTTTACACCCGTTCAACCTCTGGTTCCAGCGGGAGGGAACCTCTCCAGGTTTCCTGGGGTGAGGAGTCCTACGACTACTCGGAGGCGGTCTACCTCCGGGCGCTGGTGAACGCAGGTTACCGGCCGTGGCAGGAAAAAGCATACTACTGGTACCAACAGGTTCTTCATGAGGAAGCACCGCGTGGACGCCGAGAAAACACCTGAGGAGCAGCTCAAAGAGCTGGAGGAAGCGGACCTCGATGTCTGGTACTACTACGGGGGCGTCCTGTTCACGCTGGCCAAGAAGCAGCTGAGGGAGGACAGGTGGGGCCTCGACCCCGACCTCATCGTGACCCACGCAGAGATACTCACGGAGGGCATGAAGTCCACGATACGGGAGGCTTTCGACGCGCCCGTCCACGACGAGTACGGCACCACTGAGTTCAACAGGATGGCGTGGCAGTGCGAGGAGGGCAACTACCACCTGGACTCGGACAGCCTGTACGTGGAGTTCCAGGACACTGAACTGGGGACGGAACCGGTCATCACAAGCCTCGTGAAGAAGGACATGCCGATGATACGGTACAGGATGGGTGACATCGTTGAAAGGAAGCGCGGCGAGTGCGCGTGCGGTAGGGGGCTGCCGATGATTGAACCTCCAGAGGGTAGGAAGGGCAAGTTCATCAACGGCGTCTCCCCGAGGAGCATCGTGGAGTCTCTAGCGGACGTGACGGACTTCCTGATGTACCGCGTGGAGAAAAACGAGGAGGGTTTAAGCCTGAAGTACGTCCCCAACACAGGTTTTTCCAGCGGAAGCGTGGACGAAGCCCTGGACACGCTGGAGGAGCTGCTGGGCGAGAGGCCTGAGCCCGAAGAGGTCGATTACCTGGAGAAGACCAGGGGCGGCAAGAGACCTATGGTCGATAACCTTACTTCTGGAAGTTGTTAGTTATCTGGTTCCCTTTATAGAGACTGTAGAGTAGCTTCTCGAAGTAGGTGTACAGCAGAATGTAGAACGAATGAGAGCCTCTCCTATTTAGCACTTCTGGTAAAGAACTCCAACTGGGGGATAGAGCCCTCTCCGGCTGGAGAATTACTTGGTGACACCGTTGGTTATCCGTCCTTCACTGAAGATGCTGATAAGTTTCTCGAAGCGAGTGTAAATTACCACAAAGAAGGTGCGTTCTCCGTCTTTTTATTTTTTACTAATTCTCCTGTTCGAGAGGTGAGGAGAATTCTACTGCAGGTAGAGCTTGTCGACTCCGCCCCAGAACTTGCAGTCGGAATCGGAGGTGAACCACACCTTGGTGTCAACTTCCCTGCTGTCCTTCAAGGTGTCCACGATGCCGACCTTCACGGCGTCCTCGAAGACGTACTTCCTGAACCTGTCCGGTTTCTCCAGGTTCCTGCTGTCCTGGAAGTCACCTGTCTCGACATTTAACGCCAGGTTCTTGCACAGCTGACCGTTCTTGTAGGCGCGCTGGGATAGCTTCCTTATGTTCGCGGCCTTCACGACCAGGTCGTAGGTGCCGGAAGGAGGGTTGTAAGTGGTTGAGAGGTAACCGTTTCTACCCAGGGCCACGACACCTTTCCAGGCTTCTTCAGTGTTCAGGCCGACGAATGTTTTCGGACCTCCCGGGTAGATTTCCACGGTGGTCGTGTGGTTTCCTGGCCTGTCGAGCCGGTAGACGTGGCTCGCGTACGCGCCCTGGCCTTCGAAACCGTTCCTCTCAGTCAGCCTGCCCTTGTAAACCGTTACATTCTCGCCCCCGTACCCTGCGAAGCTCTTTTCGAGGTTGGATCGGTCGTCAAATACGAGATCGGGATAGGGGCTCTGGTAGTCCTCACCGGAACTGTTCAGGGGTGTAAGCCCGAGCTGGTACGCCGCCGCGGCTGAAATGGTGATTGCCGCTGCCGCCACCAGCACGATGAGGTAGCTCCGTTTCAACCCTTTCATAAACCTGATTTTGAGATGCGCTTTCAAATTGTTTCGGGTGGCTAGTCCTGGTAGTGCCTGGACCAGAGTTTCTCCAGCCCCTCCCCGAGCTCCACCTGTGGCTTCCAGCCGAGTTCCTCCTCGGCCTTCGAGTAATCCAGCCTGCACCGGTCTATGTCTCCCGGCCAGCGGTCCCTGTGCTCCGGGTCTTCCTTCACGCCAGTGATTGCCGCTATCTTTTGCCAGAGCTCGTTTACGGAGGTCTCCTCGCAGGTGCCGATGTTGTAGAAGCCTGAACCTCTTTCCAGCGCGCGCACGTTTGCGTTCACGATGTCTTCGACGTGTATGAAGTCCCGCGTCTGGGAGCCGTCTCCGAATACGACCGGTTTTTCCCCGTTCGCCGCGGCCTCCATGAAGTTCTTTATGACGCCGCCTGTCGGCCTCGGACCGTAGACGCTGGCGTACCTGAGAACTACGAAATCCAGGTCGTACATCTGCTGGTAGAGCTCGAGGTAGTGCTCGAAGGAGTGCTTCGAGATGCCGTAAGGGTAGGACGGTCTCATGGCGTGGTCTTCGCCGGTCGGTACCTCCTGGGGTTCGCCGTAGCTCAGTCCGCCGCTGGATGCGTAGATTACTTTTTCCACGCCGTTCTCCCTCGCTGCTTCAAGAAGCTTGAGGCTTCCTATCACATTGCTGCTGGCGTCCTCCACGGGGTCTTCGAGGCTCCCCATGGCGTCGTTGTGCGCCGCGTGATGGTTCAGAACGTCGGGATCGAAGCTTTCGAAGACCTCCTCCACGAACTTGCTATCCCGGATGTCGCCCTGGTGGAACTCCGCGTCTTCCGGGACCCATTCCGGCTGGCCCACGGATAGGTTGTCCACAACTGCGACCCGGTGACCCTCGTCCAGAAGTTTTTCCGCCAAGTGACTCCCTATAAATCCGGCGCCGCCGGTGAGAAGAACTTTCATCTATTTTTCCTCTGTGGAGGTAAAGAGCCTCTCAAAGCTTTAATTTCTTAGGTGGCAACTGGTTGCCATGGAGTTCTGGCTCTTTGCGTGGGGAGTTTCGATAGGCTTCCTCGCTGGCGGTATGGCGCTGGCCTGGAAATTCACAGGGTGATGCGGGATAGGCACAGAGCTTCTCACAGCCATAGTGTTTCTTTCAGCCTACCTCTTGGTGCTCGCAGTTATAGCCTACAGCAGCTACAGCGAAGAACAGTCCCTG
>JBDGSK010000005.1:2188-2411 GCA_042217575.1 Candidatus Nanohaloarchaea archaeon | reverse complement strand
ACCGGGTACATCTCCGGTGATTCACGCATCAAGGGCTGGATCGTGGGGGTAAGCTTCGGGGCGACCTACGCCTCCGCAAACATGTTCATGGGTGTGCCAGGTATGGCATACGAGTTCGGCACACCGGTTCTCTGGTGGACCGCCCTCGGCTTCGGACTGCCCTTCCTCGCACTCGTGCTTTTCTCCAGGAGGTTCTACCGGATGGCGGATGGAAAGGCAAACA
>JBDGSK010000005.1:697-2178 GCA_042217575.1 Candidatus Nanohaloarchaea archaeon | reverse complement strand
TTGGAGACCAGATGGAAAGCCCTCTTTTGCGGGTGGCCAGCGGCCATCTCTCTCTTTTCCTGGTTTTCTACATCTCGGGCCAGGTGATGGGTATGGCGGTGCTGGGAGAGCAGCTGCTGGGAGTGGATTACGCGTTGCTTTCCCTGGTATCTATGGCGGCCGTCCTGCTTTACGTCCTGTTCGGCGGGATGGATGCCAGCGTGAGGACTGACTACTTCCAGGGCGTGATGATGTCGGTGATAGCGGTGGTGGTGTTCGGTGCCGTCGTCCTGGAGTTTGGCGGCGGGCTGCTGGAGTCGCAGCAGCGGATAGTTTCCTCTCTGCATTCAGTAAGCCCCGGCCTGGCAGGAACGTTCCACCCCGGAAGCATGATGTTCGGCGGACCGGTGAACGTGCTCGCTATATCCTGGCTGCTGTTCGCCTTCATACTGATGCCGCACCTCATGAACCGGTTACTGGCCCTTGAAAGCGAGGAGGACCTCAGGGGCTTCCTGATGGGCGCCGGGCTGAGTCTTTTCACCATGAGCGTCTTCATGGTGTGGGCAGGGCTGGCAGGAAGAGTCCTGTTTCCCGGGCTACCAGCCCCCGATTACGTGGTGCCGCGGTTCCTGGAGTACGCGTTCCCGGCCTGGATATCCATGGTTCTGTCGCTCGGCATACTGAGCGCGATTCTGTCCACTGCTGACTCCATACTCCAGTCAGTTTCGGCTATCATCGGGTACGACATATACCTGTTCGGCTACCGCTCCATGTACCGGGGAGACGTTGAAACTGCCGATATACGGAACGGAGAGCTTTCCGGCAGCGTTGAAAGACGGACGAGACTGGTCACGAGGCTGGGAATGGTGGCCGTGGCGGCGGTTTCCGTCGCGATAGCGTTCCTCCGCCCTGAAGGCATACTGGTCCTCACCCAGATGGGGATAACAGGCCTGCTTTCCGGAATCGCGATCCCGGTCATAGCCAGTTACCTGAGACCCGACTTCAGCAGCAGGACGTACGAGGTAGGTTTTTTCTCGGGTGTAACCACCTACCTGGTGCTGTTCGCTGGAGGGCTGATGGAGAACTTCTTCCTGGTCTTTCTCGTGGCGGGTGCTGCTAACTTGGCGGCGGTTAGCTTCCACCATCTAGTGTGGGAGAGAGTCTATCCCTGAGAGGTTTTCCTGCCTCGTTCCGCGGTATCTCCCCGACAAACACGAACTCGTCAGGCACGAAAGGCCTGCCCATCCGCTGACTTACCTCCTGCTCCAGCTTCTGCCTGGTTGACTCCTTTTTCCCGGTTCTAGGCGCCTTAACGTACGCCTCTATCCTTGTCTCCCCGTCGCCACTTCCCTTGACCGCGGCGTCGGAGATACCCGTGGCGAGGAGGGCTTGCTCTATCTCCGCCGGGCTGATCTTCCTGCCGTGCTTGTTGATGATATCGTCCTCCCTCCCGAGGAGGTACCAGTACCCCTCGGAGTCTTTCCGGGCGGTGTCTCCGTGGC
>JBDGSK010000005.1:0-687 GCA_042217575.1 Candidatus Nanohaloarchaea archaeon | reverse complement strand
GTTTCTCCCTCCCAGTAGTCCAGGTACCTCTCCCGGTCCTTCCAGAGACCGTCTGTCAGCGACGGGAAGGAACCCTCGATCACCAGACTCCCTCTTTCACCGCCGCTATAGGGTTTTATGCTGGCCGGGACGCCGAGGATAGGTTTTCCAACGGTAGTAGGCTTTATCCTTTCGATGGGTGAGGGGCTCAGCACGTGGCCGCCGAGTTCGGTACCTCCCGAGACATTTATGACTGGCAGTTCCTTCTCTCCCAGGTCCTCCTTCATCCAGTACCAGGAATCCCTGTCAAGCGGCTCACCGGTCGAACCAACTACTTCAAGAGAGCCCAGTTCGAACCTCTGCCCGGGTTCCTCCTCTCTCATCTTGCGCGCAGCTGAAGGACTGATACCCCACCTGTCTATCTCTTCCTCCTCCACGATTCCCAGCAGCTTTGCCGGGTTTGAACCGCCGGTGTAGCTGTGAACCGTGCTTCCGAGCGCGTGGCTGCCTATCAGCTGCCACGGACCCATTATCCAGCCTAGGTCGGTCAGCCACCAGAAGTCGTCGCCCGGTGTTACCTCGAAATCGAAGTGCATGTCCCGGGCGGTCTTCACGAGAAAGCCGGCGTGGGTGTGTACGGTGCCTTTCGGTCTCCCCGTGGTTCCACTGGTGTAGAGGATGTCCGCCACGTCCGTGTCGAGCTGGGGT
>JBDGSK010000049.1:9790-10192 GCA_042217575.1 Candidatus Nanohaloarchaea archaeon | reverse complement strand
AAGAAGAACAGCTCGCCGGCTACATAACAAAAGGCAACGGCCTCATCTACACCGGAGACTATGAAAAGTCAAACGAGATTCTGCCGCTGAGAGAGATTCCTGAAGGACAGCAGAGCCAGGGCGCAAAGATAATGCTTGTAATAGATGTATCGCTGAGCACCCAGAAATCCGGGTCGGTGAAGCAGTCGAAGAAAATAGGCTACAGCATAGCAGACCAGCTTCCATACAACAACAGGGTGGGCCTGATAGCCTACAACCGTGATGCCTACCTCGTAAGGGAACCTCTTGCACTTTCGAAGAACCGCGAGGAACTCAAGATAAGTATCAGCCGGCTTGAAACCGGCGGCAACTCCTTCCACCACAACGGAATCAAAGGCGCAGAGAAAGCACTGAACGGTACCG
>JBDGSK010000049.1:0-9780 GCA_042217575.1 Candidatus Nanohaloarchaea archaeon | reverse complement strand
TCATACTGATAACCGACGGCAAGATAACAGACTACGGACAGAGAGTCAACACGGTCTCAAAATCGAAAAGCATAGCCTCCGACCTGAACGTCCGCCTCATAACAGTCGGAGTCGGCGACACCAACGAAGACTTTCTTCGAGAACTGGCAGAGCGTGGAAACGGACAGTACCTTGACGCCTCAGAATCCGGGCGGCTCAACTTCCTTTTCGCAGCCGGAGGCACAGAAGACCGGGCCAAGCGGCTCGTGGTAGTCAACCCTAACCACTTCATAACCTCGAGTATCGAAACATCGTCAGCGGTAGGAAGCTTCGATCCGGTTGAAGCAAAGCTGAACGCAAAGAATCTTGTGACCTCTAATAAGGGTAATCCTGCCCTTACAGTCTGGAGGTACGGCCTCGGACGGGTCGCGGCGTTCTCCGCCGGCAGCAATGATCTCGGCAGGATCAGCGCCAGTGACCCGGAGCTGGTCTCAAGAACCGTGTCCTGGGCGGTAGGAAAGCCCCAGAGGAAGGAGGAGAAAACCTTCACGGTAAGCGATTCCAGGATGGGGGAGCCAGCGAAAGCGGAGGCATCCTACAGTGTGGAAGGACTTAAGCGCCAGGGAAAAAACCTCTACACCGCGGAACTGAGGCCTGAACGGACAGGTTTCAGGAGCTTCCACGGAGAGATCTACGGTTACAGCTACAACACAGAGCTGCAGGAAGTCGGCTACAGCCGGAGCATCGAAAAGCTTTCAGAGGCGACCGGCGGCGAAACATTCAAGCCGACGCAGGAAGAAGAAATTAAAGGTGCGCTGGAAAAGTTCAGTAACAGGAAAGTCAAGCAGAAGAAGCCGCTCTCCGACTACTTCATACTCGCGGCGTTCATCGTTTTCCTGTCAGAAATCGGTTACAGAAAGCTTAACGGGAGGAAATGAAAAATGGAAACACCTGTACTTAAGCGACGCCTGAATCCGTTCCTGCTGGCCTCGACAGTGCTAGTCCTGGCGCTGCTGGCAGGGCTTTCCGTGATGTATCAGGGCCAGCTCAGCGACATCCTCTCCGAGAAGAAAAACCTGAAGGACAAACTTGAGCAGCGGAACGCAAGGATTTCCACGCTCGAATCAAGGGTCTCCAACCTCACTCAGGAACTTTCAAACACCGAGCAAGACCTGGACATGTACATCAGGCGAAACATGCAGCTGAAAGAAAACATATCACGGCTGGAAAACCGCGTAAATTCGCTTCAGCAAGATAAAGAAAATCTGGAAAACCGGATCAGCCAGCTCAAAAACATGACCGAAAACCTCAATCTTACGATAGTGGATCTCAATAACACTCTAAACGTCATTTGTGAGGACGCCAACCTTACGGACGACGGCCAGACCCTGTGTGAAGAAGAAGGTCACAACACATGAGAGTCGAAAAACTGCTGAAGCGGCTGAAGCAGGAGTTCTGGAAAGTTAACCTGCTCCAGGCGTGTCTCGACGCCATCCTGTTCTTCCTCGCGGCCAACCTTGGACTGTTCCTGTTCTCGCTTACGGTGGCGGAGAGCTTCACCAACCTCCAGGCGCTGGCCTTCCTGTCGCTTCTGGTGTTCGCCGCTGACTTCGCCTACCGCGCCAGAAACTTCAGGCTGGAGCTTTACGAGGAGGAAAACCCTGAGCTGCGGGAGATCCTCAGGACTGCGCGCGACAACCTCGATGCCAACAACATCGTTTCACAGGCGATGTTTGACGAGCTGCTGGATCGTTCGCGTTCAGTCACTTCGGACAGCATCATTCCCAGCAGGAGGATAATACAGAAAATCGTGGCGGTCGGCGCACTCAGCTTTCTGACAGTTGCTTCCGGACTGGCCGACTTCCAGGTGATCCAGCAGGGAGGCAACATAATCCCGGAAAACCCTCTTGAACAGGTCACAGGGGGCGGAGAGAAAAAGGGCTTCCAGCTCAAGAACAGCAGCGAGATCTACGGCGAGCCGCAGCAGATAAAGGTCTCGGACAGGCTGGTCAACTTCAGTATCAGAGGAAGCGGGAAGGCATCGGAGACCGAACTGGGTTCGGCGCCGGGAGAGGCAGATTTCCGGATGGTGGCCTCGCCGGGCTCCATGCCGGAGGACGTTGAACTGGCAAGGGAGTACAGCCTTGCGATCAAGGGGTTCGACTGAGGAAAAAAACATCTCCTTCTTCTGGCGTTCCAGGGCAGATGGGATTTAAACATTAGAACCGAAGGTTTGTACATGGAGATTAAAGCCAAGGAAGACGAAGCTGCGAAGTACGAGAAAGTCAATAAGAAACTGAACCAGGTTCTAGAGGAGACCGGCAAGGTCATCGTCGGCCAGGAGCAGGTGCTTGAACACATACTCGTGGCGGTTCTCTGCGATGGCAACGTTCTCATCGAATCCTATCCCGGGCTGGGAAAGACTAAGATGGTAAGAACGCTGTCACAGGTGCTCGGGCTTGACTTCTCACGCATACAGAACACGCCGGATCTGATGCCTTCCGATATTACAGGCACTCACATCATCGACGACTCCAGCGACGGCAAAGAGTTCATCTTCCAGCGCGGACCTATCTTCGCGAACATGATTTTGGCAGACGAAATCAACAGGGCGACCCCGAAGACGCAGTCAGCGCTGCTTGAGGCGATGGAGGAGAAACAGGTCACTGCAGGAAACCAGAGTTACAGCCTTGAGAAGCCGTTCTTCCTGATGGCGACGCAAAACCCTATCGAGCAGGAAGGAACCTATCCTCTCCCGGAGGCGCAGACCGACCGCTTCATGATGAAGCTTGAAGTCGATTACCCGGAGGAGGAAGAGGAACAGCAGATCGTGGAACGCTTCACGTCGGAACTGGATTACTCGCCGGAGCTTGAAGAAGTGCTTTCCAAGCCTTCGCTGCTGAAACTTCAGGAGTTCACACGTCAAGTCCCAATCGCGGACGATATTCGAAATCGAGCAGTCAGGATCGTAAAGGAGACTCGAGACCATGAAGACCTGAACTACGGCGCCTCCCCCAGAGCGTCGATGAGCCTTGTGCTCGCCGGGAAGGGACGCGCATTGATCGAAGGCCGCGAATACGTTTCGGCAGAGGACATCAACGAGATGGCTGAACCTGTTCTGAAGCACCGCATAGGGCTTAACTTCCGGGCGGAGAAACAGGGTAAAGAACCTCGCGACATAATACAGGATATCGTAGATGAAACATGATAGAGGTTGACTTCATCGAGGAACTTGACAGGTTCCACCTCGCATTAAAGAAAAACTCGACGGAGATACGGGAAGGCGAACAGCAGTCGCACAGCACCGGACAGGGCATGATCTTCGAGGATCACAAGAAGTACATACCCGGCGACGACATCAGGAGGATGGACTGGAAGGCGTACGCCCGCACCGGCGACCTCTTCGTCAAACGGTTCGAGGAAGAGAAGAGTATTACGCTCCACGTCCTGGTTGACCGCTCCAGCTCCATGGACTTCGGGAATGTCAACAAGTACGACTACGCGGCAAAGCTCGGGCTCGCCGCGGCACACATGGTCTCCCACACAAACGACCGGTTCCGGTACGCCGTGTTCTCAGAGACCGTAACAGACATCTCCCATGCCCGGAGAAAAGCCAATCTCGGGGACATGGTCGAGACCCTGAACTCGTTGAGGAAGACCCCTGAAAGCCTTATCGAGCGGTGCGTAACAGAGTACAGCAAGCGGATCGAGAACGAGTCCGCGGTCATAATCATATCGGACTTCCTTGTCGATGTGGAAAAAGTCGAGGAAGCAGTGAAACGCCTCAAGGGAAGCGACGTGATACTTGTCAACACGCTCTCAGGAGAGGAACTTGATCCCGACATGAGAGGCGAGAAAATCCTCATGGATCCTGAAAGTGATTCAAGGCTGAGAACCTACCTTTCACGGAAGACCCGTGACGAGTACCGGGAAGAACTGGAGCAGCACACGGATGCGCTGGAAGAAGTAGCGGAGAAGTACGGCGCCAACTACATCAAGGTTTCGACTGAAGACGAGTTCTTTGACTCCTTCCTGAAAGTCTGGAAACTGCTCAACGACTGAACACGAACGTAGAAAACTTTTTGGCGGAAAAAGTTTCCTCATGAAGATCTTCGACTTCAAAACCGTTGACAGCCTTCCCTGCCTTTACCTCAGAGAAACGGACTTGCTGGTAGTCTCCGACCTGCATCTCGGCCTGGAGGAAAGCCTGACAAAAGATGGCAACTACGTGCCGAGACACCAGATAGAGCAGATCAAGCAGGACATAGAAAAGGCGAGAGACGAGACAGGAGCCTCAAGGATACTTGTAAACGGCGACATAAAGAACGAGTTCGCGACCTCGCGTTACAGCGAGACCCGGGAGATAAAGGACTTCTTCAGGATGCTTGAAAACGACTTTGAAGAGGTCATACTCATCAAAGGCAACCACGACAACTTTGTGGAAGGTGCCCTCGACGGGTTCAGCGTCTCCCCTGAAGACCACTACATAGAAAACGGCATCCTCTTCACGCACGGCCACACATCAATCGAAGAACTGGAAGTGAACCAGGATTTCTCCACAGTCGTTATCGGCCACGAGCACCCTGCACTGGCGTTGGAAGATGAGATAGGCATCCGTGAAAAAGTCGACTGCTTCCTGTACGGCGAGAACGAGTCAGGACTTCAGATAGTCGTCCTGCCTGCTTTCTCCCCTATATCCAACGGAACCGCGGTCAACGAGACGCCCCGGCACGAACTTCTGTCCCCCTTGCTGAGAGAGAACGGAGCAGGTGGAATGAAGGCGGTGGCGGTGTCACGCGAAGCCGGCGTATTCGAATTCCCTGAGATCAGGAAATTTTAGCTGTTCCTGCCGAAAAACGCCAGGAGGAACAGTAGCGAGGTCACTGCCGCGGCACCGAAAAAGGAGGCGTTAACGCTCCAGATCGACGCAAGAGTACCCGCCATGAACGGGCCCAGCGCCTGGCCGGAGTGCTTCGCGAACTCCAGGAAACCTGTCATCTCTCCCTCCAGCTCATCCGGCACCCTTGAGTCGTAAAAAGCATGCAGCGGAGGCGAAAAACCTGTCGCGAACAGGCGCGCCACCAGGAAGAGACCCCCGACAATGTAGATATTGGAGTAGACTCCCATGGCCGCCATCACAGGTGCAAGAAGAATTCCGAGAGCAGACACCAGCTTGAGCTTTCCGATCCTGTCCGCAAGTCTCCCGAACGCGAACTGGAAAAGCTTCGGCATAGCCGCCAGCCCGAAGATTATACCCATCTGCGTGAAGTCCGCACCCACTCTTTCAAGCAGTAACGGGACAGCAAGCCAGAAGAACGAGAAAAGTATCGAATACAGGAAGATCAGCGACATCGGAAACTTCAGGTTTTCCCAGTTCTGCTTCAGGTGGTGATAGTCATCAAAGTAGGTCTTCCTCTGGAAAAGCTCTTCCAGGGAGCCCACGAAGCCATGTTTTCCCTCCAGTCCGACGTAAATATAGAAGACGAGCACAGCAAGCCATGCCGAAAACGCCCAGAGCGCAAAGGTCAGGTTGAAGCCGTGAGCCGCGATAAGGTAGCCGCCGACCATAGGCCCGATTATAGCCGCAACGTTGACCCCGAGCAGGAAGACCGAGACAGACTCTGACTCGGATTCGTCCTCGGAACTCTTCAGGGAAAGACTCCATCCCCCGTTCCAGATAAGAGTCTTGACCAGGCCTTCAGAAATCTTTCCGAGCACCAGCAGGGCCGGCAACCCGGTTATGTAGAGGAGCCCCGGCACCAGGTTCGTCACCAGTCCCAGAAAGATCACGATCTTCTCGCCGGCACGCTGCACCAGGTTGCCGACAGGGATATCCAGTATTATAGGGACAGCCGCGGGCAGCGACGTCATTATACCGATGAGGAAAACGCTTTCGATCTGGCGCTCGAAAAATACCGGTAGGAAGAACCAGACAGTGTTCATCCCGAACTTTGACAGCAGAAAGATGACTGAAAGATACTTGGCGATGCCCGGAACCCTGTCGAACTCCATGCTGAGCGACCTCTAATACGTTACAAACTCTCCAGAGTCAGCTGTCTCCTCCCCGTCTTCATCATTACCTTCTTCACGCTGTTTCTGTCTCTCCACAAACTCTCTTTTCGCCTCCTCTTTCAGCTGCTCGTAGCGCTTCTCGGCCTCCGTCTTCTGGTTGCCTGCCTCTTTCTTCTTCAGTTCGTTGTAGCGTTCGCTGCTTGAATCCTCACCGCTGCTGTCCCTGGCTGCGTCAAGCAGGTCATTCATCGTTTTTCCTCCCTATGAAAGGCAGGTAGCGGGCGACCCTGACAACATCTTCGACAGTCTCGGTCGTGCGCTCCATCGACTCCGCGGAGCGTTCAAAAGACTTGACAAGCCGGTCAAAGTGCTTGAAGAACACTATTATGATTACTACAGCCGCCAGTGCAACGATTTTAAGTACGGCGTCCAGCGCCTGGTTGAGGGTGACGAGGTCTAATGCCACACAGCAAACATAGACGTCCCGGATTTTATAGGTACCGGTCCAGCAAACCATTAAAAGCCTCTTAACCGAAAATTGTACGTGATAACATGGTAGAAGTACCTGAAGACGTTGAAATAGATGACCTCCCGTTCACCCACGCACGCGTGAAGCGCATGGTGCGCGATGAAGCGGATGAAGGACAGTACGTACGTTCAAACGTTTACTACGGCCTGAACCTGCTGCTCGGTGAGATCGCACAGGAGATAATCGACAACATGATGGACACCGACGCGGCATACGTTGAGAAACACCACCTCGACAACGCGGCGAGAAAGTACGAGAAGGTCGAGAACATCCTGAAGGAAAAGGAGAGAGTCTCCCGCAAACTGGAGGCGCTCGCTTCGGACATCGAACACCTCTCGCGAGAGGTACAGCAGGCCGACCACTAGCGGAACGCCTATAACCTTTCCCTCCCCTTTTTCTTCTTGATGCGTTTCGAGTCCGAGGTAGTAGCGGAGGAAATACTTCCCGCAGTAAGAAAGACGATCGCAACGCGTCTACTCAAGGAGTACGGCTACACACAGGAGGAAATAGCCGCCAAACTCGACGTCACCCAGCCCGCGGTATCCCAGTACATCCAGGGAAAACGCGCCGATTCCTCGGTAGTTCAGAAACTGACCGATGACCCCCAGATCGATATAACAATTGATGACGCGGTCTCGAACGCAGCCCAGAACAAGGACTTCTCAGATGAGATCCGGCGGATAGTCTCCACCGTCCGGGACAAGGGTCTCCTGAAGGAAAAGTTTGAGGACGCCGACCGGATAATGTAAGCATTACTCGTCCTTGAACCCTTCCCAACTGTAATCCTCGGCCTCGGAACCTGTGTCAAACAGGCCGCTCAACTTCTGCTTAAAGTTCTCCAGGGTCGAGCCGCCTTCAACGTCAACATCCATGTCAACGTTGGCGACCGCCTCCACCCTGGCCTCAACCGCCTGAAGGTCAAGATCGTAACGGTCACTGTAAGCTATATATCCGACACCGGTACTGACAAGCACCACGACACCCAGGAACACCATGAGGATCAACTGACGTGTCTGCGCCTTCCTGTGCGCCTTCTTAACCTGCGAATAAGTCTTCTTGGCCGAACTGTACTTCTGGTCGATGTTCGCAAGTATCTCTTCAGCCCGGTAGTAAGCGCCTTTCTCAACAGCGGCCTCCGCGGCCTGAACCTTCTGCTCGAAAGCAGAGAAGTTGCTTTCCAGCCGCCTGTTCCGCTGCTGGTTAAGACCTTTCTTCTTCAGAGAGGTCACGTTCTCCCGGAGCGCTTCAAGCTTCTGCCGGTACTCGCGGAAAGTCGAATTGATCTCCTGGCGCTGCTGCTGGTTCGCCCTGACCACAAGGCCGAAACTTTTCGAGGCCGAAGGATCAGATGTGGAAACGGAGACTGTGTAACGACCTATATCCTCCTCAGAAGTCGATACATCGAACGTAACGGACTTCGACTCATCCGGCGCCATGCCCGCAACTTCGCTGGAAGCCGAGAAAACCTTTGAAGATGCTTCAACCGTGAGCCCCGGCACGAAAACCTTGCCGGTGTTTGTCACGTCAACAGTGAAGCTCCTCGAATCGCCGGCGGTAACAGAAACGTTCCCGGGAACACTCAACGAAACCGTGGGCGTCCTGTCCGGGTAGAAACTGAAGCTCAGAGACGACTCCTTGCTCCACCGCCCCTGGGAGTCCTTGGCCCTGACGTAGAGCGTATGTTCTCCACGATCAAGCGACGAAGCATCCACCGAGTACGTCGACCTGCCGCTCTCATAACCTATCTCAGTTCCCTCGCCGAAGTCAACTGACGAATCAAAGTAGTACTCGACCGTTTCAATACTGGAAACATCGTCCGTAGCCGAGAAAGAGATGTTGAAGTCATCGTTGAAGCTTGAAGCACCTGACGCCGTACTCAAGTCGACCAGGGTCGGAGGCGAAGCATCGAAACCGAACTCGAAACTGCTATCGCTCGTCTTGCAGTTATTGACGTCGTCACAGACCTTAACCTCAACATCGACCGTCGAACCGCTGTAAGTATTCTCGTCAAAAGTACAGGTGAAAGTACTGTCACTGCTGCTGACTCTGCCCGAAGAGATTTCATCGCCTCCCGAGTCAAGACAGCTCGCCGTGCCGTCCTCATTAACATCACTCAAAGTGACCTCGACATCTTCATTGCCATCCATCAAGACCGTTCCCGGCTCCGGGTCAAAGTCGCCGGAAGACAATCCCAGCGTGAAATCCGCCGTGGTGTCGACCGTGAAGGTCCAGTTATTAGCAGC
This sequence comes from Candidatus Nanohaloarchaea archaeon, assembly GCA_042217575.1. Classification (GTDB taxonomy): domain Archaea; phylum Nanohalarchaeota; class Nanosalinia; order Nanosalinales; family Nanosalinaceae; genus JBDGSK01. The sequence continues at coordinate 1,017 of JBDGSK010000049.1, read as the reverse complement.
CTTATTTCCAACTTTGTCTTCAATCTGATAGTGGACAGTGTAAGTTTTACCGCCGCTCAGTCCGCTGACGCTCACACTGGTGCTGTTCGCTGCCCCCACCGAGCTGCCATCAGGCGCAGTTACGTTAATGTACGCAGTGCTTGAATTTACCCCTGCAGGGCTATCACTGGCCGAATAGGAAACAGTGGGCGCGGTTTCGCCGGTGGGCCCCGAAGGAGATTTAGAGGAAATAGAAGGTGACTTGAAGTCCGCAGCCGGCTGAACTGTCTTATTAAGAGTTCCATTGCTTACGGTCAAGTCGAAAGTTCCTGTACCGGCGTTATCCGTGTCCCAATCAAGCGTATAGTAACCACCTGTCTTAGTTGAAACATTTGTACCGGATTGAATCGCAGAGCCATCACGGTAGAACTTCACAGAGCTGCTGTTCGCCGATGCATTCAAAGTTATAGTTTTACCGCTGAAAACCTCGCTTCCTGTCGGGTAATTCCAGCTTAGTCCGGCCACTGTGCCGGTTACGAGTGTTGTGAGAATGAGTATGAGTGTGAGCTTGGACGCTTTTGCGGCGCTAATAGTTTATCACTGTTTATGCGTGGGATGTGTAGGTTTAAGTAAATTTTTCGGGCCGCGGTTTCAGTTCTCTTCCTTGGCTTCCTCGAACCTTTTGATGGCTTTCTCCCGCTTTTCATCGTGGTCGACGATGCGTTCAGGGTAGTCTTCGCCGATGACGCAGTTGTACTCTTCCTGTTCGTCCTCGCTCATCTTCCACGGCTCGTGGATGTATTCCTGGGGGACTTCTTCCAGTTCCGGGACATGTTCGCGGATGTATTCGCCGTCTTCGTCGTAGCGTTCTGACTGTGAGACCGGGTTGAAGACGCGGAAGTAGGGCTGCGCATCGGTTCCGATTGAGTACGCCCACTGGATTCCGCCTATCATCGAGGCGAGTTCTGCGTCGACGAACATCTTGGAGTAGTAGTCGTGGACGTCGCGCCAGTCGAGCCAGAGGTCCTTACACGCGAA
>JBDGSK010000048.1:0-6863 GCA_042217575.1 Candidatus Nanohaloarchaea archaeon | reverse complement strand
ATCCGGGCGGTGGACAAGTCCGAGAAGATCGAGGACGCCGAGTACTACGACCTCCTCGTCGCCGCGGGGTTGACGCGCGAGGACGCCGAACACTTCGACGCCCTGCTCTCCGAGGGCGACCTTGACAGAGGAAGGATAACCAATACTGACGAAGAAGTGATTGAAGATATTGAGCATTGTATCCGAGAGCTGACAGGTGTAGAACCCAGAACGCATGTAGATGATAGAGAAGGACGGAAGAAATGCTACTGGGTTGATACTCCTGCAGTATTGATGAGGGCGCTGGAGGAGTTAGGGCTTGAAAGAGAGAAATTCGACGAGAAATCTGTGCCTTCCTTCGTGTTTGGGGCCGAGGAAGAAAAAGTAGAAGAGTTCATCAACGCCTACAGAGCCGGCGACGGCTCAGTCTACGAAGAAAAAGGATTCTCCAAACTATATACGAAAAGCGGCGAGATGGCTACGCAGCTAGCCCTACTTGTTAGAAAACTCGGCTTCAAGTCCTCAACTCGACAGGCAAATGAGACGTGGGGAGTGCTCTACTCTGAGTGGACCGATAAAGACCCTTACTGGCCTCTCTGGGATATAATCGATGAAGGTAGAGAAGCACTCAGAAATGAAGGTGCCGGCTACGAGGAGATAAAGCAATCGTTCTCCAACGACAGGAAAAATGAGAGAATGAAAACAGCTTCTAGACAGAGAGTTGAAGAGCTATACCAGAAGGGTGTTGAATCTCTGCAAAAACCAGTTGAAGGAGATGTATCCGTTGAAAGAGTTAAAGATATACAGAAGATAGACTACGGTGACGACTATGTCTACGACCTAGAGGTTCCAGGAGACCAGAACTTCCTCTGCGGGCCGCACCCAGTCTTCGCGCACAACACAATGGATGCGCCGCTCATCCTTTCCACGGTTTTGAATGCTGATGAGGTGGATGACGAGGCGTGGGCTATCGAGACGGTCGATGAGTACCCGCTGGAGTTCTACGAGGAGACTCAGGAGTACAAGGAGCCCTGGAATATCGACTCAGAGGTCCAGATCGGTGAGGATGTTGTCCACGATAACCCGTACCAGCATGGCTACACCCACGAGTCGAGCGATGTCGAGAACGGGCCTTCGCAGAGCGAGTACGTCACGCTCGATGCGATGTCTGAGAAGACGGAGGCCCAGCTGGGCCTTGGAAGGAAGATCAAGGCTGTCGAGGAGGACCGGGTTGCTGAGCTGCTGCTGAGGAAGCACTTTATCCCGGATATCAAGGGCAACCTTCGCTCTTTCTCTTCGCAGAAGCTGCGCTGCGTTGACTGCAACGCCAAGTTCAGGCGTGTTCCGCTTACAGACCAGACTATCGCGGCTTCGGGCAAGGCAACGGCTGAGTGCCCGAAGTGTGGCGGCAAAATATTGCTGACGATTTCGGAGGGAACCATCAAGAAGTACATCCAGCCCAGCAAGGATATCATCGATGAGTACGAGGTGTCGCCGTACACCCGGCAGCAGATACTGATCCTGAACAAGATGATTCAGAGCCTGTTCGGCAAGTCCAACAGGCAGAGCGGGCTGAAACAGTTTACCGGGTAGGCGAGGCACCACAGCTTAATTAAGGTTCGCGCTCACTAACTTCTGCATGAACGAAGACGCCAAGATCAAGGATGTTATGACGGATGGAGTCATAGCCGTCGAAAAAGACGAAAGCGTTGCAGAGGCCGCAAGGCTTCTCCGCGAAGAAGGTATCAGAGGACTTGTCGTGGTTGACGAGGAGGATGCTGTAGGAGTTGTGGTCTGCCGCGATATCGCGTACGAGGTTGTCGCCGAGAACGATGATCCTGAGGAGACGCCTGTCGAGGAGATCATGAGTACAGACCTTATCGTCGCTGAAGAGGACGAGTTGCTTGACGAGGTCGCGATGGCGATGATCAGGAATAATGTTTCCCGAATCCCTGTTGTACGGAACGACATGCTTGTAGGGATCGTGACGCAGTCCGATATTATCCGGGCGTGGCCTGGCTTCGCAGAGATCATCAGTGAGGAGGAAGAGATGGATGCGGAGGCGATGCCCCGCGAGGAAACCACGAGCGGCGTCTGTGAAGAATGCGAGAACTACTCTGAAGAACTTCGAGAGGTCGCCGGCAGGCAGCTCTGCCCTGAATGCCGCGCCAAGTTGGACGTTTCGTGAGGCCTACACTTTTTAGCGCCGCCGAGAATTGTCTTTTATGGACATAGTCGAAGAGGCAGTGAGGCGCCGCGACACTATCGCGCTGGCCGACCCTGAGCGCGCCTACCCAGAGCTGAAGGATCTTCTGGAGCGCCGGATGGACTTCGACACTGTCCGTGAACCCAAGTACTACCATGATGTTGATTCAGGGAATGTAAGGAGCAGGATAGAGGCCGAGGTAGGTTTTGACAAGCACACCCGGGGCGAGATAGATATTTTCCTGTTCATAGACGCCGCCGATGGAGAACTCGATATCCAGGTGAAGGGAAAGGTGGTGACGAGCTACGGTGATGGAAAGTATGATGACGCGTTATGGTACTACGGTTACCGGGCGCTCTATGACAAGTTCGTCTACGGCAGCGTCAGGGAACAGATGAAGCCTGAGGTTGAGGAAAAAGTCGAGGAGCTGCTTACAAGAGTGAGAAAGAGTGTGAGCTGAGATGGTAAAGTTTACCGAGGAAGTCCCGAGCCGTGAAGAACATCTTTTCGTGAAGGAGGATCCTGCGAGGATATACCGCGGACTGAAGGATCTGCTGGTTGACGAGTTCGACATGGAACGCGTTGAGGAAGGAACTTCAAAGTTCTCGGTCTCGACGCCGAAAGACGATATCGAGATCTACGCCTACAAGCGTAAAAGCCCGCATACTGCGCTCAAGTTCGAGCTGGACTTCACGGCGTCGCGGCCTTCAAGCCTTCAGAGCCTGGACAGGCCGGACGATATATTCAGGGCGTACATCAAGGTCAAGCCTTCTGTCGTAACCTTTTACCCTGGCAACAATCCGGTGGTCTACGACCCGGACCCGGCGAAGAAAGGGGGAAGCATCGACGAACCTGCGTTGAAGTCTTCGACCTCGGGATTTGAGGATTCGAAGTTCTACCGCAGTCTCGTAGGTTTCTGGTACCGGCACTTCTACGGCGACCAGATCGAAAGATACCAGCAGGAGGCGGAACAGATTTCAGTCAGGATACACAACTTGATGCGTGAAAAGTTCGGCATCGGAAAGGCCATCAACAAACCTGCAGCGGAAGATAAGCCAACGTGGGGCACGCGATGAACTTTATAGAAAAGATAATTGACTCGATCAGGTCGAAGATAGGAAGCTGGATGGAGAGACCTGAAGGAAATATCTGGGAGGGAGAACAGTTGTACGACGGCGAGTGGGTGGAGATACAGTCCCGCGCCGAATGGTACGAGTCGCCTAACGTCACCGGCATCTACAGCAGCCAGGGCGAGATATTCGGCCAGATGATGGAGTTAGGCTCGCCGGAGGAAACCTATTACAGCCAGAACATCGACTCCGGAAGCTTCGAGTCCAAGTTCCACGTCACAGGCGACACGCCGAGCGGCCGCGGCGAGCTGAAACTTTCCGTTGACTTCGAGACTGTTTCGCCGCCGAGCGGTGAAAACGACTTTGCGATGGTAGAATATTTTGTCAAGACTGAGATGCGCTACGACATGCCTTCAGGCATCACGTCGCTTCCACGCATAATCGCGGATCCGCTGAACCGGCTGTTCAAGGAGGCGTTTGAGAACCAGATAGGCGACGACATGATAAAGTACGATGCAGAGTACGCCCGCCAGCGCTCTGAAGAGTATTTCCAGTACCTGCGGAAGTACCACGGTGAGGAACCTGTGCAGTCGAAGAAGACGGAAGCCGTCTTCAAACCTGTTCCTGAACAGGGCGTGTTCTTCCAGTGACTACAAAAGGTTTCGACCACAAAACTCGAACAGAAGTCTCTCAAACGAATAAAACTATGTTTTGGCTGCCCAGCGGTCAGCAGACGCGACCGACGAGGGACCGGGATGAGCGCCTGTGTTACCGGGCAGCCAAATACTGATGACAGAGATCGACGTCAAAGTCGAGACGGGGAAGGACGAGTTCAGCCTGGAGAACGGCTACATGGTGAAGGTCGGGCTGACTGAGGAACCTGAAAACGGGAGAGCCAACGCCGAACTCGTCCGCGAACTGGAAAAAGTGCTCGGCAAGAAGCCGGGCATAATCAGGGGTCACAGCTCCCGGCGCAAAAAGCTGAAGGTTGACCTGCCTGAAGAAGAGGTCGAAAGAAAACTGGAGGATGCATAGAGATGGGAAAGGTTTCACAGAGCTCGGTGAAGTACGTTATAGAGGCCCGGCTGAAATCTTCCGGTCTCGTGGAAAAACCCGACATAGTCGGGGCGATATTCGGACAGACCGAGGGACTTTTGGGCGAAGACCTGGATCTCCGTGAACTCCAGGAGAGAGGAAGAATCGGGCGGCTTCACGTGGAGGTCAAGGAGAAGGATTCTCACTCGCTCGCCGAGATAAAGATACCTACATCGCTTGACGCAACGGAAACAGCACTCATAGGGGCTGCGCTTGAAACGATTGAACGGGTAGGGCCGACGAACGCGGATATACGTGTGAAGGAGATCCGCGACGAAAGGACTTCGAAACGCGACTATATCGTGAAGCGCGCAAAGCAGCTTCTTGAAGAAATCCAGGATGAGAAGCCTGGCAAACAGGAGATAACTGACGAGATCAGGGAAGAAGTCCGCACAACTGAACTTGAGGAGTACTGCGGCTTCGAGTCCGGGCCGGATGCAGAGGATGCTGAAGAAGTAATACTTGTCGAGGGCCGGGCCGACCTGTTAAATCTTCTCAAGCACGGCGTCAAGAACGCGGTCGCCATAGGAGGTACATCGGTGCCCTCCGATGTATCAAGGATAGCGGAGGAAAGCGACCTCACGGCGTTCCTTGACGGAGACCGCGGCGGCGACCTGATACTCAAAGAGCTGAAGCAGAAAGCCGAGCCTTCCTACGTCGCAAGAGCGCCCGAAGGCAAGGAAGTAGAGGAGCTGGGCAAGAAAGCTGTTTTCGAGGCGCTGCGCGACAAGAAGCCGGTGAAGTACTCTGAGGAGGACGTGGAACAAGAGCTGGATGAAGAAGAAAAGCAGAGGCTTTCCGAGGTCCTGGAAGACCTGGTCGGAACTCGCGCCGTGAACCTTCTTGACGAGGAACTGGAGGCGATCGAAAAGGCTCCGCTTGACAGGATAAACGATCTGGAAGAGGAGTGCCGCGCGGTCGTTCTTGATGGAGAGATAGGATCTGAAGTTGTTGAGAAAGCCGAGGAACTGGGCGCAGACTACATTGTCGGCAGGAGCTACAGTTCGGCATCGTCTTCAACCGCCAGGCTCCTGACAGGCAAGGATCTGGAGCCGGAAACACCTCCACAGGAAACCTCCTGAAGTTGTTACTTGAGAATAACAAAAGGTTTTTAAGAGTCTTGAACCGAGTTTTTACTCATGGAAAACGGTTCTCAACTCCCCGGAAGGCTTGAGGGCGACGACTACAGCTTCGAGGCTGAAGAGTTCCAGGAGAAGGATAGGAAAGTTTCGCTGCCCCGCGGCGTCAAGACCACGAAGAAGATAGTTTCTAACTACGCGAACTCGATCCAGGAAGAGCTTGTCTCCAACGAGTTCGGAGTCGACCTCGGCAGGACATCTATGAGAGACCTCGGAGAGGTCTACAACGACAAGATGTGGGCCGCTACACGGCTGGAAGACGGCCATCCTGACGAGCGGAGCGTAACCTACAACTTCGGCGTCGCGCTCGGAAAGGCGCTCGACGACGAAACAGGAAAGAAGCCGCGGAAGGAGAAAGCAGTAGAGCTAGCTTCAAGAGTACTTGACACGAATGGCGCCGTCGGCAGCTACCACAGGAACCAGGAGCAGCTGATGAAGAAAGGTGCGATGGACTCTGAACAGGTTGTCGACGAACTCAACGGCGAGTAACCCGGGCTAATATAACTAGCGGGGAACAAGTTTGTTACAGGATGCAGACTCGCCACGAAGTAATTTTTTCCGATGCCAGAACTGCGGAACTTGAAGAGGGCTCGGTGGACTTAGTCGTTACTTCTCCACCTTACCCGATGATAGAGATGTGGGACGAGATGTTCTCCCGGATGGACAGGGAAATCGAAGAAGCACTGGAGAAAGACGAAGGAGAAGAGGCGTTCGAACTTATGCATGGAATTCTTGACGAGGTCTGGGAAACCGTCGACTCCGCACTCAAGGAAGGAGGCATCGTCTGCATCAACGTCGGCGACGCCACGAGAAAGATCGGCGGCGACTTCAGGATGTTCTCCAACCATTTCCGGATAATCGAGTTTTTCAGGTCGCGCGGCTATCGCCAGCTACCCGGAATCCTCTGGCGGAAACCGGCCAACAGCGCCGCCAAGTTCATGGGCTCCGGGATGCTGCCGCCGAACGCGTACGTCACGCTCGGACACGAGCACATACTTGTTTTCAGGAAGGGCGGCAACCGCAGCTTCGATTCGAAAGAAAAACGCTACTCAAGCGCCTACTTCTGGGAGGAACGCAACACCTGGTTCTCCGACCTCTGGGAGGACGTCAACGGCACGCTGCAGCAGCTGGAAAGCTCCGAGCTTCGCGACCGCTCAGCCGCTTATCCCCTCGAAATACCCTACCGCCTCATCAACATGTACAGCCTCCAGGGCGACACGGTCCTCGACCCGTTCTGGGGCACAGGAACAACAACACTCGCCGCGATAGCCTCAGCCAGAAACTCGATAGGAATCGAAGTAGAGGAAGAGTTCTCGCAGGTGTTTGAACGCGAACTCGACCGCATCAAGCAGACAACAAGACAGATAAACAGGG
>JBDGSK010000047.1:0-7290 GCA_042217575.1 Candidatus Nanohaloarchaea archaeon | reverse complement strand
CTTCACGGGCGAGCCAGCCGATAGCCATGTGGACCTTCGATCTTGGTGCGTCGACTGCGTCAACTATACTGCTTACAGACGACTCTCCTTCGTCCTCTAGAAATCTCCAAACACATCCCGCCAGTTCGCCAATTTTATCGTCCATCTTTAACACCTATATCTTGTTTCCCGGCGCCGGTTTAAATCGGTTGCCGGAGAAACCCTTAAAGAACTTCCCGGGGAAACCCAAAACACGGACACGCCTCGGTGGCTCAGTCTGGCTAGAGCGGTCCCCTCGTAGGGTTACGGTCCTTCACGAAACTCCAAACGGAGTTTCTGTGGACGTACAAACTCGCTAGCGAGTTTGGAGTGCTACCCAATAGACCATTCTTCGAATGGCCTTCGAAAGTAGTTCCTGACCTCAGATAGGGACAGATCCCGGGTTCAAATCCCGGTCGGGGCTCTTTTCCCCATTCCATGTTGCTGGCTTCAATTAGGTGTTATACCCGTAGATAGGGACCGGTTTTTTCTCCATCTTCCTTTTATCAGTGTATATCTGCAGATTCTTTTGCTCTAACTGTTTAGCGACCGAGGTTACCGCATCAGGATACAGCGACTTGATCCAGCCTATTTCGGGGTAGCTCCCGAATATCGCGGCCAGATCCTTGTTTTCTTTTTCTGGGACCTGAACCTGTACCGTTTCCCCTACCGGGATATCGCCCACCGTAATATTTTTGGCAGACTTGTACGCCACCTCATGGTCGGTGCAAGGGCATAGAAACCCGCTCTGTTGCTTTTCCACATAGTGTCTGACAACGTGGTATGTGACTTTTACGTTTTCCAGATCTCTGAAAGCAGTTATCTGAATGGTCGGTCTCTGATAGTTTTTTGTACCCTGGTCGGGCGGCCAAAGCTGCTCAACCTTGGCTAATTTGGGCACTTCAACCATCGCTCTGCTTACTTCAAGCGAAACTAGTTCTGCGCCTTTCCTCTCTACGAACTCCTTTTTTATTCTGCCCTTAACCGGATGAGAAATAACCTTTTCTATACTGATTTCTGACACGTAACCTATCTCTTTATCAAGGCAAACCGAGCCAGAACCTCTTTTTACCTCACCTGTTTCGGGAGATTTAAATGCGTCATCCTCTATATCGAGATTAAATTTTCTACAAATTCTTCCACTGACATTTTTTGTGCCATTCGCAGACACCTCTATATAATTCCTGTTTGACCTCAACCAGTCAGAAACAGAAGCGGAAACCGTGAAATTAGCGAATTCACACCCGGGCTCCTTCAGCACGTTTTTACAGTAAACCGTCTTTTCACCGCGGTAGTACGCATTTCTCGAAGTATCACTGCGCATAACTTTAGCCAAGGTTTTTGTTCTATTCTTTTTTCTGAAAACTTTGTATTTCTCCCTGTGAAAACCAAATCCATCCTTATTCTGTATTCTTTCGGTATCATAGCTGATTTGGTATGTCGAAGATTTCTCTTTGGCCAGTAGATCGTTGAAATCCTGTGACGGATTTGAGAAAGCGTTTAATCCTGTTTCTTTCCCCATAACTGCGTCTTTCGCATAGTAGCCTCCTCCAAGCAGACCAGCAGTCAAGGTGAGAATCATCGCATAACGTAGCATTCTTTGTTCGCTAATTCGATCTTCCGCTATTTAAATCTTAGCAGGGCTAAACCCTGATTTAGGCAAGATTCAAGTTAGATGGGGTCGAGTGTTCGGAAAAATTCCTGTTCACCTCTCAGTCGGGGGCTCTTTTTCACAATTGCAGATTCTTGAATTCCTAAACAGCCACTATACTTCTCTCGAATTCGAATCTTAACCCGTTTAAAGCGCTGTTCTCTTCAGCAGCTGGGCGTTGATTGCCACTATAACTGTCGAGGCAGACATCAGTAACGCGCCGACAGCTGGTGAAAGAATTATTCCGAAAGGCGCAAGAACTCCTGCCGCCAATGGAAGTGCGATAGCGTTGTAGCCGGTTGCCCAGAAAAGATTCTGCACCATCTTCCGGTAGCTGGCGTTGCTGAGCTTAAGCAGTTTGACAACGTCGACCGGGTTGTTCTGTACAAGTATAATGTCGGCAGACTCGACCGCGACATCGGTACCGGAACCAATGGCTATACCGACGTCGGCTCTTGTCAGCGCCGGCGCGTCGTTTACACCGTCGCCGACCATCCCGACCTTCTTGCCCTGGTCCTGCAACCCTCTAACTTTCTTGTCCTTGTCTTCTGGCAGCACTTCCGCGAAGTATGTGTCGAGGCCGAGCTCTTCGGCCACTGCTTCCACGACATCTTCGGAGTCGCCGGTCATCATCGCGACCTCTATACCGAGTTCGTGGAGTTTGTCAATGGCTTCCCTGCTCTCTTTTCTTATGACATCGGCTAAACCGGCGGCGGCGATAGCTTTCCCGTTCTCGAACAGGTAAACAACTGTTTCCGCGTTCTCTGCCGCGTTTTCGGCGAAACTTGAAAGCTTCTCCGGGATCTCGAATCCTTCGGCCTTCGCCAGGTTTAGCCCTCCAACGTAAAGTTCTTCTCCCTTCACCTTGCCACGGACTCCCTTGCCTTTAATCGCCTCGAACTCTTCGACTTCATGGATTTCGAGATCTCTTTCCTTCGCCGAGCTCCTGATCGCCTCCGCTATTATGTGTTCGGAATCGGACTCGATTGAGGCCAGCAGGCTCAGCGCCTCGTCCTTCTCAATATCTCCTGTTTCAATATCTACGACTCCCATCTCTCCTTCTGTCAGGGTACCGGTCTTGTCAAACATTACGGTGTCAAGCTCTCTGGCCTCCTCCATCGCTATCCTGTCTCTCACAAGTATTCCGTTCTTCGCCGCCATCGACGTATTTATAGCGACGACAAGCGGTACTGCCAGTCCAAGAGCGTGCGGGCAGGCAATCACGAGGACTGTAACAACTCGCTCAATCACTGCGACGTTGAAGCCAATCGCTATGATCCATGCGATCGCGGTAACGAAGCCCGAGCCGAGAGCGATGTAGAAAAGCCAGCCGGCGGCTTTGTCGGCGAGTAGCTGGGTGTCCGATTTGCTGGCCTGTACTTCCTCGACCAGCTTCATTATGCCGGAGAGCGCGGTCTCATCTCCTGTAGCGGTTATCTCGACTCTAAGGCTTCCCTCGTTGTTTACTGTTCCGCCGATTACCTCGTCGCCTTCCTCTTTATCGACCGGTTTCGACTCGCCGGTGATCATCGACTCGTCGACCGAGGACTCTCCTTCTACAACTACTCCGTCAGCGGGTACCGAGGCGCCCGGTCTTACAAGAACTCTGTCGCCTTCCTCTAATTCCGAAACCTTGACCTCTTCAATAGTGCCATCGTCGTTGATTCTTTCAGCGGTATCCGGCATCAGTTTCGCGAGTTCGTCGAGAGCTCCTGACGCCTTCCTGACCGATCTCATCTCGATCCAGTGGCCGAGCAGCATGATATCTATCAGCGTAACGAGCTCCCAGAAGAAGCTGGCCTCTGTCGGTAAAAACAGCGCCGCAATACTGTAGACGAACGCGACAGTTATAGCCAGCGAGATCAGCATCATCATGTCGGGCTGTCTCTTCTCCAGTTCAGATTTCGCCATCTTCAGGAAAGGCCAGCCACCGTAGCCGAAAACCATGATTGAAAGAAACGGGACGATAAATCCGCTGCCGGTAAACTGTGGCGTGGAAAAGCCGAAAATTGACTGTATGAACGGGCTGAAAACCAGTACTGGGATAGAAAGTATCGTGGAGACGAAGAACTTCTTCCTGAACATTTCTTCGTGATGTTTGTGATGGTCGCCATGTTCGTGACCATGTTGTTCGTGGTCGTGATCGCCATGTTCATCGTGGCTGTCCGGACCATGGCTGTCGTGGTCTTCATGACCGTGATGTTCTCCGTGCTCCATTGGCCCGCTATTCCCCGTCTTCTTTTTCGGTCCTGAGTCTATTTTCCGTGATTTGCTGGTAGAGGTAGATTATACCAAGTATTACCAGCACCCAGAAAGCCAGGCCGAATAATACTCCGAGCCAGCCCATACCCCACATGTTGTAGCCGGCCATATGCCAGCTGTTGTGCATCCAGCTGCCGTCGCTCCACATCATGCCGGGACCGTAGTCTTGTTCGTCGCCGGTGTGGGCCGCTGCCTTCACGACTAGAGAGGCCAGGACTGTTGCAAACGCCATGAGTTTTGTTGTTAGTTTCATTTTGATCACGTCAGTAATCTATCAGTACAGCTTTATATCATTATATGACATAAATGGCTTTTTGTCCTTAAACACCCCCAAAATCTTCCACTAAACCCTTTTACTACTCCTTCCGGTGAAGGTAGTAGAGGCCGATGAAAACTGCTGTAAACATGATGTTGAGCGCAGCCTTGTAGTTTAATTTTATTTCTTCCTCGACGATCTTCGCAGTTGATGGCTCCGGCAGATAACCTGTCACAAGGAACAGGTAGTGCACGATCACGCCGACTATCACCGCCGTCGCGAATATCATGCCGGAAAGTACTGCCGCGAACTTCCAGCCGTAGTACTCCCTGTAGGCATCCATTATAGGCGGCACGATGAGGTCCGCGTAGATGTACGAGAGCACGGATCCGAACGGGAAGCCTTTGCTCCAGAGCACTGCTCCAAACGGCACGTTGCCAACCGAGCACACGAACGTCGCTATACCAATCACCACTCCGACGATCGCCGACCAGGCGATGAAAGCCGGGAGACCAAGAAACTGTCCGCCGAGAAGGGTTGTCCAGACCGACTGGGGTACGAACGCGCCGATTATGCCGGCGAGTATGAAGCCAACCGCGATATCTTCGTAGAGCATTCCCCACTCCTTCCACTGCTTGTCAGCGAGTTTCTTCCATCCTTCAACCGATCTAATATTCTGCCAGACACCGACGTTAACATCCGTTGGGTTGAAGCTTTCCCTGCAGCTCTTCGAGCAGAAGTAGAAAGTTTCGCCGTTGACATCCTGGCTGTACTCCGCGTCTTCTGGATCGATCTCCATGCCGCAGACGGGGTCGGTGACTTTCTGGGTTTCCGAGGCCGCGTTCTGGCGGGCGGTCTCTATTATTTCTTCGGGCACGAGGTAGCGGAAGCCGAGCGCCATCAGGCCGATGAGTATGAGGCCGCCTATGAAGTCGGCGACGAGGAACTGCCATCCCAGCAGGATGTAGATAACCACGCCTATCTCGATAACCAGGTTGGTCGACGCGAACATGAAAGCTCCGAGCGAAGCCCCGGCGGACGCACCCTTCTTGAACAGGTTCTTGGCGGTCGCGATGGCGCTGTAGCTGCATGAAGACGATACAAATCCGAAGAAGGTCGCGATTCCAAGCGATTTCACGCCCTCCGAGTCAAGTTTATCCGATATCTTGCTCTTCGGGATCCAGGCCTCAACACCGCCGGCGATTGCGAAACCGAGTACCAGCGCCCACCACGTTATCCATGTCATGTATATCGTGATGTTCGCAGCCTCCAACGTCTTAACGGATAAAAACTCTAGTAGCGGCATTGATGTGCTGAAAACTCCTGAAAGCACCGCGGCCAGTGCGATTACAATTATTGTCAGGTACTCGTATCGCTCCATACACCTATGTCATCATATGACATGTTTTTATATCTGTCCAACACCCAGTAATATTATGAGCAAGATTAACCTTTCGAACGTCAACAGGCTTTACACCGTGCTGCTTCTAAAGACTGGTGACAGACACGGATACGAACTTATGGACAGGATAGAAGAAATTACCGGTAAACGTCCCTCCTCGTCTCACATCTACCCTTTCCTTTCAAAACTGAAGGAGAAGGGACTGCTTGAAGAGGAGAAGGATGGCCGGAAAAAGGTTTACTCGTTAACCGAGAAAGGTGACAAGTTCGCGTCCGAGAAGCTTGATTCTTTCGGCGAGGTCATCGAGGCCGCGGTACTCGACAATATCCAGGAATGCGCGAGCTGCGGCTGCGAGATCTACAGCGGCGGATACGAGGAAGAGGGAAAAACTTTCTGCTGCGAGCACTGTGCGAAAGCCCACTAGAATCGACGGCGGAAACTCCGGTCGCCAGGGAGAACCCTGTTATTCTTCTTTTTTCTCCTCGAAAAGTCCTTCCTCCTTCGCCCGGGCGTTGAACTCCTTGAGTATCTCGCTCCGGACATCCTTGGCGTCTTTTGAATCCTCGACCCAGTACTGTAACTCCGTCAACATCTTGTCTTCGTCCATGCCGTTGTAACGCACTTGCAGCGCCGGATTTTCAAGCACGTCTTCATGCTCTGCAGCGGCTTGTTCCAGTAGTTTCGACGCTTCTTCTAGGATGCCGGGTTTAAGCTTGAGATCGATATCTGTCTTCGTCCGGTGACCTTTCGTGTAGTTCTTCACGACGTTGTTGGTAAGCATGGCGTTCGGGACGACTTGTTTCCGCGTATTCCTGCCGTTTAGAGTGGTTGCACGTAGCTTTATCTCGTCAACAACACCCTCGTAATCGTTTATCTTGATGTAGTCGCCTTTCACAAACGGGTTGTCAGTGTGGATAAATATTCCTGCGACGATGTTCGCCACCTGGTCTCTCATTCCGAAACCGACTGCAACTGTTAATGCGGCCGCTATAGTTCCAAGTATAGTTACCAGGTTTCCGAAGTCCCCGACCTGGAGCGCCACCGTTAAAGTTGCGAAAAGACCGATAAGTCCTACAATATTCTCCATCGAGTGACGGGCCTTCTTCGACGATCCTTTCCTCACGAGTACTCTCCTGGTCGCCGGCATCAGCACTGCTTTAGTCAGGAAAATCCCCGCGAACAAGGCCAGAACGAACCGGGCCAGCTGGAAGTAGACTAACTGGCTGTTCAAGAGAAGGTTCATGTAATCCATTTTTTAGGCCTCCGCTCCCGGCTTCAGCTCTTTACGGGTTAGAATCCTCAGGCTGCTGGAGTTGGCGTTGTCCGCCTTCTTCATCCCCGCGATATACTTTGCGTCCTTCGACTCGGCCTTGTTGATCCTGTAATTATCTATTTCGCCGTCTACAAGTATCGCGAGGCAGTCCTCGGCGTCTTCTATAGCGTTAAAATTGTCGACCGGGAACCGGTCAACTACCTCGAGCTGGTCGTCTATAACGTAGACCGCGCGGGTCCCGATCATGTCGTCGAGGTAGCTTCTCAGCGCCTCTTCGTGCTCGTCGGGCAGCTCTTCCTGCTCCACGTCGCCGGAACCAGTGTACTTCAGCGGCTCCTTGTCTCTCAGCGCCTCGTAGATCTGCTCTTTGCCGAGCTCCTCTACCTCCTTTTTCTCCGGTGCTCTTGCCACGAAGTCTGGTTCTGCCT
>JBDGSK010000046.1:5514-5850 GCA_042217575.1 Candidatus Nanohaloarchaea archaeon | reverse complement strand
GAGGCCTCGTCGAAGATGAAAAACTTGTATCCTGGGTTCTGCTTTAGCCATTTCACCAGGTCTGGCTGGTTGTCGATCAATTTGACAAAGTCGTGCTCTTCAGCTGTGCTTTTGATGTTCGTGGCGAGGTGAATCTGTTTCTGAGAGTATTTCAGGACTTTATACCATACTTCAGCCTTCAGAAGCGCGAAGTCTGTCTTTCCGAAGCCCATATGCCCTGCGATGTAGGTCACGGAGGCTTCTCTTGTCGTCCAGTTTTGGAAGCGGATCATCGCCTGGATGTTGTCGATCGAGGTCTCGCTCTCTACTACCCCGATGAAGCGGTTGATGATGCGG
>JBDGSK010000046.1:0-5504 GCA_042217575.1 Candidatus Nanohaloarchaea archaeon | reverse complement strand
TGGTAGGATCATCGTCCTGGTCTCCGAACTCCGGATCGTAGTCGTTCTCTACCTGCGCGAGGCGTCCGGCGACCTTCTCCGGCAGGAGACCGGCCTCTCTGATAGTTCTCAGGTCGTCAGGAGAGGCTTCCTCGACCTTCGCGTTCAGCTGCGCGGAACTCCAGGCCTCCATCTCGCTCTGTGTCGAGCTCATTTCAGATCACGATGTACGCGCCGAAGACTAAGAGGCCTACTGTGAGGCCTGAGAGCGCGAGTTCTCTTCTCCAGGTTTTCCGGGCCTGTCCTTCCGAGACCGTGCTCTCTGGAGGTTTCACGACTCTTCTCCTCCGCGGTCGACGATCTCGAGCTTTTGTCCCTGGTCCGCGTTCTTCTCCAGGTCTTCGAGGAGATCTTCCTCGACGTCGATATCTTCCGTGATCTCATCAGGGAGGACGTCGGCCATCGAGTCTCTGCTCTTCTCGTCGAACTCGAGCTCCTGGAGATCTCTGATCCACGCGTTCGAGACCCTGGCCTTGATCTTCGAGGCGATCTGACCTGCTCGCATCCTGATATTTGTCCCTGCTGCTCTCTCCTCGTCGTTCTTCAGGCGCTGCTTCTCCCAGGCATCCTCGAAGGCCAGGATCTCTCCTGTATCCAGATCACCAAGCCACGGACAATACGCGACATTCTCGTCCCTATCAAGCTCTATGACCAGATAACAGTTTATCCCCTGGTTGTTTTCCCAGGAGAGCGGCCTCCCGTTCCTGAACTCGTACTGCTGCGAGAACAGGCCTTTAGCGAACTGGTACATCTTTACCCGTCGCTTATCTCCGGGATTGACCGCGAAGATCAGGTCGTAGTTCGCCGACTTGAAGGCCCTGTATCCTACTCTGGCAGGGTAGAAGGCGACCAGCTGCGCCGCGACGAAGAGGAGAACTGCTTCTCCGATCCATCCAGGAAGCAGGAAGATCAGGGAGAAGGGAGGAAGCCTGAAGATGAACGCGAAGATCATCAGGATGATGGAGAGGACTGAGACCTTCAGCTTGTGCTGGATCGAATACTTGACGATCTTCTCCTGAACTTTGTCGTCTCCGGTTATCTCAGGCTTCTGGACGTCGACTCTGTTCGCGACGTTGTTCTTGAAGTTCGAGGCTTTGTCTGAGAGGCTCATACGATCTCTCTCACCTTCTTCAGGATCATATCAGAGACTTTTGCTCTGACAAGCATCTGGAGAGGAACAGATATTCCGACCAGGAAAAGCCCTATCCAGAAATGAAAACGAGTGATATTCTCGAATAAGAATAGATTTCGCCTGCGATAGTATACTCCGTTGTTAGAATCGGTTAATGCGACTCCGAAAACTCCAGTCCCTAACTTTCCTCTACCGTTGACTGAGACTGAGATAGTATTTTTCCCTTTACTTAACGTCACGCTCTTCATAGGCTGGAAGCTACCGCTCTGACCTGTATAATCTGGTATCTCCTGAATACTGACTGGCTTCGGAATCTTCGAGTGAACTACTACTTTGATCTGCGAGCTGTTCGGAGGATTCCATTTAATGTCGCTGATCCACGTCGCTTTATCCAGTTCTACAAGAACCTTTTTGCCTTGATCTTCTCCAGCTGTCGAGTTACCTGGAGCTGCGAGAGTTCCTGAAGTAAGGAAGATTAGAGAAAAAGAAAGAACCAGGAAATGTGTCCTGGTTCTCATGCAAGGATAGCACCTAGAGCTAGAGTAGAAATTAAGAGGGTTATGAAACTCATGCCTACAACTGCGGGTGACGCACCGAATAAGCCGGTTGCTGAACTGCCAGATGACTGCGAGGCATCAAACTTCTCCTCTTCTAGCTGATCTTTCAGCTCTGAAAGCTGTGCTTGAAGTTTGGAGATGTTGTTTGCCTCATAGACCTGGATATCCTGAACCGAGGTCTTATTGATGCTTTCTCCGGTGTTCTTGTTGGTCATTCCTGTGACTGTGAACGTCCCGTTCAAGACTGTTTGCTCGATTGAATCGTTGTTCACTGTGTGAGTGAACCATACAGTCTGATCGGTGACGTTATACTCTTTTCCGACCTCTACTGTACCGTTGAAAGCGTTATCTTCGAGGAAAAGCTGGCCTGTGTCGCTGTGGTTCTCGCTGATTCCTTCCTGAGACCAGTTAAGCTCGAAGGCATAGGTCTCGTTGGTGTTGAGTCCCATCTGCGTTGCTGTCGCTGTCGCATAATCGTAGTAGCCTGTTGAGTTGTAACTGGTTGAGGCTACTTTGATCGTCTCTAAAGGCCCTAAAGCGTTAGGCATCTCTATCTCGCCCTTGTCGTACTTACTGTAAATGTCTGAGAGCATCGTTTGAAGGTTGCTTACTGCTCTGTCCTTCGTGCTGACTATACTGCTGCGTGATGCTCTATATTCCTCGTTGTAGAGGAACATGGAAGCGTTTCCGTCCGGCGATAGAACCTCGACATCGTCACATTTGGTGACCTGGTCGAAGCTCATATTCGCTGGATAAATCTTTGTACCGACACATGCACCTACTTTGGATGACTGACGTTCCCATTTAGTGTCTTGAGACGCGGCTCCACCGTACTCGTCCCTGTAAATGATGTAGTAGCCGGTAGCTGTGCTTCCATCGACCAGCGAGACGTTCTCTTCTTTGACGTAAAACGCTGGCTGTTGATCTGTGCTGTCGCTGTCGAAAGACTTGATTACATCCTTCCATTTCAGCCCTGAAGTGTGCCGAACCTTCTTGATTGTCTCGTTGAACTTCAGAGCTTCTCTGTTTCTGTGCATCAAAAGGTTTCGCTGTATTTCAGCGTACCAGTTCCTTACGAAGTCCGTGGCGTTGTCTTTCGCTGTGTCTTCGTTTCTTCCAGCGTTCAAGTCCTTGATAGCCTTTGCTTTCGCTTGAGCTGTGGCTACTCCGTAGGAAGCGTTAAGCCTCTTCTCTAGCGCTCCGGTAACCTGATCTCTCTTGTCTTTCGCTAGAAGTCCGGCGTTGTAGATCGACCATTGTATCTCGCCGACCGTACTTCCTCCGATGTTAACATCTATCGGAGTATCGCAGTTTGAGACGAAATAAGAGGTCATAGGACCACAGGCGATCTTTTCAACGAGACTCTGATCTTTATCTATCCCCATCTCATCTTTGAGGAAGTCTTTAAAGTCCGTTGCGATTGTGCCTGTGAACTGCCATGCTGCTGCGCCGGAAATCATCAATCCGAGGCCTAGAACTACTGCGAGGCCTTTGTTTCTCTTCGTAGAGGTCACCAGAACATCACCGCGTCAACGATTCCTAGAACGGTTTGTGAGACGGCGTTTCCGATGCCTGCGAAGAAGTTGGTTGCTATTCCTGTGAGGTCGCTGATAGCACCTGAGAACCCTCCAGTCATGAGTCCTGGAGCTGCTGCGCTTACTGAATTACCTCCCGTAGTACCTGTGACTCTCAAGTGGTTGATCGATACAGATCCGTTCTCTGGCTTCAGCTTGAGAACGTAGGTCGAGGTATTTGTCGGGAAGCTGTCGATTGCTAAAGTGTTCACTCCGTTGCTGAGTGAATAGCTCCGGTTCTCTGTCAGTGCTGTGGAGTTGTAGCCTTTCAAGACCGCAGTCAGGCTTTCGTTACTGTCTAGGTCGATATCTGCTTCTAGCTGGTTGAAGGTCTTTGCTGTGAAGGCTTTTCCCGTGTAATTTGTGTCGATTACTTCGTCTCTGAGAATGTAGAGCTGTTCTTCAACTTTGAAGTTGAAGGTTGAAGTTGTGTAGTTGTTGGTGCTGCTGTTTCCATCTGAAGCCTCAGCGTACCATTTTACTGTTTCTCCGTAGCTGAGAGCTAGGTCGATACCTGTCTCTGTTCCGTTGGTTATGTTGTAGCGTGTTCCTAGCTTTACTCCGTCGCTGTTGTAGAAGGTTACTGTTCCGTCGTCAGCTTCAGGGTCGGAGTAGTTTACTGAGATATTTGTCTCCTTAACTACTCCGTTTGCACCGTCGGAAGGTGTGTTGTCGCTGAGCGATGGCGCTGTGTCCGCTGCGGCTGATCCTGAGACCAGGAACATGAGAAGAGCTGCTGCGATCAACAGCTTCGATCTCATAGGTATCCTCCCGTAATCTTCGAGGTCGCATTACCGACTATGCTTTCGTTTTTGTCGTCGTTGATCCCTACTCCTCCGATTACTGAATAGGCTGCGATTGACAGGAAGAAGAGGATCATGCCGATCGCTGAGTTGCTCAAGACCCAGGACGCGAAGGATGGAAGACCCATCAATAAGAAGAGCGATGCGAGTCCGAGAGTCGCGTAAGTGTTTTCCTGACTGTTCGCTCCGAAGCCAAAAGCGTTCACTCCTCCGGAGATTCCTACCAGTATTACTGAACCGATTAGAGCCGGGGAAAGATCAAAAGGCCCTAAAGCGAAAGATGTCTGAGTTAGATCTGTAAGTATCGACGTGATAGTGTCGAGATGTCCAAAAGCGAGAGCTGAAGTAAGTATAAATGCGAAGCCTATCAGGCCCGTCACTCCTCCAGCTCCCCACTCTTTGATCTTTGAGTCGGTCATGGTCACCAAAAACTAAGAAGAGAGCCTCTTAAGGAAGTTTTGGCCTTCATGCGCGCGTCACGCGCGTTGTCAGCTTCTAAGGAATTTGTGAATCTTCAAGCCGGAAGTCGACGGAAACTGCTTCGATACCCCAGGGGACGGCCCTGATTTCCGCCCTTGCTTCAATACATATTGTAAACTTTTGCTGCTTCGATAGAAAACTTGGGAAGTATCCAAAAACTCTCTTTTCCTCTCTTTTTTTCGGTGGAGTTGCGAATAGCTCTATCAGGCTGTTCAATCCCGAAAAACATCCTGTATCGGGTTTCAGACGTCAATAGCGCTCGCTTATGCCTTTATTGGCTTCTGGTCGAGCGTGTCTCGGAAGTCCGGGTTTCCAGAAGATTCACAATTCCCATCGCGTTTCTGCTTCCTTGCGAGGTAGAGTCTCAGGATGCCTCCCATCCTGGAGGAGAGCAGCTCGAGGTCCTGTCTGGTCTCTTCGATCTTGCGCTGAACCTGATTGATCTCTGTTCTGTGCTGCTTCCTCTCGCGGAGGGAGATCTCGTCGTGGAGGTCCTCGAAGTAGTCCTGGAGCTGTTGCTTCTTCTCCTCGTAGAGTTCGAGGAGTTGCTGCTTCCGGTCGAGCTCGTCCTGGAGTCTCTCGTAGAGCTTCCGGACCTGGTGGACCGTCCACTCTTCCTCCACTTCCTGGAGGTCGACGTAGAGGGTCTCGCTTCCCTGTTTTGGACCGAGACGCATCTTGTTTGCTGCTTCTGTTCCTACCTTCAGGATGAACTTTCTGCGCCTGAGTTCCTGGAGATGGTAGTAGATCGCTGATTTGCTCTGTTCAAGCTCTGCGTCAAGGTCTTTGAGAGAGAAGTAACCCTCCATGCCGATAATGGCCTCGTGGACCTGTCTCGCTTTCTCGCGGGAATTGTAAACCTCTCCGGAGTTCCGATACGCGTAATGCTGTGACACTTGGATGTATCGCCTCCTTTCGA
>JBDGSK010000045.1:0-2540 GCA_042217575.1 Candidatus Nanohaloarchaea archaeon | reverse complement strand
CTTCACAATCAATCTGCGGACACTTGGTATAGGTATGAATTATTCATTGATTATACGAATAACCAGGTAAATGTACATGTAAATGGGAGTGATGTTGGAACATACACCATCTACTCAGGCGACTACAGCGGACTTAATTCTTTCTACATTCAAATAACACAAAGCGATACTTTTTACATAGATAGTGTTTGCGCCGCAGACTCGAAGTCTGAGTGTTTCTCCCCGCCGACTATAATAGAAGGTGCGAAATTCTATGACGTTTCAGAAAATGATGTAAAGGTCACAGCAGCCGCCTCTAACTCAGCTATAGAATCGGGATCTTGTACCGTATTCTTTAGGGATAGAGATGGCAATATGTTCAGTGAAGCAGGAACAATCGATGCAAATTATGGTGCCTCGGATGAGGCAAGATGCAATCATACTGTAACAAATTTGGACTCTTATTCTGGATTTGAGTACGGCGAGAAAATAGACTATAAAGTCCAATTTACTGGGGGAGACCTCGACCAAAAGACCAATACAACAGAAGAATACCACAGAAATCCAAACACTTACCTTAAACTCGAAAACTCGGCTGGAACAGCTCAGAGCGGGGTTTCTGTAACTGCTTACCAGACGGAGACCTCGACGGTTGCAAGCACGGGTGAAGATTCTACAGATGAATGTTCGGGTGTCACTACTGATTCCAATGGCTGGTTCTCCTGCGGACTTTCCCCTAACGGCGACTATGACCTGAAGGTTAACGGTATTCCAAGGATAAACGATATTGACGTGGACTCGGAGGGAACGACCAGAGTCCTTCACTACAACCAGTATGATTCGTCGGAGCTTGGGAAGTATCATTACCTGAATGTTACGGCGGTGAATCAGACGGCTGACCGGCTCAGTGATGCTAACTACTCGGTTGAGAAGGCGGGGACTTCGAAGGAGTTCTTCATGACGGAGCAGCAGACGGATGACGGTGAGATCCAGGTTCCTCTGGATCCGCGGGAGATCTACGATGTTGCGGTGGATACTTCGAAGTACGAGGACGACCTGTTGTTCAGGAACGTTAGGGTTCCGGACGTTATCCAGTCCGGTTTCAACCAGAACTTCCTGCCGGAGTCGACGCTGGCGAACAGTATCAAGTTCTCCGCTGGACACGTTATCTCGGCGCAGACGCAGGTGCCGCGGCCGTTCAGCAACTTCGACGTGGTCAATATAACAGTGGAGAAGAACCTGAGCAACAAGTTCAGGATGGTGAGCGAGGTCCTGGTCAAGAAGTTCAACAAATCCGGTGGCGTAGAGACATGCTCGACGCAGCCCGAGTCGTCGACCTACTTCTTCATCGACGAGGCGGACTGTCCGCTGCTCGGGAAGATGAACGTTTCGCAGGACGAGTGGTTCCGGCTGGACTACAGGTTCAGGATTCCCGGGCCTGAGTCGTTCAGCGGCGCCGGCGACACCAACCAGTACAACGTCAGTGACACGATTGTCAGGTTTGACGTGCTTTAGGCCAGGACATGAATTAGAATAGAAACTGCGATATCTTCCGGAATGGGTATTCATTGAAGATGCTCGCTAAAAAAGCGGTGGAAGAGGGTATAATCGAAAACGATTTAGAAGTCGGTTCGTCTATTTTAGATATGAAGCTGGCATCTGAAAAGGATATCGAGGAGTTTGTGGAAGAAGCTGAGGAGAGGCTTGATGCAGAGGTAGAGAAAGCTGTTCTCTTCGGTAGCTATGCTCGTGAGGAACATGTGCCAGGAAGCGATATAGATATACTTTTTGTAGTGGAGGAAGTCAATGAGGAGGATAAGGAAGTGTTAAACGGGGTTCAGAGAGAGTTTCTTAAGAGAGATCTGCTTTTCTCTCCTAAACTTATTTCAGGAAAGGAGTTTGAAAGGAAGGTAGATGAAGGATATGTCTTTCATGAATCAGTAGAGGAGGAAGGTGTGGAGATATGAGTCAGGAAAAAGAGTTCATGGCGGCAGCAGAAAGCAAGGTTTCAGTAGCGAAAATTTTGCTTGAAGAAGACGCCTATGATGATGCTATCTCAAGAGCTTACTATGGAATGTATAATGCAGCTAGAGCACTGCTTTTCGCTAAAGACTCGAAGCCTAAGACACACGAGGGAGCCGCTTCAGAACTCGGCAAACTTTACAGGGAAGAAATGGGTCCAGAGATGACAAGAGAGTTCTCTAAGATTCAGAATGATAGACTGGAAGCAGACTACGAACCCTCAAACAATTTCACGAAGAGTGAGGCTGAGAAGACGGTCAGAACTGCAGAACAGTTTGTGAGTAAAGCTGGCTCGCTTTTAGAGTAAGAAATTCTCAGAGTTACAGCCAAAGCTTCTCATACCCTGAAGAGAGGCTATTTTTGAAGTTTGTCTCGGGAAGAGAAGCCGAAAGTAATTTATGTGTGTACGTACACAGATTGTGTATGTCTTCGAAGAATATCTCGATTTCGGAGTCGGCTTACAGGAAGCTGAAGGCTTTGAAGAAGGAGAACGAGAGTTTTACTGATGCGGTGAACCGGTTGACCAGTGAGCGTTCGCT
>JBDGSK010000044.1:0-16773 GCA_042217575.1 Candidatus Nanohaloarchaea archaeon | reverse complement strand
CCTCCCGAGTTTTTCCAGGTTGTTATCGCGTCTATGGGGATAGTTTTCGCTATAACCTTTGCCGATTCACTGGATATGGAGAACCCTGACAGGTTTAAGGTGAAGATGATCGGTATTTTGACGCTGTATTCTCTTTCACTTTTCTCGCTCCTGGTGCCGGCAACTACAAAGTCTTTCAGTCTGGCGGGAGTAACGTTGCCGCCTGTACAGGTCTGGTTCGAGGCCACTATCCTCGGATTCCTTATATCCGCAGTTGGAGACGCTGTATAGGAGGTGGCATGGTTGAGGATACTATATGTCTGCACTGGCAACTCTTTCCGTTCCGCTGTTGCTGAGGCGTTGACAAGGAGGTTTCGGCCGGAGCTTGAAGTGGAATCGGCCGGGGTTGATGCCGCGGAGGAGATAGCTGGAAACGCGGAGCGGTTTCTGGCCGAAGAAGAGGCGGAGAAGTATGTCAAGCCGTCGCCGGATCAGGTGTCTGAACGCGCTGTAGATCAGGCGGACGTGGTCGTGGCGATGACTGAAGGGCATGCGGATTTTCTGCGCGAGAAGTTTGATGTGGAAAACCTGGAAGTATGGGATGTCAGGGATCCAGTCGAGCCAGGTGTAGAGCCGAGGAAGGTCTTCGAGGAGATAAAGCAGAAAGTTCGCGGACTATGAGTCGATTTCTGACTTTCCTGGGGGCAGCGCTCTTATTATGTAGTCGAGGTCGAGATCGTATCCGTCCTCTCTGAACCGTTTCCGGATTTCTTTCGCTATCTCTGATTTTTTTGTGTGGCCTGGGCGGAGGCTGATAGCTTTCTCGCAGTTGCTTCGGACCGCTGCCTCCGGGCCGCACATCGGCACGTGGACATCTTCTTCAAGCCGGTAAGGCCCTATCGCGGCCTCTGTGGCGACGTTGTGCATGTATTCTCTGTCGCCTCTGACCACGAATGCGCCTTCCGGGAGGTACTCTCCGGGTTCAGGTTCTTCTGTTACCTGTGAGGGTTCGACGTAGTAAGCGTCGTCAGCTCCTATGCCTGCTTTCCAGGTCTTTGTGAACGTTACAGCGGCCTTGGCTGCCTCTTCTCTATCGATCTCTTCTGCTTCTTTCCCGTCTTTCAGGATCACGCTGGGGGCGCCGTCAAAGTCGGCGTGGAAGTAGAGGTCTCTGTCCTCCATGTGTTTCTTGACAGCCATCTCGTTGGTCTGGACATCGCGTCCCGCTATGACGAGGAAGCCGTTCGAGGTGTAGAACCAGCGATACTTCTCGAACCATTTCTTGGATCTTTTCTCGGTCTTATCCTCCATAAGATCCTTGACCTCGACGTCCTCTCTGTCAAGGCTTCTGAGCTCTTCCCGGGTCTGTTCCAGGGCTTCCCGGGCTTTCTCCATCTTCTGTTCTGACTCCTTGGCCTTGTCGTAGTAGCGGGAGGCCGCGGCTTCGAGGTCTTCTCCCGGCTTCAGCTTGAGGTTGAAGCCTTTGACCTTGACAGAAAAGAACTCCTCCTGTTCGTTAACCGAGTTGACTTTTTCCGCGGCTTCTGTCTCCGCATCTTTCAGCATCTCCTGTGTCTCCTTCCAGCCGTGCTCCTCGACTGCCTCTTCCAGCATCTGTTTTAGCTGTTCAAGTTCATTGTACTCCGTGTAGATCAGCTCCGCTTTCTCCCGGTTCTCCTCTGCCGCTGTTTCCAGGCCCTCTATCTTTCGCTCCTGCTGCTGTTCCTGGTGCTCCAGCTTCTGCTTTTTCTCCCTGAAGGCTTCAAGCTGCTTTCTGCGGTTCTCCTGTTTCTGCCGGCGATAGAACAGTTCGTCTACCGCCCGCGAGAAGCTTTCAAATGATTCCTCCTCGTATCCGGAGAACGTTTCCAGCGGGAACGGCGCCGCCCTTTCTGGAAGCTCGTCTATGTAGAGTACGGGTTTGGGATCTTGTGAGAGCAGGTTTTCGAACTCTGACTTCACGTTTTCGAGTTCCTCCCTGTCCAGATCTTCTACAGGAGTGTTTTTGTCGACGCCGGCCCTTGCGCATATTTCCTCGGCGTAGATCCCTCCCAGGCTGAGTTTTGAGGCGAGTTCCCGGACTATTTCGCCGTCTTCTACAGCGTTTTCGAACACTGCTTCGCGCGGATCGGTGGCGGGTTCCGGGTAACGGTAGTCTTCGCCGACTTTTATGGTTCTGTCAGCCCATTCCTCCTCGTTCAGCGCTCTGGCTATCTCCCCGTTATTTACCAGTATAAGGTTGCCTTTGCCGAACATCTCGGCTATGAGCCTGTGGTCGCCGCTCTTGATTTCAAGTATGCGGTCGAATCCGCGCTGTTTGATTGAGTCAATCTTTCCGAGATGTTTTCTCAACTCCATGCAGAAACCTGGCGGCTTGGTGGGGTTGTCTCGTTTATAGTTGGTCAGGTAGCAGTAGCTCGGGCCGATTATCAGTCGCTTCTTTCCCTCTCCGCCGACGTAGACCTCGACTGTAAGCTCGTCTCCGCGCTGGTATACTTTCTGGACGTGCCCTCCTTCAAGTTCTCCTATGTCCTGCATAAGGAAGGAGAGGTCGAGGCTGGTAAGCTCCATAACGGTTGGTTAGGCATCAGCTATTAAAGCAGTGTTCATGCCTGCTGCTCGATATCTTCGTCAAGTTCCTGTTTGAACTCCTCTATAGAATCGATATCAAAGTAGTCCAGGAAGTGGTCGGTGACGTCCAGGACTGCGGTTCGTCCATCTTTCTCCTTTGAGATGAATCCCCGGTTGACAAGCTCCTTGACGTGCTGGTAGGTTCTGTTTCCACGGATCTCGACTATGTCAGTCTGTTCGACCGGTGCGTTGTAGGCGATGAGCGACAGGGTTCTCAGCTGGCCCTCGTTCAGATCCTGGTGAGGCGCGAGATGTGAAACGTGTTCAAGATGCTCCTTTTTCACCTTGAGCTCGTAGCCGTCCGGAGTCTCAACTAGCTCAAGGCCCCGGTGCTCCTCTTCCAGATCCTCCTCGAACTCTTCCAGCAACATGTCCACGTAGCCCATGCTTCCTAGGTCCAGTATGTCAGCTATCTCTTCTTTGCCTATAGGTTCTTCCGAGAGAAACAGAGCTGCCTCAAGCCTTGACTTTTTGCCTTCCATGGTTATCAGTTGGGTATCTCGTCCTCCAGTTTTACTTCGAGGTCGCCGAGGAATTCTTCCTGTATGCATCTTACCCTTTCCTCGTTTTCAAGGTGCAGGACTTGGAGGAACTTCTCGATTTTTTCCTCAGAGTTCTTTTCCTCCAGAAGCTGTTCGAACTCTACCTTGTCGCGGCTACCTCCCGAGATCATGCTTGTAAGCCGCGAGAACAGCGAGTTGATCTTGTCCTCAAGACTCTTCTCGTCGAGATCCATCTGCCGGTCGAGTTCTTCGCGCTTTCTCTGCCTCTCCTCACGTTTCTGCTTGACCTGCATGGCGTCACGTAAAGCATCCTTCAGCTCGGATTTCTCCATCCGGCGTCTTGGACGCGGCTTCACAGGCATCTCAAGCTCCGGAGGCACCTCCAGATCGGGCCCGTCATCTTCAACAGCCTCCTCGACAAGCTCGTCTTCCTCAAAGTCCATGGGGTTCTCGGGCTGCTCTTCCTCCTCTATTTCTTCGCCGGAGAGCGCAAAAGTCTTGATACGCAGCAGAGCTGCCAGAAGCCTTATTGCTCTCGCGGGAACTTCAAGGTCAAACTCTTGCAGCTCATCGATATATTCCCGGTATCTCTCCGCCAGAACTGCTATATCAATACTGGATGGATCCATGTCCGCGGTCAGAACATCCAGAGTCTCTTCCCACGGCTGCTCCGCCAGTTCATCAATCTCGTATTCTTGCATGGCATCATCTCGTTTCTCCCCCTTCTGATGCCCCTCTGAGAAGTTTTTACTGCCTCGCCTTTATTTAACTGACCCTCAAGCGTCGAGTTCTATGCTCCTGACCTTGGAGACACCATCTCTGAGCGATACTCCGTAGGCTCTCTCTGCGTGTCTTACCGTTATGTCGTTGTGGGAGATCACGATGAATTGGCTGTCTTGCGAATACTCTTTCAACAGTTCGGAGAGCTTTTTCGAGTTAGTCTTGTCGAGCGCTGCGTCGATCTCATCCATTATGTAGAAAGGCGCTTCCTCGTACTCCAGGATGGCGAACACAAACGCTGTTGCTGTGAGAGTCTTCTCGCCGCCTGAAAGCGCCTGGATGATGTGCGGATCTTTCTTCGGGGGCGCTGCACGTATCTTGAGGCCCTTGTCGAGGTCGTCGTCTTCAAGCACGAGTTCGGCTTCTCCGCCTCCGAACAACTGGGTGAAGATCCTTGAGAACGATTCCTGCAACTCTTCGAGCGTATCCATGAAGCATTCGCGGCGTTTCTGTTCGATGTCCTGTATAAGATCTTCGATCTCAAGCTTTTCCTGTCGGATCTCCGAGACCTTCTCCTTGAACTCGTCGAACTCCTCTTTCTTCTGCTTGTACTCTTCGATGGCGCGCATGTTGACAGGACCCATCGAGTTCTGCTTCTTCACCACTTTCTGTTTTTTCTTCTTGAGCTCTTCAGGCGAAGAGTCCAGTCCCGGAAGCTCGTCCTCATCAAAGTCGTACTCTTCAAGATCTTCTTTTACGTTGTCAAGTTCCGCCTTCATCCTTGCCTTCTTGCTTCCTACTTCGTCTACCTTGCTCTTGAGCTTCTGCTGTTCGCTGTACTTTTCCTGGCGTTTCTCACGCATCTCCCTGAGTTCCTCGCGGATCTCCTTCTTCTCTTCCATCAGCTCTTCGTCGCTTTCCTCTTCCTCCTCCTTCCTCTCTTTCATCTTCTTCAGTTCGGCGATATCCTTCTGCAGTTTCTCAATCTCCTGTTCGACTTCTTTTTTCTCCTCTTTCTTCTTCTCGGGATCAAGATTGGAGGAAAGCTTGTTGCTGGATCCCCGCTTTTTCTTCTTTTTACCGCCACTCATTGCTCCTCCACGGGACATCACGTCGCCGTCGAGCGTGACCACTCTGACGCCGTCGATGTCCTTGACGGATTCCAGATCTTCTGCGATAAGGGTGTCGCTGAACACATGGTTTATGGCTGTCTCGAATTCTGAGCTGTAGTTCACGAGTTCGGATGCGTAGTCGATCACGCCTTTCTTCTTTTTCGCCATCTTCGATTTCGCGCTCTTCGACCGGTCTTTGATCTTGTCAAGCGGCAGCATCCGCGCCCGTCCAATATTCTCGCGTTTCAGGTAATTGATGGCGTCGAGCGCGGTATCCTTGTCTTCGACGACCACGTCGTTCATGTGGCCTCCTGCCGCGGTCTCGATGGCGACCTGGAACTTTTCCTCCGTTGAGATAAGATCCTGGAAGGCTCCGTGGATATCATTGTTTTCAAGCGAGAGAACGGCGTCGACTGCGCGAGACCCGGTGTTGCTCCGGTCTTTCATCTTTTCCAGCTCTTCTATTGTGTCTTCGAGGTCTTCAAGCTTGTCGCGCTTGTTCTCTATCTGTCCCTCCTTCTTCTCTATACGGTTTTCAAGGTGCTGTACATCGCTGTCGCCTCCCTGTTTCTCCTCGATCTCCTCGATTCTGTCCTGCTTCTCCTCGATTTTCTGGTCCAATTCTTCCAACTCTTCCTCCAGTTCGTCTATGCGGTCTTCCTTGTCTGAAACATCCGTGTTAATATTTGCCAGCTCGTTGGAAAGAGCTCGCTTTCTTACCTCAAGCGTGGATGCCTGGAGCTTTTTCTTCCTCTCTTCAAGTTCGCGGTACTTCAGCGCGATCTCTTTCTCTTCTTTCAGCTTTTCAAGGTACTCCTTTTTCTCGTTGAGAAGTATCTCCTGTTCCTGCAGCCGTTCCTCGACTTCTTCAAGTTCTTCCTCGGCCTCTTCCTTCTTCTCGTCGAACTTTGCGACGCCTGAAAGCTCGTCAACAGTCTTTCTGCGTTCTACGTCGCTCTGCTCCACTATCTCTGTGACTTTTCCCTGGCGTACGAAGTGGTATCCTTCCGGGTCTATATTGGCTTTCTCGGCTATATCATTGATTTTGCGTTTCTTGCAGTTGCTGCCCTGGAACTTGTAGATTGAGGAGCCGGCGCGTGTAACCTTTCTCGCGACCTTGATCTCGTCTGCTTCGTCTTCCTCTTCCAGGAACTCGTCGAATATCCCGTCTGAGTTGTCAAGCCATATCTGAACTATCGCGTGATCCGCGGGTTTTCTTGACTCTCCGCCGTTGAAGATCAGCTGCTCGAGTTTTTCGGCTCTCAGTTTGCTGCTACGTCTTCCGAAGACGAAGCTTATTGCATCCAGAATATTTGATTTTCCGCTGCCGTTTTCTCCTACGATGGCTGTGAGGCCTTCAAAGAAGGGTACGGCCGTCTTCTGCTGGAAGGACTTGAACCCTTTGCAGGTGACCTTGTTTATCTTTGTGGATCCCTCATCGCCTGTTTCTTCCTGTTCTTCGGCCTCTGGCATGTAGAAATTGGTTTCCCGCTCATGAATAAAAAGACTGTGAAGAAAAATTGTAATACAGAAAAGCAATTTTCTGGATTATATCGGGGTTTTGTAATACAGAAAAGGGGAGGAAAAAGAAAAGTAAAGAAGAGGGCTGAACCGGTTAAGGTTCGAGCCTGTTCGGGGTTCTCGGGAAGAGGATCGCTTCCTTGACGTTGTCAAGTTCTCCGACCTGCTTGACCAGTCGGTCGATCCCGAGGCCGTAGCCGCCGTGCGGAGGCATCCCGAACTTGAATGATTCCAGGTAGAACGAGATGTCTTCGGGGTCGATGCCTTCCTCTTCTATCGCGGCCATCAGCCGATCCATGTCGTGTTCTCTCTGTCCTCCTGAGGCGAGTTCGAGACCTCTGTAGATGAGGTCGAAGCGCCGGCTCTGGTATTCGTCGCCTTCCCGTGCTTCCATGTAGTAGAACTTCTCGCCCGGATAACCTATCACGAAGAACGCGGGGTGTCCCTGCTCTTCGAAGTGCTCGCCGAGCAGTTTCTCACCTTTCGTGTCGAGATCTTCAGGGTCTTCCGGCTCGTAGTCGTACTCTTCTTTCAGGATTTCACGCGCCCTTTCAAAGCTGATGCGTGGGAAGTCGTCTTCAGGCACTGTGAGATCTACATTGAGGATGTCCAGATCGTCGGCTGCTTTCTTCTGTGTCTCCTTAAGCGTGTAGCGGAGAGATGCCTCCAGGACGTCCATAACGTCTTCCTGGTCGTCGATGAACGCGAGTTCAACGTCGAACATCGAGATTTCGGAGATGTGGCGGGACGTCGCGAATTCTTCTGCTCTAAAGGCTGTACCTGTCTCGTAGACCTTGTCGAAGCCTGCGGCCATCAGCATCTGCTTGTAGAGCTGGGGTGACTGCGATAGGAAAGCTTCCTCACCGTAGTATACTACCGGGAAAAGCTCTGCTCCGCCCTCTGCACCCATCTTGGCGATTGTCGGTGTCTGGATGTTTACATAGTCGTTCTGGTCGAACCATTCCTCCATCGATTCTATAAGGTGCGACCTCAGCGAGAAGATCGCCTGGACTTCAGGGCGCCTGAGATCCATGAATCGGTTGTCGAGTCTTGTCGAGAGGTCAGATTCGATGTCCTTTGAAACGTCCATCGGAAGTGGCGACTCGGCCTCTCCGAGGATTTCAAGTGTTTCCGGCACTATTTCCCGGTCGCCGGGAGCCTGATCGTTTTCTTTTACAGTTCCTGTGACGTGGATGACGTCTTCTTTTCCGACTTCCTGCGCTTTTTCGAAAAGTTCCTCGTTGTCATCTTCCTTGAATACGACCTGCACCTGTCCTTCACGGTCTCGCAGGATGACGAATGTCAGTCCGCCAAGATCCCTGATTTCGTGCGCCCAGCCGGCGACCGCGACTTCCTCGCCAGCGTCATCGGCTGTAATATCGTGTGTATAGACTCTTTCGATCATTCGGTATCACAGAAAAATGTTGGAAGCTATTTTTTTATGGCTTCTCAGGTTTCTATGTCGATGCTTTCGAGAGAGGTTTCTCGAGCGTTGTCCAGCGCAACATCCAGCTGCGCTTCCGGAGATGGTTTGCCGGCCTCGAAGCTTTCTGGAAACTCGATGAGCCCGGGATCTCCTGCCTCTAATGGTTCGAGGTGGTCGATGCCAGTGTAACTGCCCATCGATAGTGTGTATCCGTCTCCGTTCTCCCTGAAGCGCTCTGCCGAAACTGTTTTCTCCATTCTGTATTTTCTCTCTGCTTCCCTGTAAAGGGCTTCAGCCCAGAGGAGAGGGTTGTTCACGTTCGGCCGGTAGACTCCATCTCCGTATCTCACCATGCTTTCAGGTATCGTGCCGTACTCCTGCTTTATCTCCTGTTGTCTCTCGAAGTATTCTTCCTCGCCGGTTGCCAGGTAGCGCAGCAGATGTCCCATGTTCCACTGCGGCTCGGTATCGGCTGTCCAGTCGTTTCCGCTCCAGTCGTCGCCTTTCCAGCGCGCCACCCCGTGTTCTCCTGTGAGGTCTTCGGTTGCCTCCATTACTTCTTTTTCCAGTTCGCTGTCTATGAAGTCGGGATCGAGGTAGAGAATCATGAGGCTTGAAAGATTCTTCTCCGGCAGCATCCTTCTTATCTTCTGCTCGTATAGTTCAAGGTCTTCGTCCGGGACGTTTTCCACGTTCTCCGAGAACGATCGGTAGGCCTCGACTACAGTTGTGAGGGTGTAGGGATGCATCCCGTGTTCTTGTTCCCAGGGGCCGAAGCATTCGGTTTCGAGTGGTCTTATACCTCTGAGATACCGGTAAACCTTTCGGGCTTCTTCTTCGTGGCCTTCCTCAGAGAGCACCTCCAGCAGGTTGGCGTAAGAGTCTATCTGGAAATCAGCCCATTCGCCGTCTATCTCCTCCAGGTTCTCGTTAAACCGGGGATGGAGGTGGCCGGAAGGACTTTCTATACGGTCTTCAACTGATTTCCTGGTGGCTTCCCGGAGCTTCTCGCCGTATCTGTCCACGATCTCTTTGAACGCTTCAGGTATAGAAGAGTCGCCTACAGCCTTGTAGATGAAGTAGTTGTCCCGGATCCAGTACTTGTCCATGTCGCT
Organism: Candidatus Nanohaloarchaea archaeon; assembly: GCA_042217575.1. GTDB lineage: Archaea > Nanohalarchaeota > Nanosalinia > Nanosalinales > Nanosalinaceae > JBDGSK01. The sequence continues at coordinate 7,766 of JBDGSK010000044.1, read as the reverse complement.
GTTGTCCGTTTCAAGCGCCGCAGGGTATAGGCCGTTTTTGTCGGGATCGTACTCCCACCCAGTACGTATCATCCGGAACGCAGTATATTTGTGGTCGAGTGGTTATGTATTTTTCCGAGCGCCCCGGATTTTTTAGTTTTAGCCGCGGATTATTTACCGTGACTCTGTTTCGATGATGAGGATCGACATCGTCTGAGCCCCGACAAGGGGGATGATGACGCAAGAACACCTCTGAGAACATCCTTTTCTCCGTGGTTATTTTTAATAAGCGACGGCGCGTAAACCTGTTATAGCCATGGCCTCCGAGAACGACCAGCTTTACGTGAGAGTGGACGGTTATAAAGTACTTCTCCAGGATCTTGAAGCTATAAGACAGATTATCGACAATATCCGTGAGGCCTCGGAAGTACTGTCACAGGTCAGGACTGTAAAAGAGAAGTCGATCGACACTATTTACGAGAACCTGGATCGGCTAAACGAGAAGCTGGAGGATGTCGAGGTAGAGATGCCTGAGGTCGATGAGATGGAGACCGCGGAGGTCGACTTTGCGCACGGGCAGGAAGCGGAGAACGACAGGATCGATGACTCGGTTCGCGAACTGCATTCGGAGCTTGAGAACCTTCAGAGCGAGCTTTCTTCGCTTGAAGATGACTTCGAGGAGTAACATGGACTTTTTGAGGTGTTTGCCGGGGCGGAGTACGAAATTCTCGTAGAGAATTTCTAGAGCAGAAGTTCTCCGGGAGAACTTCAAGATTTGAACCATGGCTTCTCTGTGAGAAGCCCGCTTTAGAAAATCGGAGATTTTCGGTTGTCGGTTAAATCCTTGCCGGGGGCCGGATTTGAACCGACGAACCCCTGCGGGAACGGATCTTGAGTCCGTCGCCTTTGGCCTGACTTGGCTACCCCGGCTCAATTTGTTGATTCTCCGGGGTCGGTAAGTATTGGCTACCCCGGCTGTAGAAGATGTTTCTGCCGGGAAGCTTTTTAGCGCTGTGTTAAAGTTCTTCAGCGGCTTCTCTGAACTCTTCGAGTTCTTCCTGGAGTTCTTCCATTCCTGCTTCTACAAGTTCTTCGTTGCTGTAGCCTGAAGTAGACTCTATCCGGAAGAGGAAGGTGTCGTCGTCTTCCTGTTCGTAGCCGATGGTTCCGCCCTGGTGTTTGGCGTGTTCCTGGCCTGTACCGAGTTCTGCGTCGGCTTCGAATTCTATTCCCTGATCCTCCTTGAGTTCGACGATGACTGCTTCAGGGTTGACCGGCTCTGCTTCGTCGTTGTCAGCCTTCAGATCCTCTGCAAGAACTGTTCCGGGGCCTTCCTGTTTGAGTGCTATGTGTACGGTGTCTTCCCGGTCGACATTCTCCGGTATATTGAACGGTATCTGGCCTACGCGGTTGGCGAGCATCTCGTCGTAGAGTCCTGACTCGTTTCTCGAGATTTCAAGCTGGCTGACCGCGAGCGTGTCCACTTTTGTAGCCATCGCGCGCCTGAGCGAGTTGGCTACTGCTTCGTTGATTCCGCTGATGCGGAGTTTTAGAACGTCGTCTCCTTCCTCTACTGTTTCGACTTCCACTTGTTACACCTTCAGACTCTGCGGCCTCTCTTGCCGCCTTTTTCCCTGCATCCGTCGTGCGGTACAGGTGTGACGTCTTCGATGTTTCCGACGTCAAGTTCCGAGCGAGAAATTGCCCTGATAGCGGGTTGCGCGCCTTTGCCAGGCATCTTCTGCTTCTGTCCGCCGGGCGCTCTGACCTGGATGTCTACCTTTTCTATTCCTTTCTCCATCGCCTCTTCCGATGCCTGTTTCGCGGCTTTCATGGCGGGGAACGGTGCGCCCTGTAGGCGTCCCTTGTCTGTTACCATTCCGGCCGAGATGCGTGAAATTGTCTCTGCGCCGGTTGCGTCTGTTATGTGGATTATCGTGTTGTTGAAGCTTGAGTAGATGTTGACTATGCCTTTCTTTACCATGTTTTACTCCTCCTCGTTTTCTTCTGTTTCGTCCCGGGTTTCGGTTTCTTCCTGCTCTTCTTCACTTTCCTCTTCGGCTTCAGGTTCCTCTGCCCCTCCTTCGTCGGGCAGTTCGACTTCGAGCTTCTTTTCTTCTTCCTGCGTGAGCAGGTAGCTTGGGATGTTGACTCTTTCTCCGTCCACGTATACATGTCCGTGGGAGACAAGCTGTCTGGCCTCTCTTACTGTGTCGCTGTATCCTCTCCTGTTCACGGCCGTCTGCAGCCGTCTGTCAAGTATGTCGGTTGCGTTAAGGGTGAGTATGTCTTCAAGGCCTGCGTCCTCCTTGACGAGTCCGAGACTGTGAGTTTTTTCAATAAGTTCCTTCTTCTGTGTCTCGTCCTCTTCTGCGACAAGGTTTCTTGCCTCCCGGCGCAGATCTCTGAGCTGGCTCTGGGCCTTGTATACTTCCTTCTTGTTCTTGAGGCCGTACTCCTCGATGATTTCGTCTTCACGCTGGATGCGGTCGCTGTTCCATCCTTCGTTCGGTGTGTCGTACTGTTTCTTGAGTTTCTTGACCATGGTTTACTCCTCTTCTTCTCCACCGCCTTCTGCGGCTTCCTCCTGGATTCTTGCCCTTGAAACTCCGATTTTGCTTCCGGAGCGGAACGAGGATTTGGTCTTCTGTCCGCGTACAGGCAGCCCTATCTCGTGTCTCCAGCCCTTGTAGCTGTCGATCTCTTTGAGGCGCCTGATGTCGAACTCTTTCTTGAGTTCGAGGTCGGACTCGATGAGGTGAGTGTCTTCGCCAGTCTCCCTGTCCTTTCTCCTGTTCCTCAGCCATTCAGGTATCTCTGCTTCTTCAGGGTTCTTGATGAGTTCTTCGATAGTATCGATTTCTTCCTCGGATAGATCTCCGAGTCTTTCATCGGCGTCGTGGTCGATCGTCTTCGCGACTGCGTTCGCATACATGTCGCTGACGCCCTTGAGAGAGCGTAGAGCCTTTCCGATAGGCTGTGTTCCGTCGACGCCGGTTCTAGCGATTCTGACTATTTCCTGTGTTTCAGACATGTTAACCCGTATCCAGTAAGCCTCAACTAAATTTTATAAAGGTGGACTCGGCTGTGCAGAGGATTTTCCACATCTAAGACCGGCTACTTTTCGCCAGTTTTCTTGATGCTTGAAAATCAGAGATTCGGAAATCCAGTAATGGATTTTCTCCAAGAAATTCCAAGGGAATTTCGCTTTCTGCTTCACCAGAAAATCTGACTACTTTTCGTCAGTTTTCTTGATGATGTGGTAGCCGAACTCTGTCTTCACAGGGTCTGAGACTTCTCCCACGTCAAGTGAGAAAGCTTTGCGCTCGAAGGGCTTGACCATGTCTCCCTTTCCGAAGAAACCGAGGTCTCCACCGTTTTCGGAGGAGGGGCCTTCGCTGGCTTCTTTCGCCAGTGTTTCAAAGTCTTTCCCGTTTTCAATCTGCTTTTTGATGTTCTCTGCTTTCTGCTTGTCGCTTACGAGGATGTGGGATGCACGTACCTGTTCTGCCATATAGCCCCCCCAGGATTCGAACCTGGGTCAGCGGCTATCTTCGTCGAAAACCTAGCGGTTTTCTCAATCCTCGTCCTTCCGGTGAAGGACTTGAGGTTCCAAAGGCCGCTATGATTGGCCACTACACCAGGGGGCTGTCGGATGTACGTGTATTGTGAATCGGCCTGAAGGCTTAAGAAAACCCGATTTTCAGCCACGGGTGAGTTCTTCTATCTTCTCGGCTGCTTCCTCAGTTATATGATGCTCAACTGCGTTCGCCTGTTCCTCAGGATCCCTGACTTCGAGCACTTCGGCGAAGAACTGCTTCAGCACCTGGTACTTTTTCTCGAGTTCCTCGGCCTCGCTTCTTCCCATAGGGCTAAGAGTAAAGCCTTTGTAGGGGGCACGGCATACAAGATCATCGTCTTCCAGTTTCTTGAGAGCTTCCGTGGCGCTTGCGTCAGATACGTCCATGTAGTCTGCGAGCTCTGATGTTTTGGCGCCGCCCTCTCCTTCCTGTGTCAGCTCGTAGATGGAGCGCAGGTAGTCCTCCCGAGACTTCTCCATAGAAGGGTTTTTGAAGCGCAAGATAGAAGTATCTATTCCTCCGATCCGATCTCTACGTCGGCGTCGAGCGTCTCATTCAGTATCTCCTGCATACGCTCCGTTTTCTGCCTTACCTGGCGTCTCTTCTTCTGCTTCAGACTTTTTATCTCTTCTTTTCTGTCTCTGAGGTCTTCAAGCTCTGTTTCTATGGATTTCTTCTCCTTCTCCAGATCTTCCATTTCTTCCTGGACTTTTTTCTCTTCTAGCTGCTGTTTCTTGTCTTCCAGCTCTTCTCGCAGCCTGTCCAGTTTCCTGGTCAGGTTCTTGAAATCAGTATCTTCGACCGCTTTTCTGAACTTCTGCCCCTCCTTTTCATCGAGTATGTCCTCTTCGGAGAGTTTTTCCGCAGCTTTCGAGACCGATTTTTCAAGCTCTTCTGTCGCCCTAAACTCGTGTTGCTTCAGCTTCTCCAGGTCTTCTTTCCGGGCTTCAAATCCTGTCTCCGAGTTTTCTATTCTGTAGAGTAGCTTCTTCAATCCTCTTTCCATCCGTGAGACGCTGCGTGATAGCTTTTTCCTGGTCTCGTCAATTTTCTCCTGTTTCATTCCTATCTGCTGTTCGAGCTCTCCCATCTCATTCCATCTGTCCGTCTGCTTCAACTTTTCGATCTCTTTTTCTTTTGCCTCTTTCTCTTGCTTCTTCTGCTCTATCTCTTCTGTTTTACCGTCGCTCTTGTCCAGCTCCTGCTTCAGTTCGGAGATTTCCTGGAGCAGGTTTTCAAGCCTGTCTTCTGCTTCCAGCAGCGTGTACCGGTTCTCGTGGAACTCTCTCAGTTCCTCCGCGTGTTCTTCCAGCCTGTTCATGGCTTCAGGGATTTTCCCTGCTCTTCTTTTCACACGTTTCATCACCTCTCCCTCTTTCCTCGATACATCGTTGAACTCGGAGATGAAGTCCTCTACTGCTTCGACGTGCTCAGAGAAACCGCCAGGTTGTTCAAAGTCCTCCAACATCTTTTTCCGGGAGCTGTAGAAGTTCTCGGCTACATCTTCCACGACTTTCAGATCTTTCTCGTCCTCGTACTCCTTTACCTGTTCAAGCGCCTCATCGATCTCGTGCATCAGCTTTTCCGTCCTCTCCTCCAGTTCTTCTTTTTCCTCTCTTGCCTGGTATATCTCGCTGCTCTTCCGTTCTCTCAGCAGTTTGACAGCGCTGTCGCGCTGGATCTTGATCTCTTCTTCATTGGAGGATAGAAGTTTCTTGATGGTCTCGATCACAGGATTATACTTCTCGTCTCTGTTTAAGTCAGGTTTCAAATGAGAAACAGTTAGCCCCCGCAGGATTCGAACCTGCGTCGAGAGGGCCAGGGCCTCTCATGATTGGCCGTCGATTTCCCGATGCCAGGTGTGCCGAGAAAATCTCTATAATAGAGACTTTCGACTTTGGCCACTACACCAGGGGGCTATAGATATAATTTGAAAATCTTGTACAAACTTTAAGAATGAACCGTATTTTTATCCTGCAAATATCTGCCCTTTAATGGTTGTATCTCTTGGACAAATTTGCTGACTTCGTCTTGTGAGGCTACTTGTAGGCTGTATTCTCCGCCACCATCAGAAGTTCTGATGTTAAGGTTTCTGCAAAGTGCCCTAAAACCTGTTAGCAAAGGTTTTGACTTGTTTTTGAATCTGATAATAGTGCGATTGTCTCTATCTTGCGTGTATATACATCCGTCAGTATCTACTAGGCCTCTGAGACAGCTTTTTTGATACCGTTTCTCTTCCTTTATCCATGTAGGAATCTCTACCTGGTTTTCCACTTTATCACCTGGTTCTAATCCTAATTCAATGAATTTATCAACAAATTCCTTGCTGTAGATTTTGAGTTGGACGGCTTTAGATCCTTTCAAAGGATATATTTTGGGTGTTTTATCCATCGTCTGTTTGATAAGGTGCTTTACCCGCTCTATTAGTTTTTCTTCCTCTTCATGAAGGGTGATGCATATAGTGTGCTGCGGTTTTCTTGTCAAATGACCGTCGCCCAGCATTATTCCGATAAGTTCGGCTGTCTCTTTGTTTCTTGTCAAGTGGTTTGTTGTCTCTACTTCTTTTTTGCCGTCGATGTGTAGAACTTCTGTGCGGGTTATTTCTTTGTTGCAGAGTGATTGTAGTTTGTCGAAGGTTTGTTTGTCAAGCGAGTGTCCTTTGTAGAGGTAATTTCTAAATTCAGCGCCTATTTTAGAATTTATATCATTTAAACTGTAATTCTGAGACTTTAATTCCTTGTAAACCCTCTCAAGTTCGGTTTTTGTTATTTTTATGCGTTTATCAGCCATAGGGATTGTTTATTTTCTTAATTTAATATTAATTGGATGAGGATAGCGGGTTGAACGCCGGGACTGGGGGTTCGAAACTCTATGCAGAGTTTCTCGTTTCCCCGGTTCTCGGAGGTGAGAACCTTGAGGATTTGAACCCGAAGCTCGCCTATAGGGAGCTTCTCTTATCAAATGCCAGTAAAGGCGACGAAGTCGCCGGGACTGGGATTTGAACCCAGGAGGGCCGTCACAGCCCACCGGTTTTCTATATCGAAGAGCATAGCTCTTCTCAGTCCCCGTCCGCAGAAGCGGACTTGAGGTTCTCAAGACCGGCACTTTCAGCCAGACTCAGTCATCCCGGCTTATGTAATATGCCGTGGAGTTAGAAACTCGTAAGAGTTTCGCATCCCGGCTTAAGTATGCTTAGAGAGGTGAAGATTTTTATCGTATTGTTTCAGTCCTGTTTCCAGCGCCGGGGATAGGTCTCCGGGCTGAGATGGACGGATTCAAGTTCTGCCGCGGTTCCTTCCTTTTCGAACATCTGTTCTGAGGTCATCTGTGCCTCTGCGATGGCTACGAGTTCTCCTTTCAGGGTGGTGATGGCTATAGTTTCTTCTTTTTTGATGCCGTCCTGCAGTTTCGTGATTCCCGGGGTTCCGAGGTCGGCTCCGTTGGCGACTGCGTTAACTGCGGAGTCCTTGATTACTACTTTTTTGAGGCCTTCAATTGCTTTTTCTATGGGGTGGAGGACTTCTCGAAGCTTCTCCTCGTCGTTTTCTTCGTGGTAGAAGTGGTATGCGTCAACTACTTCCTGGAGCGTTGCTGTCTCCTCTTCGGCGAGGTGTCCCTGTCGTGTTCTTCTCAGCTCCGTCATTTCGGCTTCTGTTCCGAGTTTTTCTCCGAGTTCTTCGATGAGTACGCGTACGTAGAACCCTGATTCGCATTCAAGTCTTCCGAGGACTCTCTTTTCTCCGGTTTCGATGAGTTCTGTGTTGTAGACCTCTCTTTCGCGTTCTTCTCGTTTTACGGCACTCTTCTCTGGCGGGACCTGTTCGTTGACGCCTTCAAACCCTTGAAGCGCTTCCTGTACTTCTTCTTGGCCTCTTTTTTCTCCGAGTTCTGCTTCGAACACGTATTCCTTGTTAGAATTGGCTAGTACTTCATTGAGTCGTGTCCCCTTGTCGAGTCCTACGGGGAGGACTCCAGTTGCGTTGGGGTCGAGTGTTCCGAAGTGTCCGGTTTTTTTCCGGTCAAGTTCTTCTTTCAGCCATGTGGATACCTGCTTGCTGGTTGGGCCGAAGGGTTTGTCGATTATTACGATGCCTTTCCTCAGAAGTTCGTCGATGCTGCGTTTTTCCGGTATGCTTCCGTGTTCTTCGGAGGTCTCTGCTTCCTCCCGGGTGTACCAGCGTGTCATCAGGTGACACCTAGCATTTT
>JBDGSK010000043.1:0-2339 GCA_042217575.1 Candidatus Nanohaloarchaea archaeon | reverse complement strand
AGAATCCTCCATACCTGTCCTATCCGGTACGAAGCCCGATATATCTGATGTGCGCAGAACAAAGTTTGGAGAGAACCATGACCTGGTAGCTCTCCATCAGTATGTATGATATCAAGATTGGTTTGGTCTCAGTGGGCAAAGATCATTTTCCCATTTCTGTCTTACTAATCTCCCAAATTCTGAACCGAGATTTTATAAAAACCTTTGACTAAATATTTGTTAGCAAGTTCACTACTTGATAGGTTGAACCTTGCTGACCCCAATAATAAGCGGGCGTTCGAAGCGTCATACAACAAACTGGGCCTGGCCAACCACCAGTACAAACCATAGGAACTGTACGACAGGCGACCTCAGTACCACGGAACACCAGTTCACTGGTTGACTGTGGATGTGGGGAGATGACCCTAAAGTTGGCCTCTGCCGATGCTAGAGCGGGGTGCGAAAAAGCGCACGAACCGGCAACGGTTCCAGACCGCCGAGGCAAGTCCGGCAGAGGAGAAGGGACGATGGTCGCCACCGCCGCAAAGCTGTGGTGAGTATGACGTGGATTCGCCCGCGCCATTAAACTACAAACTCTTTCTCAAGCCAGCTCTAGATCTTCAGTATTCAAGTGCTACATACCTGCTGACGAATTAAATTTAAAAAACACTCTGAGAGATAGGAATTATGGGAAAAATAAAGAACTGGGGAAGGATGCAATCAAAGGAAAGACAAACTGAATTCTATTCCAATGTGGGATACGATAGAAAAACCGTGAGGTATTGGAAGAACGACAATACCGGAACAATCGTTAGTGTTGTTGGGAAAAAAGATGATGGGGTACCGTGGAGATGGACGGTATTTAAAGAAGAAAAAGGCGGCTCCGGTGATAAAGTCTTAGCGAGAGGTTACAGCAGAGATCTCGCTTGGAAAAACAAACTCACAAAGAAAGAAGCGATAAACGAAGCAGTAGAATGGATGCGGAATCATCCGATGGAGCAGGATTCCAGTAGTTCTTCGACTTCTTACGACCGACAGTACTGAATACGCTCCTGCCTCTCCTCCCCTTACTTTCTTCTTCTATTTTCGGTGGATCTGTGCCACAAGATTAAGAAATGCATCTAACCAATCCCATTGTTTTAAAAATAAACAAAGCGAGATTATATTTGTGGAATAAAATGGCACAACCTAAATGGAAATCAGCGGAAGCTAAACAGAAGGCAAAAAGAAACGGAAACAGCATGGCAGACGCACCTGTCAAAGATTTCAGAGATGAGAAAGTAGACGAACATCCTATGCAGGGCATGGCCATATACGAAACTCAAGAAAGAAATTCAGGTGGGAAAATTAAGAACTGGACGAAGCTCGTCGAGCAAAGGGGAGAGATGAGCTGGAGTTTTGATACCGGTTCTGAAGACACATACAACATGGTTGCAAAGAAGGATGGCGATGGGGTCTGGCATCTGTTTTTTGAGAAAGTTCGGAACGGATCTCCTGTAGATGCTACAAGTGATGTTGCAACTCGAACTAACAAGAGAGAAGCTAGAGCAAAAGCCGTTGACATCATGAGACAGGAGCAGAGCGCAAAAAGATTAGAAGGCAGGTTCCCGGGTATAGGTTTACGGGACTTCTCCAGTTATAGTCGCCAGTACTGAACCTGATCCTACTTCCTTTCTTTTTCTTCTCTTTTCGGTAGATGTGTGATGCTTGTCTGCGGAGGCCTTTAGCTGGCCGATCAACGGAAGTTTCTGAAACCCTTGGATCCAACACCTTGTCATGGATCAGCTGAATCGGGTTGCTGAACAAGTCGATCAACACTTCTCCGATGTCAGTGTTCTTATCGATAACGTGGATCGTCGAACGCTGATCATCCACACCTCCAGTGACGAAACCGCGTCACAAGTCGAGGCGTTTCTTGAATCGGAGGACGTCAGAACCACACGCGAAACCTATGCATCTGATGATGTCCGTGTACTTGCCGTACCAGAGTAATTCCGTCCGGATATAGAATATTCTTCCAAATCCAGCAGATTCAAACCGGTACGCCTGTTATCTGTAGTTGACGAGTTGAAATCCAAAATGGATGTTTCAGATTCACTGCTGGCTTTGTTCAGCGCTCGAGTCGAAGAGCGGAATGGATCATACGTGGTCAAGATCCCGGAGCAGGAAATAGAACTGGGACAGGTAGAGGAAGGCGGTGTCTACCGTGTCGGACTGCTTGAAGCGTTGGAACCGGTTCAGGACTCCAATGATTCGACTCAGACCTCCACGTCTTCCAGTACCCGGGGTGAGCAGCGTCAGGAGCGTGCGCCGCCGGTTGAGGAAGGTGATATCAAAGAGGTTGAGATCGAGGACATGGG
>JBDGSK010000042.1:939-3003 GCA_042217575.1 Candidatus Nanohaloarchaea archaeon | reverse complement strand
AATGTTGATAGAGACGGTGTAGAATACGCTTAAGTCTGAGACTAGTCTAGAGGGTTTCTCTGATTTTTTATTACATGTTTTACATGTTCTCGTTCCAGTCAATTAACTTTCTATTTGGAGAGGCTACAGTGATTTTTGTTGAGGTCTAGAGTAGAAAGGATTATAAATATGAATATCATATTTTCATACTATGTCTACTGTAGCTGAAGTTGGAAAGATTGGAACTCGAGGACAGGTAACAATTCCTAAAGAGGTCCGTGAAGATGAGGATTTAGAGCCAGGAGACCATGTTGTAATCTGGAAAGAAAACAGCCGACTGGTAATAGAAAAACTGGACCTCAACAAATGGAAGGAAACTGTTGAGGAAGTCCGTGAAGACTACGAAGGACCTACATCAGCAGAAGAAATAGCAGAGATGATCGATGACTAGAAAACTAGTTCTAGACACAAACGTAGTTATATCCGGTATCATAGCTAACGGGCACTCGGCAAGAATTCTAGAATCCTGCATAAATTCTGATGACCTCATAGCTGTTGTATCCCCGGACATACTCGCAGAATACAGGGAGAAATGCAATCAGATGGAAGCAATATCGGTAAAAGCAAGATATTCTACCATCCAGAACCTAAAGAAAAAAGGCGAACTTGTACATCCCGAAGAAGATCTTCACTTAGTGGAAGATGATCCTGATGACGATAAATTGTTTGAGGCAGCTTTAGAAGCAGGTGCAGATTACTTAGTGTCAGGCGATAAAGAACATGTACAACCAATAGGATCATTCCGAGAAATAAATGTAATTACGCCAAGAGAACTGGTCGAAAAGATGGAATAATCAAGATAACAGGGCAAAGAGATAGAGAAAATCTTAGAATTGTAAAGAACCTCAGAATTAGTTAGCGGTTTCTCTGTACTCTTCAAGCTTATCCACAGTTGCTTGAAGCTCTTGGAGATCTTCATCAAATTCTCTTTCAACTGCGTCAGTATATGCTCTTCCGTTTAGGTATAGGCTAATATTACCAGGTTCTTCCGTATCTACAGTATCTCTTACTCTTGAAAGATGTTGTTTAACACTTTGTTGCCTCTCGGATTTCACAGATTCGGTGCATGTTTCAAGCTCATCTCCGAAATAAGGGAGTCCGAGCTGGTTAAAGCTATAACCCACTAGCTCTTCTAGTTCTTCAAAATTTCCAGTTTCTAGCAGTTGCTCTCCGGTTTTTTGTGCTGCTTTCTCTTCACTCAAACCTTTATCTTCATACATTTCTCTAACTACATATGCAGCAAATCCGCCGTAGGTGTGTGGGTCTGAAGTTAGATTGTCCCACCTATTAGGTAGCTGCCAGAAATCGTCGTATAAAGTCATTGAAGAGTCGTCTCCTTCAACTCGATTATCTTCATTTATTGCAAAAGCTTCGTTAGCTGCCAGCACTATATCCTTTGATCCTTCAGCTTTTATCGTGCTTTTTCTAGCTTCTTCGTTATAGCTTTCATGTATTGCATGCGCTAATTCATGACGAATATCCGACCTCTTGCTCGGATCTATAGTTCCTTCTTCAGGTTCTATCCATTCTTGCACTCCGTCTCTAAAAGCAATGCCTGTAAAAGACCCTTCTGGACCTGGAATCTCTGTGCATACAGCTCCGCCCATGGGATCTACAAACTGATCGAAACTTTCATCGCTGGCAATCACAGGCCCTCGGTATTCTGGAGAAATATTATAGTTTTCTTCCAGTTGCTGGGCTTCCTCCCTAGCTACTCTTTCAAGAACTTCCTCATACTCATCTGCTGGATGATCCCATCCCCAGTCAATAGGCCTCTCCAAAGTCATATGTTATTATTAGTCAGTAACAAATATAAAACTTTCGCTAATGTGACTATCATGTAATATTCGGCAGATATTTTTTACTATAAACAGTGTTTATAGTAAAAAACTGTCCGGGGAAAACCGCATATTCTGGTTTAAACCGGATTTAAGCCGATTTTGCGGAGTTAAATTATAATTGCTCAAAGAATTTTTTCCGTAGGCAGTTTTCTAGTTTGAGGTTGACTAGCCTTTAACTGGTTTG
>JBDGSK010000042.1:0-929 GCA_042217575.1 Candidatus Nanohaloarchaea archaeon | reverse complement strand
TCAAACTGTTCTGGTTTTAAGTAGGTCGTGGTATGTCTTGATGTTCAGTTAGAATAGGTTAGCCCTCTTGAATTATGTACGCCTGTTTCAGGGTGTTGTTGCCTGTTGGTAGCGGTGTTGTGTAACGGTAATATGAGAAAACTGGAGAGCAGGCAAAAAGTTTTCTTAAAAAACTTTCAAAAAATACCTCTTTATCAGGGTATAGTTACCTCTAGAAACAAACTATTGTGTTCTCTAAACTTCTCATAACACCGTTAAATAAACTCAAAAAATTTCAGTTTAGCTTTCTAGGTGTCCAGGGTATAACGCTTTACCGCTGGTTTAAATAGCCGTCTGTAGATCGGTTCTTAAGTCTTCGACGTGTGCTGTGTCGTTGATTCGGATTATTTTCCAGCCGTGTTTTTTGCTGTATTCGAGTTCTGTTAGTCCTGTGTTGCCAAGGTCTATTTTGCTGTAATAGTCTCCACTGAGATTAAGGATTTCCAGTATTCTGGCTTTAATGGCTACGCTGTGCCCTCCAACCAGAATTTTGTCTTCTTCACTGTGTTCTTGCTGGAGTTCGTTTAGTTTGTTTACGAATCGTTGTCCTGCTTCTTTGAGGGTTTCTCCGTCTTCTGGTTTCAGGTGGTGGCGTTCTCCGTCGTGGTTTCTAACTTTTTCTCTCCAGTCGTCTTTAGGCCGTCCTTCGTATTCTCCAAAAGCTCTTTCCCTGAACTCTTTGTACTGCTCAGGATGTAATCCGTGTTTCTCGGCAATTATCTTCGTGGTTTCGTATGTTCTTTCGAGATCGCTAGAGTATGCTGCGTCAAAATCTTGTTTTTCAAGTCGTTCAGCTGCTTTCTCTGCCTGTTCGACTCCGTATTGGTTTAGGCTGACATCTAGCTGTCCTGTTATTGCGTCGTCTTTATTGTGTTCTGTTTCGCCGTGTC
>JBDGSK010000041.1:0-4029 GCA_042217575.1 Candidatus Nanohaloarchaea archaeon | reverse complement strand
CCCTCAATCCCATATTGCACTTTTAGGGTCAGGAACATTATAAAATTGTTTGACAACTGTTGGACTCCTCTACTTCCTCTATCATATTGAGCTGACTTGCACTTTCCTTTATGGACGATGAACTCTGGTCGAAACTCTCCTATGTAGAAATGTCAAAGAACCGTACAGAGACACTACGAGTTCTATCAGAAAGCGAGAAACCAATGACCCCTACCGAAGTTAGCGAAGAATTAGATATTGCATTCAATAGTGCTAGTAGAGCTTTGCGACAACTCTCGGAAAAAGAGCTTGTAGAATGTATTAATCCTGAAGCGCCTCGATATCGAAGGTATAGATTAACTGAAGACGGAGAAAAAATTTCACAAAATCTGTGACTATTCAATTAAATACCCTTGTACAGTCGTTCTCCAACTCCATCAGGCATTCCTACATCTTTATTATTCTCTACAGTGGCATCAACATCATACTCTCTTCTAATAATAGAAACCTGTTCTTTCTCAAGATCTATGAGTGCATAGGCTGCTCTAGGATCGCCATCTCTGGGCTGGCCAACACTTCCAGGATTGACGAATAGCTTGCCCTGAACCTCTTTGACATAAGGTTTGTGCGTCTGTCCCATAAGAATTACATCTTGCGTGATGCCTTGATCCTCAATGAAGCTCTCGTTTATTGACTCTTCGTAGATATAAGCATTAATAGGGTCTCTCGGAGATCCATGTACTTGAACTATGTCCTTATCGTTCATTTCATGTGTTGCTATCTGATTCAGATCTTTCAGATATTCTAAGTTTTCGTTAGTGAGAATTTCTCTATTTACCTCAAGACATTCTTTTGCCACAGGATTAAAATTTGCTGCACCAGTGAAAAGAGCATCATCATGATTTCCCCTCACACTCTGAACGTCTTTTTCTTTCAACAGTTCTATTACTTCATTGGGTCTAGAATTGTACCCTATAAGGTCTCCACAACAGAAAATGTTCTGAACCTCCTTCTGCTCTATATGATCCATCACAGAAAGTAGAGCTTCATAGTTGGAGTGTATATCTGAAATTACAGCAATTTTCACAGCATTATTACATTTCGGCCTTAATCATGTTAAACGCATCGATCCACTCTTGATATCGATCTTCATCAATAGAAAGATGGATTCCATGATTATCTTCTAGATCTTCCTTGAACGATTTAGCATTTTCAAGAGTATTTTCTACTTCCTCGAATCTCTCTTCCCTATCTAAACCTGTGTATTCATCGGCTATTTTACCACAGCACCAGAAATAGTGATTCCAACTAGACGTTAAGCTCCAATCAAGAACGGCAGATGGCGCTACTTCTCCATCAAGTATGATATCAGCATCTGTAGAACCTCCATCAAGTAAGTCAAGTAGATCCTTCTGGTACAATTTATCTAGATCCTGCTCTGGTCTTAAATCTGCTAATAGTTTGTACGAATGATAGTATGGAACCTGAGTCCCAAATCCATCAGATTCTATCCATCTTCTGGTCTGGAACGTTTTTAGATTCTTATAGCGGCCAGATGCAAAAGCATCAATCCCTATGCCGAGTGTTAAGTGAGCTATATCGTTAGAAAAGCCTGTTATTATCTCATAGTCGTTCTTTTTGAGATTTCGTAAGAAATGTAGGTAAGAATAAATCCTTGATGTATTTCTCAAAGGGTATCTGTTTTCATCATCAAACTCTACCGTTATGTAAAATCCATCTACATTTAGTTGGACTAATGCGTTTAGAAGGAAAGTCCTATGTGTCTTGTTCGTTATTACTGATTCACTTATTGAGACAGACCCAAATACAGGTTTTTCCTCTGATTCCTCAGCTTTCTGATGAAAAAGCTCAACAGTTTTCAACAGATCCTTCACCTGACCCCTTGAGAAACTCTCCATGAACCTTGCAGGAGCTATGTAGGCATCTACCTCTAATTCATCTTGAATCTCAACTAAGTTTCTGCACAGAGGTTCTAAATCGGAACTGCTTGATAGGATAGATGTTTCAAAGTCTTCTCCCCCTGCTTCTTCAAAATAGTCATATTTCTCAAGATCTTCTCTGTGTTTATCTGTTCTAGGCAAATAGAACTGAGGATCAAATAGCACTATCCCATCTTTATCTTTAATTGACGAAGAAAGATCTTCATTAGCCTGTGGGGGGTAATTAGAAGGGCTAAGTATTGCACCATCAGCATAGTTTTCATCTAAAGCATTCATTGCTCTCTTCCTACTACCGTGGCCCATCTGTACTAGAAAAGTGGGTTCTTCAAACATCTGAAAGATCCTCCAGTACTTTTTCTGGGCCTACCGGCCGATTGTAAGGTTCTTTTTTCGTCATCTTTAGTATGACCTCACAGAACTCTTTAGATATAGAATCTCCTATAGCATCCGTAATTCGGGATTGATCTCCAGATTTTATTACTTCAGGTATTGCCCTATCTCCTATGTCAAATGGGTTTTCTCCAGTCAACGATTCAAACACTACAATACCCGATGAGAAAATGTCGGTTCTCACGCTTTGTAGAATTTGCTCGTTCTCAAGCTGCTCAGGTGCGGAATAATTGTAGGTGCCTGGTGCACTAGACCTGTGGGTTGGCGTAATATTTGTCCTTTCTTCAAATTTGATTATACCTGCATCTAGCAGCATTGGGCCTCTTTCAGGACTTAGCATTATATTTTCAGGCTTGATGTCTCTGTGTATATACTTGTGATTGTGAAATTCTTTTACTGCAGTCATTAATCGTTTACACAAATCTTTAGCTTTGTCCTCATCAAATCTTTCTCCATCATTCAGAGCTTCTCTCAAGGTTCTTCCTTCTATGAATTCCTCTACAAAGACGAAATAAGTCAGACCTTCATGCTGAACCTCTGAAAAATCAAGTAAATCAACAAAGTAATCACATTCAATCTTTTCCATCGCTTCAAGCTCTCTCTTGCCTCTTTTATAGAGTTCTTGGTTCTCTATAAGAAGGAACTTGGCTACAACTTCTTTATCTCCTTCATGAGCCAAGAAAACATCCTTCTGACCGCTCTCTAAACCTATGCCTTCTTTTATATCTAGAGAATTAGCGATTTCTTGAGCTTCTTCAATATCTAACTCTTCAGACATCAGCCATCTAAGTTACTAATTGCTGTTTAATTTTTTCAAAGTTCTCTCGTTCAAGCTCCATCTTGGAAAAGGCGAGTATGGCGTGGAAGAGTCTGGAGTGTAGTGCACATTCCATCCTTCTTGGACGTCTATACCCAATAGACCTACATTCTTAGACCGGAATTTGTCTATATTTTTCTTAGCAGGCCGTATCCTGTCCTCATCTAACGCAACAAACTGGTATTCAGAATATGATTTACTTCTCTCTGCTTGCTCAAGAGCCTTCTTCCATTTTGAGAGCTTTAGCTCAACCGCCACAGCAGTTTTTATATGACTCTGAAGGTCAGGATTGCTCTTAATTATACCGTCATGTGTTCTCTCAAGAAAACCTTTAGATTCAAGATATTCTATGGCCTTTCTAACCTTTCTCTTCCTTAGAGTAATAGTCTCATAGAATTCTTTCTCCTCAACTAAGTCCTTATTATCTATAGTCAAGAACACTTTTAGTTCGAGACCATCCGATATTGGCTCATCCATACCTAACTTAATCCGCTTCTCTAAGGCCTTTGTGTCAGTATTTGAATAAACTACATCTGCGCGGCCTGCCCCATAGTTAAATTCTTCTGAAAATGTTGACTTTGTACTTTTCAACATAGAGAGGTGTGGTTTGTGCGTCTTACAAAACTCTTTCATCTGAGTCTCTTTACTAAAACTCATAATATACAAAGATATTGTCGAAACCTATTTTTATTAGCTATTCTCGAAAAATGTATCCTACAGACCCTTATTGTATTCAGTACGGGCCTTTTTGCAGGCCTCAAAGGAATTACTTATTTAACATTGGGACAACTCATCTCCAATATAATCCGAACAGTCTTTTAGGAGGTGCGCCCTCCGCCCTACAGACTCTGCCAGCCTTACTTCCCATACTTTTAGAGAAAT
>JBDGSK010000040.1:0-13864 GCA_042217575.1 Candidatus Nanohaloarchaea archaeon | reverse complement strand
GCTCTGCCTCAAGAAAGACATGTGTATCCGGGGATCTTGATCTTGACATCTTCGTTCTCTTCCCTGAAGAGGTTGAACGCTCCGAGCTCGAGACCCGGGGTCTGAAGATCGGAAAGGAAACTTTCAAGCACTTCGGCGAAGAATACCGGGTAGAGTACGCCGAGCATCCCTACACCAAAGGTGAGATAGACGGTTACGAAGTCGAGATCGTTCCCTGCTATGATACATCTCCGGAATCTATCGAGAGCGCGGTCGACAGGACGCCACACCACTCTCGCTGGCTTGAGGAAAATTTGGAGGAGGAACACAGGAAAGATGTTGTCGTACTCAAACGCTTCCTTGAAGCAGCTGGAATCTACGGCTCCTCACTGAAAACTGAGGGCTTCTCAGGCTACCTCTGCGAGATCCTGGTATCAGAGTACGGAAGCTTCAAAGAACTCGTGGAATCAGCGATAGAATGGAAAGAAGGCGAGGTGATCGACCCGGAAAACCAACACGAACAGCTGCCTGAAAAGCTGGAGAAACGCTTCGAGGACGAACCGCTCGTAGTTATAGACCCCGTAGACCCCGAGAGGAATGTTGCCTCAGTGCTCAGCCAGGAAAACTTCTCAAAGTTTATCTACGAATGCTGGAAGTTCAGGAACGATCCCGGGATCAACTTCTTCCACGAAGAAGAGGAGGAATTCACCGAGTTCGAACTCAAGCAGGAACTTCAGAACCGCGGCGACTTCCTGGTGGTAGAGTTCGACAGGCCGGAAGCAGTCGAAGATGTCATCTACCCGCAGATGCGGAAAACCGGGCGACGGCTACGCAACGAGCTTGAGAAGAATGACTTCCGGATATACACCTCAGGCTTCCACGTCGCAGAAGAAACGAGACTGTTCTTCGAACTGGATCGCGAACTTCCCGAGACAGGGGAGAAAAAAGGCCCGAAAGTCACACATGGAGAAGACCACCTGGCCCAGTTCTCCTCGAAGTACGAAAACGTTTACGTCAGCGAGGACAGGGTCTGCGCCAAGATCGAAAGAGAATACTCGGATGCAAGAAAACTGTTGAAAGACTTCCTGGATGCCGACAAAGAAGAGCTGGAGGAGAAAGGGATACCTAACAAGGTGGCTGAAAAAGTTGAGGACTACAGCTTCACCGAGCCTTTGAACGGCAGCAAAAGATGGTTAAACCACCTCGGGAAAAACCTTCACGTGAACAAAGATGCCTGAAGTAAACATCGTAGTCGGGCTTTCCGGCGTGGGAAAATCAACTGTAGTTGAGGAAGCCATGCTTCTATCGGACACGGACTACAGGGTCATAAACTACGGAGACCGCATGCTCGAAACCGCGAAAGAACAGGATCTCGTCGACTCCCGGGACGAGATGAAGCAACTGCCGCAGGAAGAATACAGGCAGATCCAGATGGAGGCAGCAGAATCGATAGTACAGGACGCCGAGGAGACTGATGTTCTCGTTGACACGCATGCAGCTATCAAGACTCCGTACGGCTACGTACCGGGTCTTCCAAAATGGACTATCGAACAACTGGACCCTGAAAAGATCATCGTCATAGATGCTTCAGCCAGGCAGATCTTCAAGCGAAGCCAGGGAGATGACTCGCGTGAACGCGAACACGACTCCGTCGAAGAAGTCGAACTCTACAGGGACATCGCCCGGGAAATGGCAGCTACAGGCGCCGTGATGACAGGCGCATATCTCCAGGTTGTGGAGAACAGTCCCGGAAAGGCGCAGAAAGCAGCCGAGAAAGTAGTGGAAACTCTCCGTAACTGAGCTATCTCTCAAGGTAGTAAGAAGGCGAGACCACGAAAAGATAGGTTCCTACAACAGAAGAGGTCAACCGGCCAATCAGGAAACCTGCGGCGCCGAGAACCTCAAGCCCGCTCCCCGCAACCGCTGCAACTCCGAGCATGGCGAACGAGAACAGTGTGAGTGCGGAAACATCTCTTGCGTTGCCAGCTGAGACCGTTACAGAACTTCTCAAACCATCCAGGAAGCCTTTCTTCTCGTAAAGACCTATAGGCAAGAAGTAAGCTGCAAAACTGAAGACAAGCAGGAGCAGCAGCGTCACAGCTGAACCTGCTAACAGGAACACTGTCGAACCCTGAATCAGATAACTGTAGAGCCCCAGCGAGAAAGGCAGCGACACGACAAAGCCCGTGAAGAGTACCGCTCCTGTCGCGACTGCCACTGAGCGCCACCGCTGCAGAGTATCCCGGAACCCATTTACCAGAACCTCGTCGCCCCGCGACTTGACCATCGATGCAACCATAACTGAGACAAACACCCCGATAAAACCTATAGCGGGCAGAGCCGCTACGGCGTAGAGATACGGGATACGCCCAGAGATAAGGCCTAGCATCCAGAGAGAGCTTAAAGTCGCCGAGATCAGCTTGGGAACAAAGAGCCTCGGCTCCTCCACGAGCAACCGGAAGCTTTCACGCAGCACTCTCCCCAGTTCAGCCATTGATATATAATGCTCGGGCACCAATGTAAAAGGTAGACGACACCGGAGAAACCGGCTCACATATCGGCTGTTGTTATCACAGGTCAACTACAGTAAACGGTGCTAATCGGTTCTTTTCGGCCTAGTCAATCAAAATGTTAAAAAGAGTTGTATTCGACTGGTCTACTATATGGCGAGCCTTTGGGACATCGGCAAAAAGACTGAGGAGAAGCTCGCCGATGAATGGAAGAGTAATGGCGAATATGAGCAAAGGGTTGACAGGCACCGGGACAAATTCGAGGAGACCTTCGAGAAGAACATGAACAAGGACGTCCCTACCCACCCTTACAAGATCTACCGGAACATAGTAGAGTCAAATGAGCTCAGCGACGAAGAGAAGGTCGCCCTGCAGCACATGAAGGATGAGTTCTCAGAAAAGTGGCAGAGACTCAAGGAAACCCATTCCAACTGATTCATCGGTGAGCCTCTTCTGGGGAGGGGAGGCTCAGATTATTTTTCTTCAAACTTCTTTGACCATGTAAGGACCTTCACGCTCGTAGCCCAGTTTCCTGTAGTACTCGCGCGTGCCGACCGCGGAAATAACCACAATCCTGTCCTTTCCCAGCTCTTCCGCTTTTTCCTCCGCCTGCCGCATCAACCGCTTTCCGAAGCCCTGATGCTGGACATCACCCTCCTCTCCGATTTCCGTTGAAGAGCCGAGCACCTTCAACTGGCGGACCAGCAGGGTATCGGAATCGATCTCATCGCGGAAGGACTGATCCGGGGCGCGCAGACGCGTAAACCCGAGGATGATATCGTTCTCGGTGTCCTCAAAACTAAGGAAGTACTCCCTTCCGCCGGAAGCTTCGTAGCTGCGCTCCACAAGTTCAGGTTCCTCAGGTTCGAGACCGTGCGTCCTTTTCACGTGGCCGACCTCCCGGCAACGGATGCAGCGGCAGCGCTTGCCTTCATCGTGAAGCTCCTGCAGCGCCATCTGCCTCATGTTGGTCAGCTGCGGCCCTGCATCGACTTCGGTACTCGGTATGTCGCGCATAACGCGCTTGACCCGGACGTGCGGCGGCATGATATCCTCCTGCACCTTCTTCAGCCGTTCCTTCGCCTCTTCATCAGTAATCGGCTCGAAATCGCCTTCCTCGTAACGCCTGTAAAGCTCCGTCCCTTTTATGACCTCGCAAGGATAGATCTTGACCTCGTCCGGCTGGAAGTCCTCGTTATTGAAAACTTCCCGGAACTTCTCGATATCGTCCTCGTAGTCTTCACCCGGAAGCCCGAGCATCAGGTGGTACGCGACCTTGAAACCTGCGTTCTTCAAACGCTTAGTCGCCTCGATCACCGGTTCCATGCCGTGGCCCCTGTTGGTGCGCTCGTGCGTCTCATCGAAAACTGTCTGGACACCCATCTCGGTGCGTGTTCCACCCATCTCCAGGATACGGTCGATATGCTTGGTCTCACAGATGTCTGGACGGGTCTCAAACGTTACTCCGACGTTCCTGACGTCCGCGGTCTCGTTCTCCACCTGTGCCTCTTCAAGCGTCTGGCTGTCCTCACCCGGTTCCTCATCGCTGTTGTAACTGTTGAATCCCTGGAATGCGCGTTTCACAAACTTTCGCTGGTAATCCGGATCCTGGAACGGGAACGTTCCTCCCATGACTATCAGCTTTGACTTGTCGACCGGGTGACCGTTCTTTTCATACTGGCCGAGACGGTCGATGACCTGGTCGTAGGGATCGTAATCATTTCTTATAGCACGGCGCGTCGCTGGCTCTTTACCAGTGTAGCTCTGCGGTGCGTCCTTTCCCTTCGGGCAGTAGATGCATCCGCCTCCGCACGGAGCAGGCCTCGCCATTATCGCAACGTTGGCGATCCCGGAAATCGTTCTCATCGGCTTCGTCTTGAGAACTTCACGCGCCTTTTCCTCGTCCTCACTGGCGAAACTGAGGATATCCGAGTTCTTCGGCATCCCGTCCAGGGAGTACTTGCTGCACAGCCGTTTCTTTCGCTGCTCGACTTCCTCCTTTGAATCAATCTCTCCGGACTCGATCTCTTCAATCATCTCACGGGAAAGTTCCTGGAGCGACATGGTAGAAAGTTCGAGTGAAAAGTTAAAAGAACGGACGGCGCAACCTCGGATATGAAGAAACAAACCCTGTTCGCCGTCCTTGTAATAGTCTACGCGGCTTCCGCAGCCGGCTTCCTTGGCGACCAGCAGAAGGGTAGTGCAGCCATAATCCCGCTCGACGGCACGATCAAGCCCGCAGCTTCAGGCTTCCAGTCCGACTCTATAACACCCGGGAGCCTCCGCGCACTTGTGGAAAGAACCGGGAACGCTGACGCAGTCATATTTGAATGGAACTCGGGCGGAGGCGCAGTAGTTGCATCAAAAGAGATCAAGCGGATAATCGAGGACATCAAAGTCCCCACGGTCTGCAGGTTCAGGGACGTCGCCGCCTCCGGCGCCTACCTGGCCTCCCTCGGCTGTGACCGCATAGTAGCAGATTCAGCCTCTATAACCGGGAGCATCGGGGTGAAAAGCTCCTACCTTGAATTCTCGGGTCTTTTGAACCGGCTGGGCATTGAGTACGTCAATGTTTCATCCGGCAAGTTCAAGGAGCGGAACTCGCGGTTCCAGAACGCGTCAAAAGCAGATATAGCAGCCCTCAAAAACATGACGGGCAAGATCCACAGGCAGTTCCTCTCCGAGGTCAGGCAGGAGAGAAATCTTTCACGCACCACGATGGAAAAGATAGACTCCGGATCCATACTGCTGGGATCAGAGGCGGAAAAACTCGGACTCGTAGACCGATTGGGCGGGAGAGACACCGCGGTAAAGATAGCCGAAAATCTCACGGGAAAACAGCTCTCCGCATTCAAAGTAGAATCGCCAACAGGCTTCAACTTCCTGTCAATGCTAACAGGCAGTGTCTCACTCCAGAGCTTCTTCGATACAGGCTATCTTCTCAAGGCCTCGCTGCTCTAAACAGGTCATTCACGGGGCGAAGTCGGCCCTGAAGGCCCTTCAGGAGGCTCGGATTGATTCCATAAAAGATCGAAGACCGGCCTCATAGTATCCTTTGCCATGTGATCACTCTTGGTCCAGAAAGCCGTGTCCTGCGTCGAGTGAACTTCATCGTGGGTCATCGACATAGTGAGTGCGTCCTCGTCGATTATCGCGAAACGTCCCTCCGGCATCTCAACTTCGTCACGATCCTCAAGATGCCTGATCTCAGCTACATCCCTGAGCTCTTCATAGGCGTCACGGTTCTCATCCGTTACAGGGGCAAGAATCCTGACCTCCACACCGTTCTCCCTTGCCTCTTCAAGCAGATCTGAATGGTTATCATGAAGATCGTTGAGTCCCTGTTCGGACATTACGATGTCGATCGTCTCCTCAGCATCCTGGAACATGGTGCCCATATGCTGGTGTATCTGGTGCGAGCCCTTGAGCGAACCCGACATCTCTTCCGGTTCGACAAGTTCAAGGCCCTGATCGTAAAGCTCCTCAAGTTCATCGGCAGCTTCAGAGTCCTTGAAGTCGTCAAGCTGCTCAATCTTCTCCTGGAGTTCCCTCCGATGCTGCTTCTTGATATTCTCGATCGCCTGTTCAGGCGGAATCGAGACGTACTCCATCGGCTTTGAGGACTTGATCACGGCGAAGCCTTTCTCGGCGAGCGACTCAAGAACGTCGTAGGCTCGAGAACGCGGCACGTTCGTCATCTCCGACAGTTCGCCGGCAGTTGAGACTCCGCGTCCAAGCAGAGCAGAATATATCTTGCGCTCATACATGTTGAGTCCGATATCTTCCAGTTCATCCAGAGTCTCTTGACTTGCTACCATTGGCTTACACCGATTCTACAAAACTTATCCATGCGGGCAGTTATAAACCTTATCCGCCGGTTATAACCGGAAACAGGACTGGTTTATTATTGCCCGGTGGTAATACTTTGCTACTGAATATTTATAAAAACTGTTCAGCTTTCCGGCGAAGCCTGTCTAAAATTTTTTTCGATTTGCGCTCAAGTGCCTTAAACTCGGTACCCGCACCCTTCCATCCCGCGGAATCGAAGATACTGCTTACTCGATTGCCGTAACGCTCATAGTATACAACGTTAGAAAGACCGAACTTCGGATCCAGCGGCACAGGATCCTCAGTATAACCGAACGCCGCGACACCGAAAACCTTTCTTTCCGGAGGAACTCCGAATTCCTCTCCGGCCTCAAAACCAGTTATCCAGAGCGAGGAAAGGCCTTCTTCCTTCGCGACAAGCCGCATATTCTGCGAGGCGGCCCCTGCCTCCGCGGCACAGAAAGTCTCTGCGTCGTCTCCAAAACGTTTCCTCAAACGATCTACGTCGCCGACCACAAGAACCGCCGCTGCTGCTTCAGCGATCCTGTCGTCCGTACTCGAAGCGAGCCTTTCCAGTTCTTCCCCGCTCTCTACCACGACAAACTCCAGTCCCTGAACGTTGCCAGGCGAGGGCGTCCAGCGAGCAGCCTCAAGGATCTTGCCGAGCACCTGTCTTGAGATAGTCTCATCCTGTGTCTTGCGGAAAGAACTGAGTTCGCGTACTGTTTCAAAAACTGACATAACACAAGTTTCGAGCCTACTGTTTAAACATTTCAGGCGAGAACAGTCCTATATGGAGTACTCGCGACTTGTCGAAACCTATGAAGCGCTCGGCGAAACACAGTCCACGCTGGAGAAGACGGATATACTCGCGGAGCTGTTTGAAGACTCCGGCGACCAGTTAGAAAATGTTGTACTCCTTGCCATGGGAAGAGCCTTCCCGTACTGGAAGGATCTCGACCTCGGAATCTCCTCGAAGACGATGGTAAAGATAATCAAGGAGGCTTCAGGTGCTTCTGAGAAAAAGATCGAGGAGGAATGGAAAGAGGCCGGAGACCTCGGCTCGGCAGCTGAAACCATCATGGAAGAGGGAGCCGGCCAGCAGAGCCTGATGCAGAAAGAGCTGACGGTTGAACGTGTCGTGGAGAAACTGGAGAAGGTGGCGAGGATGGAGGAAAAATCGCTCGGAAGCGTCTCTCAGGACAAGAAGCGCAAAGAAGTCGCAGCACTGCTCAACGATGCAACTCCGCGCGAGGCGAAGTACATCGTCCGAACATTCATAGAGAACCTCCGGCTCGGGGTCGGCGAAGGAACTGTACGTGACGCGCTCGCCGAAACGTTCTTCGAAGGAGAACACACGGAGGACATTCAGAAGGCTTACGACTTCACAAACGACTTCTCAAAGGTGGCGAACGCATGCAGGGAAGGGATCGAGGAAGTTCGCTCACTTGACATGGAGCTTTTCCGGCCGATCAACTCTATGCTTGCAAAGAAGGTTGACACGATCAAAGAAGGCTTTGAAACAGTGGGCAAGCCGGCCGGAATAGACTACAAGTACGACGGGATGAGAGCCCAGATACATGTCAGGGACGGAGAAGTAAAGGTATACACGAGACGGCTTGAAGATGTAACGGAGCAGTTCCCTGACGTGGAAAAGGCTGTGAAGGAGAACATAGACTCAGAAAGCTGCATGATCGACGCTGAAATCCTTGCATACGACCCTGAAGACGGCTCAACGATCCCGTTCCAGAAGCTCTCCAAGCGGATCAAGCGGAAGTACGACATCCAGAGGATGGTGGAAGAGATTCCTGTTGAAGTAAGACCTTTCGACCTGATATACGAGGAAGAACCGATGATAGAGCAGGAATACCGGAAACGCTGGAAACGGCTCGGCGAGATCGTCGAGGAGGAAGAAAACAAGCTGAGGCTGGTCGACCATGAGGAGACAGATTCAGAGGAAGAGGTCAGCGCGATGCAGCAGCGCTCGCTCGAAGAAGGCCACGAAGGCATCATGATGAAGAACCTTGAAGCAGAGTACAAGCCAGGTTCGCGTGTCGGCTACATGGTAAAGCTGAAGCCTGTCATGGAGACCCTGGATCTTGCGATAGTCGGCGCGAAGTGGAGTGAAGGTAAACGTTCGGGCTGGCTCGGACGCCTGTTCCTCGGCTGCTACGACGAAGAAAGCGGCGAATACAGGGAAGTCGGCAAGATGGCCACAGGATTGACGGAGGAACAGCTACAGGAGGTCACCGACAAGCTTGAACCGCTGATAGTCAACGAGGACGGCAGAAAGGTCGACGTGAGGCCTGAAGTCATAGTAGAAGTCGAGTACGAGGAAATCCAGGAGTCGCCGAACTATTCCTCCGGCTACGCGCTGCGTTTCCCGCGACTGAAGTCGTTCCGGGAGGACAAGGAGGAAGCGGACTCGCTTCAGAAGATCAGCAACCTCTACGACGATCAGAAATAAAACAAAGAAAATAGGAAACGGCGCTTAACGCCGCTTCTCCAGGAACTCGATGACAGTCTTCCTGTTCTTTCCGGCCCTCTCCGCTTCGATAATCTCGTCAAGGTCAGGATTACTCATCCTTCTGACCTCATCCTTCACTTCGTCAACGGTACCGGAGAGAAGCTCTGTGTAGTCCCTCGAACTTTCTTCAGTGGGCTCGCCCGCAGCTTCAAACTGGCGTTGAAGCCCCTGCGTGTCATCTTTTTCCTGCTGCATCTTGAGCTCGTCGCTTTCAAGCCATACAATGAAAGCACCCACGAGCACAAGCAGCGGTCCAACAGCCGCCTTGACCATCGTCACGAGTTCCGGCCAGAACGTCACGGAGCTGTAAACCCCGAGAACAACCATGACCGCACCCGCGAGAATCTTTAGTACAGGATGCATGGTATCACACTCCAATAATAACACAACGCTGTTTTATGTGTTTCGGGCTTAACGGCGGCGGCACGACCAGAGTTTATAATATTTTCGAAGTAGTTTATGCCTACGAGGAGACCAAAATGAGTTACTACAAGTACGCCCGAGAACAGTACGACCAGCCGAAGGAGAATCTCGACGAACTCTGGCAGCAGCGACTGGTCGAATGGCGCGAAGAAGACGCAGTCAAAAAGGTTGACAACCCGACAAGGATCCCGAAGGCCCGATCGCAGGGCTACAAGGCCAAGAAAGGATTCTCAATCGTACGCGTCAAAGTCAACAAGGGCGCAACCAAGAGGAAGCGGCCTTCAGGCGGAAGAAGACCGAAGAGAACAGGACAGAACCGTTTCTCGCCCGCCAAGCCGAAACAGGTGATCGCAGAAGAACGCGCATCGAGAAAGTTCGACAACCTCGAAGTCCTCAACAGCTACTGGGTGGCAGAAGACGGAAACCGCAAATGGTTTGAAGTCATCCTCGTCGACCCGGAGAACCCGGAAATCCGGGCGGATGATGACATCAACTGGATCTGCGACGAGAGAAACCGCGCCGAGAGAGGGCTGACACCGGCCGCAAGAGACTCAAGAGGCCTTGACAACAAGGGCAAGGGTGCGGAAAAGGCCAGGCCTTCCCGTCGTGCAAACGACAGGAAAGCCAATTAACCACTTCACTTTTTCCCTCCAAACTTTCTCCATGCCCCAGTTCTACGACCTCGGCACCGAGAACAACGGCGAAGAATTCCGCGAGAAGGCAAAAGAACTTGGCTGGAACGGAATCGCCACGGATTTTGAAGTAGAAGTGTTGGAGAACACGGAATGGGGTGAACTCAAGAAAGATATCCAGCGCAGCGACGCCGAGGTATTGATTTACCGCGGAGGAGACGCTGAACTCCACAAGAAGGTGGCTGAACACGGGAAGGTCGACATCATAATGAGCCCGGAGCGCGGAAGGAAAGACTCCGGAGTCGACCAGGTAATCGCGAAAGCCGCCGCAGAAAACGATGTTGCGATAGGCTTCAACCTTCGACAGCTTTTCACCTCCAGGAAGCAGAGAACCCACGTTCTCAAGCACTGGAGGCGAAACCTGAAGCTCTGCGAAAAATACGGGGCTATGAAGCTGTTGACGACCGGTGCCTCGAAAACAGGTGAACTGCGCGCTCCCCGTGACGCCGCCTCAGTAATAGACTCGCTCGGCTTCCAGGGGAAGGAGGCCGTCTCAAAACACCCGGAAAAAATTGTAGGATCTGGTTCAAGATGAAACGGCTGCCTCCAGCGATCCAGGAGAAACATCGGTACATGGAGTTCAGGCTCCACGGCGAAAGCCTCGAACTCGGAGAAGTCGTGGAAACGGTATGGAGCGCGACCCTGAACTACCTCGGCGAGAAAGGCTCCGCGGAAGCCGACTTCTGGGTCATAGGAAACCGCTTCAACGAAGAAAAACAGCGCGGAGTAATCAAGGTCAACCGCGACAGAGAAGACGACCTCCGGGCAGCCATAACGCTCGTCGAAAAGGCGGGCGGCAAAGAAGCCTTCTTCGAGATTACAGGCGTTTCAGGCACGCTGAAAGGCCTTGAGTAAGGGATTGCTCAGAACCAGGTCTATCTCAACCCCGGCACACCTTTTAAAAGATTTCACTTTATAAACTACTTAAAGCCCTTTAAAAACACGCCGCTGTGAGCGACTCTAAACGTGATAAAATGAGCGAAGAAGACGCATTCGGAGAAGATGACAACATCAAAATCGAAAACGTTGTAGCATCTACAACACTTGACAGGCGGATGCCGCTTGACCGCATCGCCATCTACCTCGAGAACACAGAGTACGAGCCGGAACAGTTCCCAGGACTCGTATACAGGCTCGAAGAGCCCAAGGCAGCCGCACTGCTCTTCGGTTCAGGAAAAGTGGTCTGCACAGGCACACAGAGCCCGGACATGGCCAAGGAGGCTGTCCACAAGATCATCGATGAGCTGAGAGAAGCCGACGTAGAGATCGGAAGCAAGCCGGACATCGAAGTCCAGAACATGGTTGCCTCGAGCGAGCTTGGACACACTCTCAACCTGAACAGGATAGCGTTCGAGCTTGTAGGTACAGAGTACGAGCCGGAACAGTTCCCAGGACTCGTATACAGGATCGATGAGCCTAACGTGGTCTTCCTGCTGTTCTCCTCGGGCAGAATCGTCTGTACAGGCGGAAGAACCTATGAGGACGTCAAGACGGGCATCGAGACTCTGAAAGAGAACCTCGAAGAGATTGGAGCGCTTTAGCTCCAGTCTCCTTCCCTTAACTTTTCTTCAATCTTCTCCGCCACTTCAAAGTCGTTCTCCGTAAAACCGTTGACTTCACCGGTTGACACGTCGACAGCGACCGCATCCTCCATGACCTTTACCTCGGGCGTATTTTCCACCTCAAGCCCGAACAGCTCGTTCGCAAACCTTACACATTCCTGGTATTCTTCGAACTCGACCCGGGTCACCAGCCGCTGGCCCAGAAGGTCGCTATCCTTCAAACCCCAGATTTCAAGCTTTTCAAGCCTTGACTCGACTTCCTGATCGGAGAGCGGTTCTTCGGGCATAAACGTTTCGGCGCGAGACAGATTTTTGACTCTTTGCAAGCAATTAAATCATGATGGACTTCCAGGAAGCGGTCAACGAGTTCGAGGACTTCTTCTCGGACAAGTACTACGACAGGGTTTCAAGCGCTGTCACGTCGGACAGAAGCTCTATCGTCGTAGACTTCGAGGATCTCGAACCTTTCAACCCCGAGCTCAGCGACTTTCTGAGACGCGAGCCGGAGACCGCTATCGACGCCGCAGAGGAGGCGATCGAGGGCATAGACATAGTCTCGACCGGCGAGTTCAACGCCCGCTTCACCAATATGCCGGAAGAGGACTACATAAAGATCAAGAACCTCCGCTCCCAACATATCGGCAAGTACGTTCCTGTAGAGGGCATGATTAAACGCGCCTCACAGGTCAAACCGGAACTTACCTCCGCGATATTCGAGTGCGCTCAGTGCGGCGACCGCTACGAGAAAGAGCAGGACTCCGCAAAGCTGAAGGATCCCTACAAGTGCGACTGCGGCTCCCGCAACTTCGAAGTAGTCGAGAAAGTCATGACCGACACGCAGATGATAACGGTCGAGGAAAACCCGGAGAACCGTGAAGGATCAGAGCAGCCTTCCACGTTCAAGGTACGCCTCGAAGGCGACCTAGTCGACCCGGATTTCCAGCGCCGCGTAGTCCCCGGAAACGTCGCGGAGATAACAGGCATAATCAGGGAGAGACCGCTCAACGGCAAGAAAAAGTCGAAGAAATACGACCTCTACATGGAGGCGAACTACCTCCAGCCAACGCAACAGGAGTTCGAACAACTTGAGCTTACAGAGGAAGAGATCGAAGAGGTCAAAAAGCTTTCAGAGGATCCCGACATCTTCGCCAAGATAACCAACTCTATCGCACCCTCGATCTACGGGCACCAGCAGATAAAGAAGGCCATCGCCCTCCAGCTCTTCGGCGGCGTCCAGAAGACACGCGAGGACGGCGTCGAAAGCCGCGGCGACCTGCACATACTCCTGATCGGAGAACCGGGAACAGGTAAATCACAGATGCTGGAGTTCTCAGGAGAGCTTGCTCCAAAAGGACGTTACGTTGTAGGAAAATCATCAACGGGCGCAGGACTGACCGCTTCAGTCGTAAAGGAGGAAAGCACAGGCGAGTTCTCACTCGAAGCCGGAGCAGTAGTGCTCGCCAACAAGGGTCTGGCAGCTATCGACGAGATCGACAAGATGGCCGCGGAAGACCGCTCATCGCTCCACGAGGCCATGGAACAGCAGCAGATAAGCGTTTCAAAGGCAAATATTCAGGCAACGCTCAACGCGGAAACATCCATCCTCGCCGCAGGAAATCCCAAGCTCGGCCGGTTCGACCCCTACGAGCCGATACCACAACAGATAAACATTGGCGACACACTGCTCTCACGCTTCGACTTCATATTCCCGGTAAAAGACGAGCCAGACGAGGACAGAGACCGCAAGCTCTCCTCACAGGTTCTCAAGAACCACATCGACCCCGAAGAAACCGAAGCAGAAATCAGCCAGGAGATGCTGAGGAAGTACGTTGCGTACGCCAAGAAGAACGTCCGACCGGATCTCACACAGGAGGCAGCTGACAAGATACAGGATTTCTACATCGACATGCGCTCGAAAGGCAGCGGCGAAGCCAACGACGGGGTGCCCATAACCGCTCGGCAGCTGGAAGCCCTGGTCAGAGTTGCTGAAGCATCCGCACGCGCCGAACTGAAGGAAGAGGTCGAAATCAGTGACGCACAGCGCGCCATCGACATCCTCACCTACTGCCTCAAACAGGTCGGAACCGACCCTGAAACCGGGGAGTTTGACATCGACCGCATGGAAAGCGGAACTTCTTCATCACAGAGAAAACGCCTCCAGACCATAAGAAGGATAATCGACAACGTGGCCGACGAAGACGGCAAGGCCGAGATACAGGAAGTGATAGAGAAAGCGGAAGAACAGGACATAGGCGAAGAAGATGTGGAGAAAGGGATACGCCGCCTCAAGGAAGAAGGCGAAGTATTCGAACCCGAACGCGGCTCAGTCCAGCGCGTCTGAAC
>JBDGSK010000004.1:12563-12774 GCA_042217575.1 Candidatus Nanohaloarchaea archaeon | reverse complement strand
AATGTCAACGAAAGCAACGCTAGAGGCAATAACACGTCCAGGACATGCTTGGCTCGAGAAGCACGCCTCCGCGAAACCACATCCTCAACGGAAGACTCCACCTCTTCAACCTTCTCCCTGTACTCGGTTCTCAGGCCCACGTACCGGTTTTAATACCGGCGCAATAAAAAATCGCCTCCACTCCGATGCATTAAAAATACTTTTCTCCCTC
>JBDGSK010000004.1:2223-12553 GCA_042217575.1 Candidatus Nanohaloarchaea archaeon | reverse complement strand
TAATATTTGAGGCTGAATATACAGCTAGAGAAGGAGTTATTGAACACAGTAACTATTGGAGGGCCGGTCCACTACAGGCTTTTCTGCCATGACCAACGAGGAATACGAAGCTGTTTTCTCGGGCGGGTTTCCATCTGGCGATGACTTTACTGACGTGCACAAGTTTTTAGCGGCCGAGGACGGTTTTTACTCCCAGGAGTGGAACAGTAGCGTCATCCACGAGGACATCGCGGAGGCGCACGGAGTTGAGGACGAAGTTCTCGGCGGCGGAATGCTAGAGGTCGATGACGGGGCGCTGAGGTTGTACGGCGACTCGGCGACCTACGGGGGCGTGGAACACAACGATATTGAAGGCGTCGAGGACGAAATCGTCGCGGCGTTCGAGGAAGAGTACGGTGTTGAAGTCGCGGGGCTCGTGCTTGAGTCGGACGAAGAGTTCAGGAGCCAGCGCTACGTCGAGCAGAAGCTGCGAGACGCCGGTTTCTGAGCTCAGCGAGCCTGTTTGTAGAGGTGCTGTTCGAGCGGTGCGTGCTCATTTTCCAGTGCTTCGAATGCAGATATCTCGCCGTCTTCGGCATGCGTCTCAAACGCCTGCAGGTACTCTTGCTCTGCGCCGTTTTCCTTCCAGACCTCGTACTGGCCGAGCAGATACTCCATGACGTTCGCTGTTTTGGCGGCCCGGTAACGGGTCTGCATATCGGAGTCTTCGAGCCCTGATTCAAGCTCTCTACCCATTTCTACTGCTTCCTCGCAGTCTATGCTGCACGGGAAGAAAGCGGTCGAGAACCTTGAGTGGAAATTTTCCGGCAGTTCTTCGTCGACCGTTCTCTCGCCTGTCGCGTATTCAAGTACTGTTTCGATGTTTCCGGCTTCTATGTCTTCTATTACCATCTGTGTTTCAGGCGTGGGCAGGAAGCCGTACCTGTCTCTGAACTCGCTCTGCTGTTCTTCTTCAATTCCGAGGCTTTCGACAAAGTTCTGTCGCGTACCGGCTGCGTAGTTTTCGACGCCGCAGTCGGGAAAGCCTGCGAGTTCTCCGGTCAGGCGGTGCATGTCGTAGAGTTCGTCAGGCCTGTCTTCAGGCTGTGAGTCGAGCAGTGCTTCTTCCCTTGCGGATATCTGTTTGAGACCCTGGAATAGCTCTACGGCGTCGTCAGCTTCCGAGATCCATCTTTCGTATCCGGGGACTACCCCGACCATCCTTGTGGCGCCCGCGGTATCTATGACCTGCGGACGCACCCTGAGCTCGTAGCCCTCAAAGCTTGAGAGTTCGTTTTCCAGCTGTGTTTCGAGGCTCTGCCTGTAGTCCTCCATGCCCTCGCCGAGCGCCTCTAATGCCTGCGAAGTCGTCGCGCCCTGATTCATAGCGTTCATCACGCCCCTGTCAACCACCGAGCCCACCCTTACTCCTGTGACATCTTCCCTGTCCAACCTGAGTAAATCGGTTGGGGTGTCGGTTAGTTCGGCTTCGGAATCGTACATTTCGCGGGCGAGTTCTTCGGCGCTCATAGAGCCTGGAGCGCCGGGCATTTTTATCAACCTGCCGGTAGCAACTTCGGGGCGACTGTTGTCTTCAAATATAAGTTTTCAACCGTAATAATAGCCTGATGGAGTTGCTCGACCGTCTTCCCGACCTTCCGTACATCAGCAACGGTGTGGACGAAGAGTTCGAAGAGAACGTTTATCCGGCTTACCAGGAGTTCTACCGCTGGAGCGATGTCAGCGCGAGAAGCGGCAAGAAGATGGATAAAGCCGCGGAGTTCATGGATGCTGTTGTCGACTATTACGATGTGGAGGATGTAGATGAAGGGGTCGCCGCCGGCCGCAGTTTTGCTCCGTTCGTCAGCGACGACCTGATGGATGAGGAAATGAGTCCGGAAGAGCTGAAGGCCTTCCTCGATGGCGAGTTTTAGCCGTAGTGTTCTTCGAGGTACTCTACTATGTCGTCGCTCTCCGGCATCACTGTGTCGGTGTTAGGGTCTTTCAGAACCGGGACTCCGGTCTGGCCTGAGACCTCTCTGACGCGTTCTCTGTCGCCGTTAGGTTCGACCTGTCGCGCGATGAAGTCAAGGCCGAGTTCTGTCATCTTTTCGCGGACTTTTGAGCAGTAAGGACATCCTTCGAACTGGTAGAGTTCAAGCAACTGTTCTGGCATAAGCAGGACTTGTCACACTCGTTTTTATCTCACGAGGTTACGTCCTGGTAAACCTGTTCCAGGAGTTCCCGGTGCTGGCCATAGGTCAGTAGCGACTCCGCATCCCGGTAACGGAAAAAGAAGCCCTCTTCGTGTTCTTCATCCGGGTTATCCGAGACATCGACTACTGCGTCACCTGAAATTTGAGCCCTGAAAGCGGTGTAGCTGCGCTTGTGTTCTTCACCGTCAACCTCAAAGCTCCACTCCACTTTCTCGTCCAGCTCTTCAAGCTCCTCGATTTCTTCCTCGCTGATTCCGGCTTCCTCTTTCAGCTCTTCGAGAGCGGTCGAGCGCAGATCTTCTTCCAGGTGCCCTTTTGGAAGCTCCCAGCCTTCCCAGTTCTTCGAGCGCTTCAGCACGAGGAAACGCGGCCGCTTCCCGTCCTGGTAGGCGACAATAATCGCTCCTTTTTCCGGTGACATATCCCGGTTTTAGTGGCTGAAGCTTTAATTAAAAACTGGAGTAGAGAGCATCGGAGACATGAAATAGTTTTTATAGTTGCGGCCCGGATTTAGTATTATCTGGTGTAAACATGATTGAGCGTTTGAAGGAGATTTTCAGCAACCTCTTCAGCGATTCTGGCCAGGACGAGGTAAGCATCGGTATCTACGGGCCGCCAAACGCGGGAAAGTCAACTCTCGCAAACAAGATCTCTGAAGACCTGACCGGGGAGGAGATGAGCAACGTCTCTGAGATTCCGCACGAGACCAGAACGGTCGAAAAGAAGGAAAGAGCGGTCATCGAGGCCGACGGGAGAACGCTCGAGATGAATCTTCTTGACATGCCAGGGATATCGACAAACGTCGACTTCAAGGATTTCACAGAACACGGGCTCGAGGAAGAAGAGGCGAAAGGCCGCGCGAAAGAAGCCACAAAAGGCATTGTTGAAGCTATCAAGTATCTTGACGACGTGGACGCATGCCTTGTAATCTTCGATGCTACAGAGGATCCGTACACCCAGGTCAACGTTACTATAATCGGAAATCTTGAGGCTAAAGATATCCCGATACTGGTTCTTGCCAACAAGGTTGACCTCGAAGACGCCGACCCTGAACGGGTGAGAGATGCGTTCCCTCAGCACCCAGTGCTGGAGATTTCGGCGAAGGAAGGTACAAATATCGACAAACTTTATGAGGAAATAATCGAAAGGTTAACCTGATGGCCGACGAAGGAGTGACTATAGAGTTTCTTTCCAGCGAGAAGCTTAACGAGGGCAGCTTCGAGGACAAACTGGAACTGGTGCTTGACAAAGTCAAGGAAGACGCCGTTCTTGTACTTGAAGAGGCCTGGACGCCCGATGAGAAACGTGAGCTTATCAAGACCTCCATGGAGGAGATCGACGACGACTTTCCCGGAGTCGAGTTCATGGGGCTTGAGTCTTCCGGTTCAAAGGTTCAACGCGCCAAGAACCTGCTTTACAAGCATGTGCTGCAGGAGGATTACCGTCGGGGACTGACGATCGTCGGCAACTCCCGTGTAATGGAAAAAATCAAGGAGGAACGCGACTCTGTTTCTTTCCTCGCGAAGATAGAAGAGGAGGATTAAGATGCCGCACCGTTGCATGAACTGTGGCAAAGTATACGAGGACGACTCCGAAGAGCTTATCAGCGGCTGCGAATGCGGCTCCTCGCTTTTCATGTACGAGCAGGAGACCGAGGAAGAAGAAATCTCCAGTGAAGAACGGGCCGAGGTACGGGAAGACATCGAAGAGATGGTGGAAGAAGGCTTCGAGGAGAAGGAAAACATTAAATTCGAGTTCGATCTTGACTCAATCATAGTAGAGGAGGAAGGAGTGTACAACATCAACATCTCCAAACTCCTGAAAGAGATACCGTTAGTAATCCGGAAGAGTGAAGGCGTGTACCACGTCCACCTTCCATCCGCGTTCAAACCAGGGAAGCGCGACCTCGACCCGGAGGAGCTTGATATAGGATGACACAACAAGACAGGTTCGGCCTGAAGAAGATGTCCACAAACCAGGAAGTAGCGGTATCATTCACGCTTTTCGTACTCGGCATGCTGGTGATAGTTGCTGACCTCATGCCCGTGACCAAGGTAATTGATCTCAGGCCGACGGCACTGGGACTGGTCATGATCGCGACCAGCTATCTCTTCGCCGTCGAATCGATCAGGGAGCTGGAACAGAAAGACCACTTCCTGTCAAAAAGGCTGATGAGGAGCGGAGAAAACACGGATGAGGACTAAAAATAAAAGTTTTCACAGGTGAGTTATCAACAATGCCAAGTGAAGAAGTAGAACTGGAGTTCGACTTCTCCAACGAGGAGTTAGCCAACTTTCTCGAAAGCTTCTCAGAGAAGATCAGAGAGGGAGATGTAGGACTCAGTTTCAAGGGTAGAGAAGAAGTCGAGATAGAACCCACGGAAGAGAACCATCTCGAGATGGAGTTCCATGAGGGCAATACGTACAAGACCCTTGAGATGGAGATAAAGCTTTACCAGAAGCTTGAGTCCACAGACGAAGGAAGAAGAAAGATCAGCGTGGAAATAGTCTAACTCCCGAAGCTTTCAAGGATCCGGATCATCCTCTCGTTCTGTTCAATGATCCTGTCGAGCCTCTCCTCTATCCCGGAAAGGTCAGTTTCAGAACCTGTAGAAGAATCGGAATCTTCTGTCAGAGGATTACCCTTATCTGGGGAACTGGCGTCCGCACCGGACTGCTGAGAGTTCTGGGAGCGCTGTGCGGAACTTTGACCTGATCCAGGTGCCTCTCTTGAAAGCCCGTCTTCTTCCAGAACCTCAATAGGAGTGTCGTCGCCTTTTTCATCATCCGGCTCGTTACTGGTCTCCTCGGCAGCCTCCTTCAAGCTTTCAAACTGGTTGGAGGACTTTTTCTTCGGAGAATCCGAGTCGGAACCATTGTTTTTCACATTATCCTTGACGTTGTCATAGTAACTCACCCATATCACCTCTCATACCTTCATCATCGTCGTCATCCGTCTTACTTGTCACACGGCTGCTTGACCGGGGACTGGAGCCGGAGCTTCCGTCAGTCAGCTGCTCCAGTAGTTCGATTATCCTTTCATTCTGCTCGTGAATATCCTCCACTGTCACACTGCCGGAACTCGTCGCGCGGCTCTTCGAACTTTCGGAGGCGTCACTCGAGTCTCCTGCTACTTTCGAGCTGACCTCTTTCTCCAGCCGGGTCTCTTCCGCGCCCGAGTCCTGGACATCGACACGCACTTCTTCCTTATCCGGGTTCTCGTCTCTGTCAAACAGTCCCATGCAGAATAGTTCCCGAGGCCCAAATAAAAGACTTGCCGGTTAAAACAGGTGTATGAAGGTGGAAGTAGTACCGAGCGGCGACAAAGACCGGCTTGCGGAGAATTTAGAGCGGCGGGTCGAAGAAGTAGAGAAACAGGGAGAGATGCTCCTCGTCGAGACGGAGAACCCGTCCAAACTCGGGAAAGTTCCAGGCGTAGAGAAGTTCCGTTACCATGAGGAGGAACACGAGGGACTTGAAGGAAAGCCTGTGAGGACGGAGGCCTATGCAAAAATCGAGAGCCGGGAAGACGCCGTGAAAGCTTTACTGGCGACGATCGAGGGCTACGACCTGCGCGTGATCGATACCGAAAGAGAATGGGATCTGCGACGCCTGAAAGCTTTCAACCCTGACATCAAGCAGGTCAACAGGGAGAGCAAGGCGCTTGAAATAGATTACAGCATATCCGACACCGAAATAGGGGAAAAGATCGAAATCGAAACCCCTGGCGAGGAAGATGTCGAACGCATATACCGCGAGTTCCTGACCTGAAAGAAAAATTTTAAAGCTAAAACAGTTCCAAGGTTTCATAGTATGAAAGAGATCGACTACGACAGGGCCGAGTACGTCACCAACCGCGAGGTAGAGAACGACGAAGGAGAGAAAACAGGTAGGGTCAAGATGTTCTCCTACGACAACGAGACCTACCACTACCAGCTAGAATGCCCCTACTGCGGCCACGAATGGGAGGACTCGGAAAAACTCGGCCAGCGCCCGTGGTGGATTGAATGCCCTGAATGCGGAAGAAGCACCAACGTCAACCGCATCAAGGACGCCAAGAAACGCGAGATCAAGGAACGCGCACCAGACCCTGAAGACATCACTGACTGATGGACTACGTTCTCAAGCTCGGGGGAAGCGTCCTCACCGACAAAACCTCCGAAAACACGCTGTCAAAAAACTTTTCACAGGTACTGTCAGAAATAGAGCTGGGAGGCATACTCGTACACGGCGCCGGCTCGTTTGGGCACCCGCAGGCGGAGCGGAAGGGGCTGAGAGACGGAACAAGAAAAGGATACCTGGAGCCTCACACTGCCGTCAAGAAACTCAACGGGAAAATAGTCGAAGAGTTAAGGAAACAGGACTTGGAGCCGATGCCTGCCCATACATCTTCCATCGCCTACCGCGAAAACGGCGAGACACGGCTGCAGCTTGGAACCGTCAGGAAAGCAGCTGAACGCGGCTTCCTCCCTGTCCTCCACGGCGACATGATACTCGAAGAAAACGGCTTCTCAGTAATTTCCGGCGATGAACTCGTCGCAATGATAGAGAAAAGATTCTCCACCGGGAACGCAGGGTTCTGCATTTCTGAGGAAGGAGTTCTCAACAGGGAAGCAGAGGTCGTGGAGAGAATCAGCAGCCTAAAGGAACTGCACAGCATGGAGAACGACTGCGCCGATGTAACCGGAGGCATTGAGGGCAAGGTTCAGGAGGTGCTGGAGAAGAAGGTCAGGGCCAGGATATTCGGAAGAGAAGAACTGAAATCCTTCTTCAGAGGACAGAACCCGGGAACACTTGTAGAGCCTTCAGAAACCATCTAGAGACTCAAGCTCGGACTGTGAGACGTATTTCTTCTCATCACTCAACCATTTTCTTACCTGTTCGACAAGCGCCTCCCCAAAACGCTCCAGATCCTCTATCTCCGACACAGTCTTCCCGGTTCCCTTCGACTTCGACAGCGGCTTTCCCTCCTCATCCACTATCAACGGCGCGAGGAAGTACTGCGGCGTCTCACCGCACGCCAGCTCGGTAATCTTCGCAACCTTCTCCACCTTCGGCGTCTTCTGCTCCTTCTCCGCATCACGGTAGTCGCCGCCGAAGACGTGCACAGCAACGTCACGCGATACATCACGCACCGGGTCGACAAGGTAGTAAACACCGATTCTTCCTGTCAGCTTTCCGCGTGAAAAACCTTGGTCGCAATCCTCATTCCTACACGCCGCCACGAGTTCGTCTGTCTCGCCTGAATACGCCGCGCCCTTCGCGTGAGAGAAACCGCAGGAATCACAGACGTTGACGACAGGGCTTCTGTAACGCCTCCGGAAACCGCCTCCGAACACGTCGTCAAAAGCTTCCATGTTATTCAAAAGCTCTCTGAGCGCATCGATGTAACCCTCATCGCCGGCGAGGTCGGAAAGGTACTGTGCATCGACTACCTGCGATAGTCCTTCCTCCATGCCCGAGAGAAAAGGCTCTAACTGCGAAACCCTGTACTCCGCAACACTGTCGAAGCCCTCGACTTCACGCATGAAGAAAAGCTTCATAACCCGGTTGTTCTCCGGCCTATGGTTCTCGTGTATATGAGCACTCCAGTCCGTGTCACAGCACATCAGATCAAGCTCCAGTTCCAGCTCCTCAGCTATAACAGCCGCATACGCCAGCGTGAGAAGGTTCCCGACGTGAAGCTCTCCGGAAGGCCTGAAACCAACGGCTACACGCTCACCTTCCGGCTCGAGCTCTGAAAAATCGGAGGTGATCGGATACTCCCAGTCCATCAACCCTGACTGCCCCGTACAACTATTTAATTCTTGGCCGCCGCAACGATAATACACGCCTCGATGGCTCAGCCTGGCTAGAGCGGCCCCCTTGTACGCCTGCAGTCGCCCAGTGCGGCACGCCGCAGCATACTCTTCCGAGTTTGCTGCTGTGAGCATCACGTAGTGATGCGGCTCCAAGCCCTTCCGAACAGGAAGCGCTTCCGAAAAACATGACGGACTCCGAAGGAGTGGACCGCAGTTGACCGTGAGGTCGAAGCGACTCGGCCTAAGTTAGGGGCAGGTCCCGGGTTCAAATCCCGGTCGGGGCTAAGTTTTTTCCTTGAACTCGACGAAGCGGACAGGGACGTGTTCAGTTGTCTCGCCGTTGCGGTATTTTTTGAGCAGCTGTCGGTCTGCCTCGATTACCGGGGCGAGGATGATACCGTTGTCGGCGAGGTAGTCTTTGGCGGCGGAGAAGTTTTCGACTGCGCAGGAGTAGAGGATGCGGTCGAAGACGCCTTTTACAGGGTCAAGGCCGCTGCCGTGGAGGACTTCTGCGTCGTAGTCTTCGAGGTTCCTGCGTGACTTTTCCACGAGTTCTTCCTCGATTTCAACTCCGACTGCTTCATCCGCGAGTTCTGAAAGTATCGCGAGCTGGTAGCCGGAGCCGGAGCCGATCTCAAGTACGCGGGAGTCCTTTTCTACTTCGAGCAGCTCGGTATTCTTGGCGACCATGTGTGGCGCGGAGATGGTTGCGTCTTCCCCGATGCTTAACGCGCGGTCTGCGTAGGCGTAGGGCGAGTCTACGAAGTCGCCGCGGTTGACGCTTCTGAAGGCTTCTTCTACCTTCGAGGTTTCGATGTAGCCCCGGTCTTTCAGGTAGTTGACAAGCTCATCGTTCGAGTTCACGTTCAAAACGTTGCAGCCCAGGTTGAAAGCTTTTGATATAGTCCAACAGTTGTTTATAGCTGCAGCAGTGTTTTTTACCGCGTGAAGCTGAACCGGGAAAGGGTTGAGGCTTTGTTGCGTGACCTGGAGCAGGCCTACCGGAGCTCGAACTTTGTAGACGAGGTTTCTCAAACTCAGGAATCTGCGGGAGACGGAGAAGAGCATCTCTACATCGGAAGGAGAGACACGCTCGACCGTGAGACAGTTAACAGCTACGGCTCGGATTTCAATCTTGCCTCTGATATCGTTGAGTCACAGCGGAAGCTTGAGCGCAAGTTTTTCCTGGAGAAGCTATCGGAGAAGGCCGGGAAAGGCGAAATCCCGACTTTTAGCCTGGAGAGCGTTGACCGGGAGGTTATCGCGCACATACTCGGTAGCGTAGAGGGATTGAAGAAGGTGTTCGCGCCGAGTTCGAGCGAGGTAATCGAAGTGCTTGAAAGAGAGACGGGTTTCAATGAGCTGGAGAAACTTCCCGGGGACTCTGAAAAAAGAAAAGTGTTTGTGACAGGCGAAGAGGTTTACACCGGATTCAGGCGTTTCAGGGGTTACGAGCCTCCTTTCGATGCAGAAGATTTCAACGAGGCCGATGACAGGCTTGTAAAGTATCTGGAAGCCGCAGAGGACGGCCTGAAGCTGGCGCGTGGCAGCGTGATTTCGAGGCCTCAGGTTGACCCTTCTTCAGCTGCTGTAGTCGAACTTTCCGGCCTGGATTAAACCTTCGGCTTCGCCGCTAAAGACTCCAGCCTCTCCGACTTCTCCGGCCTGAAAAGCTGGGCCAGGTTCTGAAGCCTTTCAAGGTCGAAAGACTGCGTGTCGTACCTGTTCGAGTCCTCGCGTCCGAAGTATTTCTCGATGCAGTCAAGGTCTTGAAGGTAAGATAGAACTTTGCCGGCCTCGGTTCTCTCCGCTTTTCCGTCCGCTATATCCTTCGACCAGACCGTTGGATTGGGTCGCGAGGCAAGCCGCTCCAGCATCTCAATCCTGTCGAGAACGTGTTCAAGCTTCTGCTGTTTGCTTCTCATCTGTATCTCTCTTCGAAGGTGAACCTCAAAGGTCTTCCTAAAGCTGGTTGAAGGCGCGCTGTACGACTTCGTTGAGCGCCGGGTGAATGTGTATAGTATCCTGTATATCCTGAACTTTTCCGCTGCCGGCTTTCATAGCCACCAGGACTTCGTGTATCAGTGTCGGCGCGTCCGGCCCGATTATGTGGCAGCCGAGTATTTCGCCGTTTTCAGCTGCCAGAACTTTCACGAAGCCGTTCTCCTCTTTCAGGGCGAGCCCCATGCCAGTCTTCGCGTAATCGTATCTTGCGGTCACGTACTCCTTTCCCTGTTCCCTAAGTGCTTGCTCGGTCTTTCCGACACCTGCGATTCTCGGCGAGGAGAAGATTGCGTGCGGCATCGCAGTGTAGTCGACAGGATGCTGGTTTCCG
>JBDGSK010000004.1:0-2213 GCA_042217575.1 Candidatus Nanohaloarchaea archaeon | reverse complement strand
CGGATATTGCGTTTCTGTAGGCGTACTTGGCCTCAAGATTGGCGCTGTGCTTGAAGAGAAAGTTGCCGGCGATGTCTCCGATGGCGTAGATTCCTTTGACGCTGGTCTCAAGATATTCGTCGGTCTCGACGAATCCCCTGTCGTCAGTCTCTATCCCTGCCTCGTCTACGCTCAGCCGGTCGGTGTTGGGGACTCTGCCTGCAGCGACCAGCAGTTTTTCTGCGGCGAACGAGTGCTTGTTACCATTTTCGTCCTCCGCAACCACTTTTTTCTGACCCCCGACTTCTTCCACTTTCGAGGCCTTCAGTCCGAGGTTGACATCGTACTTCTCCCTGGCGAGTTCCGTGTACTTCTCCGAGACTTCTTCGTCCTCCCGGCCTACCAGTGAATCTCCCATCTCGATTATGGTTATCTCCGTCCCGAGCGCGCCGTAGAAATGCGCCATCTCGACCGCGATGTATCCGCCGCCTACTATCACCATGCTCTCCGGCTGTTCCTGCTGCTTGAGCGCCTCCCTGCTGGTCATGTAGTCGACCTCGTCCAGGCCGTCAACAGGCGGGATCATGGGACGTGTCCCCGCGGCGACAAAGATCTGCTCAGCGGTAATCTTCTCGCCGTTGACGTCGAGAACCTTCTCGTCCACGAACTCTGCCTCTGTCTCGTAGAGAGTGTGATTTTTCGATCCCTTGACACCTTTTCTGATGCTCTCCGCGTCCTCCGAGACCGAGCTGTTTACCTCTTCAACTATCGAGGAGAAGTCAACAGAGTTCACTTCAGCGTCGATGTGGAATTTCTCCGAGCCCTGGATTTCCTCCACTATATCAGCCCTGTGAATCAGCATCTTTGACGGTATGCAACCCCGGTTCAGGCAAGTCCCTCCAAGAGGCCCGGGCTCCACTACTGCGACATCCTTACCGCGGTTTGCGTAGGCTGACGCGATATCAAGGCCGGATCCTGCGCCGACAACTATCGCATCAAATTCCTTCATAGAACCGGTTTAGAGTTATCTGAATAAAAAACAGTGGCTACCCTCTCGGTCAGCTGTTCAGAGAAACGTGGCAAGGCGTGCCTTCAGCTTCTTGAACCTGAGACGGAAAAAGTACTTCTTTCTTATGAAGTAACGCAGGTACCTGAAGTACCAGCGCTTCAACGCGAAAGACTTCCATTCAAATATAGCTGACCGGCCGAGCGTGATCACCCTCGGTCTTTCCACTTCACGGAACGATTCAAGGGATTCTGACTCCTGCTTTACGACATTTTCCGAAAGCGTCTGAGACTGCTTGAGCGCGTTCTGCGCCGACTTCCAGAAACCGTGGTCAGCACAATCTCCTCCTGCCAGGACTTCAGGATACTCCTTCGAGGAGAGCCCCGAGTTGACAGGAAGTCCTTCAGGCCCGCAGTCGAATGAGGAGGTCACAACGCCTGGCGCTTTAACTCCTCCCGACCAGACAACCACATCAGCATCGAGGAAAGAACCGTCTTCCGTCCGTATTTGTCCTTCTTTAACTTCTGTCACGTCTTTGCCGCCCATGAACTTGATATCGTGTTTGTTGAAGTAGTCTAAAGCAAACATTGAAGCCGCGTCGCACGAGTTCGGCATCGGACTTGTCGAACGGTCGACTACCGTAACATCAACTCCGCTCTCGCGTAGTTCTCCAGCAGTTTCTACTCCTGTATATCCGGAGCCCACGACTATCGCCTCATCTATATCTCCTACTTCCTCGCCAAGTTGTTTCATGCCCTCCAGGCTCCAGGCCTTTACAGCATCGGATATATCCATCCCGTGGTCTGCTGATTCTCCACCCAATGTAATGACAAGCGAGTCGTAGCTGTGAGAGTCTTTGTCAGTCTCCACTATTTTTTGCTCGGGATCAATCCCGAGAACCGTCTCCTGGCAGAACTCGACAGGAACACCTGATAGAAAACTGTCAAGGTCTACCTTCAGCTCTCCCTCGTCGATCTTGCCGCTGACCAACTTCTCAATATCAGGCCGGAAAAGGTGGAAGGAGCGCCGGTCTATAAGTTTTGGCTCGTAGCCCTTCGCCGCCAGCTCCAGACAGGTGTTCAAGCCTGCGAAGCCCGCGCCGAGAACCACGATTTCTCTTCCCATACTGGAAACTTTCC
This sequence comes from Candidatus Nanohaloarchaea archaeon, assembly GCA_042217575.1. GTDB lineage: Archaea > Nanohalarchaeota > Nanosalinia > Nanosalinales > Nanosalinaceae > JBDGSK01. The sequence goes on along the minus strand of JBDGSK010000004.1, from coordinate 89 downwards.
CCACTATCTCTTTAAAATATCCTGCCGAACTGCCATGGTTTTTAAGCGTTGGACGAAATCCTGTTTCTATCCAGTGGCGGGATGGTGTA
>JBDGSK010000039.1:0-5205 GCA_042217575.1 Candidatus Nanohaloarchaea archaeon | reverse complement strand
TGAAGGCTTGCTTGCTCTTTACCTCCATATCCATGCCTACAGCGTATTTCTGGTAGACTTCATAGGCTGTAGAGGTATGAACCTCACATTTCAGGTTTTTCAGGTCATCTTTATCGAATTCTTCACTTTTCTTCATCTGCTTTCTCTTCTTTCTTTCTGTAATCATGAACTTGGTGATAAACCGTTCTACAGAGTTACCCCACTCTTTCCAGATTTCCCTTGTCGCGTAAGGCCCATTTACTCCTGTGAACTGTCCTTGATTCTCTAGGCGATGGTATCCTGCTATCGCCCAGTTCAGTATCTTCTTTAGTTCCTCTTCCTCTGTCAGTTCGTCCAGGAGCTCGGGATCTTGTTCTTCTCGTGGTATAGATCTCGGGAATACTACTGTAAGCCAGCGGTTGTAGAATGCTTCATCTTCCTTGTCTCTGGAAGGTGTACGGTTCGCTGAGAACATGTGCTTCGCTGTAGGCGTGTAATCATAGGGCTGTTCCCACTTAGGTTCTACAGTTATCGGGTTTCCCGACGTGATTTTCTTTACCGTCCCGATATCTTCTATCGCTTCGGGATCTAGATCGTGGTCTATATTTGCGATTTTCCCTACCAAGTTTGCTAGACCCCACTTTCTTCCGTTGGTCAGATCTTGGAGGCTCTGCTGTGCGATATTCTGTGGTCCGAGGAGCTCTCTAATTACGCCTAAGAAGACTGATTTTCCCGAGTCTGTGGGACAGTAGCCGATGAACTCCTGCAGCTTCTTCATGTCCTCCTTATTCCTGGTCACCTCTTCAAGAAAGTCTAGAAATTTCTCCGGAGCAGTGCTCTGTAGGTCGTATTCTACTGGTATCTTGGATGTGAGGTAGTCTTGTCTCTCTATTTCTCGGAGCTCTTGCTCCTCTATCTCGAGTATTCCGTTTTTGAGAGGTACTTCTCCTTTCCCTGTTCCTGTTTTCTCAAGAGTTATCGGGTCTATTCTGTGGACTTTTGTCTTGGTCTCTTCTTCTAGGTGTTTGGAGTGTTGTTCTGGGATCTCTGCGTATAGGATTTCAGATACTTTGTCTTCTCCTCCTTTGTTCCAGACTTTCTCTTCTTCATCGTACCACCAGATTTGCTTTGAGTTCCTGGCGGGGTCGAGCTTGACTGTTTTGATATCCTTCCTCTTTCTGACAAGCCATTCGGCGAACTCCTTCGCGATTTCTATCTTATTCATGTCTAATTCTTCTATAGGCAGGTTAAGAGGCTCTGTGTAATCTATATCCTGCTTGAATCTCTCTATATACACTTTTTCGACTGCAGCGTTCTTATCTTCCGGATCACCGTTGACCTCAATATAACCTTTCTCGATTAACTTTTTTCGCGTCTCCTCAATATTCTCTACATCTGCGTTAGTCTTAAGCATTATATCCGCATCACCTATATCTGCCCCTGATAACCGATCTAACCGACTCTCTAAAGCCTGAAGGGCTTCCAGAATCTTGTGATAGCTAATCAACAATCACCCTGAGCAGGAAGCAGAACTAGTAAAACCTATCATTTTCATCCCTTCCTTTGTTAGCCTCCTGACAACTTCTGCCTGGCTAAGCCCAGAGTCCGCCATCCTTTCTATTTTTTCCAAAGTCCTAGGACTGAAACGGACTGTGAGAGGTCTCTTCCTGGAGACCGAATCGGCATAATTTTCAACTTCAACATCTTCCTCTACATCGGGTCTGCCAGACCCATTTTTCTCCCCCATCAGGTGACCCTCTCCTAAGCCTCTACCTGATGTTGAAAAAATCTTATTTTTTCTTTGAGGGCTTCTTCCAAATTTTTACAATCTTTCAGGCTTGGATACTTATATTCCACAGTGTTTTTCACCTCTTTGATTTAAAACAGCCATTAAACCATTTCTAATTAGTTCAGCCTCTGAGAGACCAGTCCTATCAGATTTTTTCTCCAATTTTTTCTTTAAAGGATCTGGAATGGTGAAAGTAGTTCGAGTCATGCTATCATCTATGATCGTATTTCAAATTAAGTTATAAAAATGTGAAATCAGAATTGATTGCATATGGGCAATCAAAGAGATTACAAAAAAGAAATTCTGACCTCAAAGCTTGCTTTCAAGATACTTAGAAAGCTGCATAGAAATGGAGAAAGCTACCCTACGGAAATTGCTAAAGAACTAGAAACAAGTTATGATTCCGTCAACAACTACATGAAAGGTCTAAGAAAAAGAAATTTAGTTCAAAAAAGCAGAAAAGAAGGCAGAAAACAACTTTACAAAATCAATACAGACTCATTTTTCACTCTATGGCTAGTATTATGGAAAAATCTCTCAAAAAAAGACAAAACCCTAAGTGTCTCTAAAGAAAGATCGGATTTCATAAAGAATTACATTTCACATTATCTAGACCAAGTTCCTACATCTAGTTTGAATAAAATGCTCATTCATGACTTTATCTCTTCCTTAGAGAGTGTCACAGGAAATCCAAAATATGGAGAAACGCCTTTCCCGACTTTGAACACGCCCGAATGGCTTAGAGAACTTGAAAAAAACTTACATGAAATCTACTTCAACAGATATAAGACAGGCAAAATAGCCATGAGGCTGGCAATAGAGGAACTTGAAAGTGAAGAACCCAATCTTGAAGAAGTAGCTAAGAGAGCTCAAGAAAAGTTCAATATAGACTCCAAAGAAGACCTAGACCTAAAATCTTAATTTTTCTCTAATTTTAAGCTCTCTGAATCTTCTACACTCCACGAAACCTCGTCCCCTTTCTCCCAACCCATAGCCTTGGCCAATTCTATAGGTATGGTAACCACTTTTTGGCTTTCGGAAATTTCTTGGATCTTTACCATACTTCTGTACCGTTTATGGTAAAGACCTTTAGAACTGTCGAATCGGAACTTTCTAAGATATTATATCAAAGCTGAGTTCTTCCGGTTCGTCAATCTGCTCTAAGTAAGTGTCTTCTTCGAATTTGAAGACTATATAGAGCAGATCCAGCAGTAGTACTATGTTCTCTTTGAATCCTGCATATTCAGGATCTAGAAGGCCATGTGACGTGGTGTTTCTCCGGTTAAGTCCTGATGATTCGTTGTACATGTGTTTCAGGTACTCGATGTACTCTTCTTCGAAGTAGTCTTCTAGCTCCCCGAGCAGGCTGCCAAGAGTTTTAGTGTACTCTCCTTCTTCGTTGAGAGCTAGTACTGCTTCCTCCTGCTGACCCAGTTCGTTCAGCAGTACTCTTTCTAGATGTGGTATGGCTATATGGTATGCTTCTAGGTACCTCTCTTCGATAAGGTTCTCCACGATCCGGGAGAAGTAGATTTTCTCTGTTTCTCCTAGCGACTCTGATATGTCCAAAAAGTCTTCTATCAAGTCTTTTATGTGATCTTCTTGGTAGTTTTCGAAGAGTATTGCTAGTGCATGGCTATGGGTTACTAGCTGGAAATTGTATTCGCTTTTCCAGCTTTCGGTTTGTACTGCACCACCTGCAGAGTTTTGCTGGATCTGTCCTAGAAGACCTCTGATTCCTTGAGGCCGATTTTTGAAGATTGAAGGCGGAAAGTAGTGCGGTCTTGACTTTATGACTGAGGCCAGTGCATAGACTTCACTGTTGTCTTCTGCTAGCTGCTGAATCTCTTCTAGCTTCTCTTCTACATCTTCGTCTTTCACTGTAAATCTTTGCTCAATAACTCCCATTTCATCTACTGAGTTTTCTCTGCTTTTCTTGAGTTCTATTTTCCATTCCTTTTTCTTTCCATCATCTATGAATTCTTTGCATTCTTCTAGGGCCTGTGATAGAAGACCGCTTTTCACCATTTCACTGCCTTCCTTCTTCTCTACTTCGTTATCCCATGAATCTATGATCTTCTGGTTTGCAGCTTCTATGTCTTGGCCTGTAGTTTCTTTGATTGCTTTCTTCTTTTTGAGGTACATCCGTTCACTGGCGTAATTATTTCGATCATGGTACTGCTTACGAAGATCTTCTAACCAATCTAAGGCTCGATCCACAACATCTTTATCGATATAGCTGGCGTTCTCTACAATGTGATCCACCAGCTGCAGTGTGGATGCGGAAGTATCTTCAGGAGAATTGAAGTCTGATTCGAGGAAATCTACTATTTGTTCTACGTCATCATTAGGGTGTTTTCCGCCAATATGGTTCTCGATCAGTTTTACTTTGTGGTCAATGCTTACTGTAGCTAGGTTTATCCAGTTTCTCTGTCGTGCGTTTTCGAATGTTTCCTGCAGTTCGTCTAAGGCATCTTCTTTTTCTTGTATACCTGCTTCTTCGCTTGTTATTCCGTCTAGCATGCTTTCTATAGCATCGAAGATCGGATGATCTAATTCTAGTGATTTAAACAGTTCCCTTGTAGGTTCTTCGTTAATTCTTTCTTCTTGGATCGGAGTTAGGAACTGGTTATCTAGGGTACTAGAGAGGTGGTAGTCATCTTCAGGATCTTCCCCTGCTCTTTCGAAGTATCTCTCAATTCTATCTTTCATTACGATCTAACTCTTGTGATTGTTCTGATTCACTAAATACTAAACAAGCTATCGTAACTCGATTAAAAATTTAGATCATAATATGATTATGACGGATATAATATCTTATGCAAACCTTCTATTTTCCGCTGCGGCCGGACAAATACTTTCAGGAATGATAGGCGGTCTTATGTCTCTTATCATAGTTGAAGTTGCTAGAAGACCCAAAATAGAGATACAAGATGGAATATGGGAAGGAGAACGTAATAGCTCTAATAGAAAGCGTTTCACGAGAAGTGTAAGAATAAGAAATTGTTCGCTCGAAATTCCATTTCTGAACAGGGTCATGCCTAGAGACAGCTATCAAGTGCGAAGACGACCTGCCATAGACTGCACTGCTACTATTTCTTTTAAAAGAGAAGAAATAGATACCATGTCCTATCCAATTTACTTAGAACCAACAATAGGCAATCGAAAAAGAGAGATGGACCTATACTCCGGTCAAACCGCCAAAATACCTCTAGCAGTATTCTTCAAAGATGAAGAATCGCTTTATATTCCAGACAGAAAAGAAAATTCACCTGCTGACAGTTCTAAATTTGAAAAAAGAAAGTTTAAACTAATTATAGAGGCAAAAGAAAATATCAGAGAGACCAAAGAGTTTCAAATTGAAGAGTTTGATCCTTCCGAGAAAGAGTTAGAGATTAAAGAGCTTAACAATGATTGAAATAGAAAAAATTTCTATG
>JBDGSK010000038.1:0-8263 GCA_042217575.1 Candidatus Nanohaloarchaea archaeon | reverse complement strand
CCGGCCCTGCCAACTTCTTGAGATAGCTTGAAAACGCTGGAAAGCGTATATGTTCCTATGTCGGGCAACCGTGAACTGGTGGAGGAAACGGTGAGGGAGAACCCTGGTATCGGCTTCAATGACCTGAAGCGGGAGACCGGGCTTTCCAACGGTGTTCTACAGTACCATACAGAGAATTCTTCGAATGTACAGAAGAGGAAAGGCGGCATAATACCTGCGGGGAAGTGCCGTGACTGCTGTTTCAGCAGCGACTGCCACGAGAGATGCCTTTTGAACGTTCTGAGAGATGAACGCTGCAGAAAGATCCTTGAGTTAAAATCGAGAGGTCTGAAGCACAGGGAAATCGCTGAAGAACTCGGGGTGGACGACTCTACGGTGAGTTACCATGTTGAAAGATTGAGAGAGTTCCGTGCGCTGGATGAGGACGATGTTCCAGTGCTTGAAACAGTATAGTTTGACAGCTGTACTACACTATTTTTTATTCAGGCCTCTCAAAACACCGCCTGGGGGATTCCCATGGGAAGACTTGAGAATAGAACTGCTATCGTTACCGGCGGTTCCTCCGGTATCGGACGCGGAATATGCCTAAAACTTGCGGAAGAAGGCGCAAATGTTGTAGTCGCCGACATCCGCTCTGAACCGCAGCTCGATGAAGACCCTACACATGAGCGAATACAGCAGGAGGGAGGAGATGCGATTTTTATCGAGACAGATGTATCGGACGAGGACTCTGTCAGGGACATGGTCTTTCAGGCCGCTGAGCGATTCGGCGGAATCGATGTACTCGTCAACAACGCGGGGGTCCATCACTCCGCGTCAGTCGCTGATGAAACCTCTGAAGGCTGGGACCAGGTACTCGATGTCAACCTGAAGGGTCAGTTCCTCTGCAGCAAGCACGTTATCCAGCACATGATTGAAGAGGATATAGACGGAGACGTGGTCAACATCGGAAGTATCGCCGGACTTGTCGGCTACGGGGAAAGCGCCGCCTACTGCGCCTCGAAAGGCGGCGTGGTCGAACTGACACGAGAGATGGCGCTTGACTACGGAGCTGAGGGAATCAATGTAAACGCCGTGGATCCGGGCGTAATCAGGACTGCGATGACAAAGGAAATGCTTGAGGACGAGGAAACCCGGCAGTTCATGGAGCAGAACACGGTAAAGAACAGGCTCGGAGAACCGGAAGACATAGCGAACGCTGTCGCCTTCCTCGCTTCAGGTGAGAGCGACTTCATAACCGGCGAAAATCTGGTAGTCGACGGCGGCTGGACCGCAAAGTAAGATGAAAGTAGCGTGGTTCGATACTGAGGACTGGGAGAAAGAGTACCTGAGCGGTAAAGACCTGGGCTTCGAGGTCGACTTCTTTGAAGAACCGCTGACGGAGGAAAACGTTGAGAAAGCCGAGGGCTACCACGCCATCTCAGTCTTCGTAAGCTCACGCGTAAACGAAGAAGTGGTGGAGCAACTGGAATGCGACCTGGTTGCTTGTCGCTCGACAGGCTTCGACCACGTTGCTACTGAAAAAGCCGCGAACAAGGGAATCAAGGTCTGCAACGTCCCGGACTACGGCGGGACAACAGTCGCGGAGCACACTTTCGGACTGATACTTGCGCTTTCGAGAAAAATCTACGACGCAATAGAGAAAGTTGACGAGGGAGAATTCGACCATGAAGGCCTGCGCGGCTTCGACCTGAAGGGCAAGATGCTCGGAGTAGTGGGAACCGGCGAAATAGGAAAGAACGTTATCAGAATCGCGAACGGCCTAGACATGCACGTGATAGCGCACGACCCCCGACCCGACAGGGAGGCAGAACACGAACTCGGCTTCATGTACGTCACGCTGGAAGACCTGCTGGAACAGGCCGATATCGTAACACTTCACTGCCCGCTCGTCGACGAGACGAGGCACATGCTCTCAGATGAGGAGTTTGACCTTATGGACGACTCGCTGCTGATAAACACTGCGCGAGGCGAGATAGTTGATACAGAGGCACTGATTGAGGCGCTGGACGATGGCAGCGTTAAGGCGGCAGGGCTCGACGTGCTTGAAGAGGAGTGCTACATGGAGGACGACATCCAGTACCTCCAGGATCTAGAGGAGAAGTGCGACCCCAAGGTCATACTCGAAGACCACATACTCATGGAGCGCGACGACGTGCTTGTCACGCCGCACAACGCCTTCAACAGCAGGGAGGCGCTTGAAAGGATTGAGGACACGACGATTGACAACATCAACCACCACAGGAACCTTGTCAACAGTCCCTGGGGATGAAGTAGAGGTGTGAATCACAGCTACAGTCGCTCGCGCCGAAGCCTTCTACCGGTTCTCCGAGTTCCTGCATAACCTCGGAGAGAACACACTCGTACTCGGAATCCTCGGGAAGCACAAGGTAATCGACAGCCTCTGCCTCGGAAGTAAAGTAGTCGATATGCCAGTGAGCGTTCTCAACGCGGGAAAAATGGCGTTCAAGACGTTTCTCCACAGAGTTCATAGCCGAGCCAACGTAGACGTAGAGACCTTCTTCAAACTCGACTTCCCCGAGCGCACCTATCTCTATACTCCGAGAGTCTTCAAGGCTAACGAACAACGCATAGACTGCTTTCACGCATGAAAGTTTTGCGCAACCTCTAATAGTAGTCCCGGTTCATCCCATACTTTCCAGGGCTTGAAATCTTGCGGTCATGCGTCACCTGTAGCGCAAGCTCTCGCAGCGATGTAGACAGCATCTTTCCCCCTTTCCTCACTGAACCTACTTCTCCTGAGAGCTCGCGTAGAGTTCTCTCACGCGCCCGGTGTATGTTTTCATCTCGGCCGGATATCTCTTCAACCGCCTGGAAGAAGCTTGATGCAGTTTCTTTCTTCGAGAAACCACAGCTCCGGGCAGTCCAGAGGTAAGAGAAAAATGTCTCGGCGACAGAATCAGCAAACCTGTCAGTCCTGCGCAGCCGCTTCATTCTCGGCTTCTTGACGTGCTCAAAGTCCTTCAACTCTCCGGTAGGAGTTATGTTGACTTCTTCCCCGAAATGCCTTACGAAGTTCATTTCACTGTAGACCGAGAAGCCGTCATCGACCCGATGAGATATCGGCGTCATCGAACGGTGTATCAGACCTGCGTCACGGAGCTCCGACAGCTGCCCGAGCGTTCTCTGCAGCGATTCGTTGAGGTGCGACTCCAACTTAGAGTCTTCGTAACTGCTGGAAAGTTTTCCCATATCAGTGAGCCAGTACGGGACTTCGCCGCTCTTAGGGTCTCCTGCGTTCTTGACGACAAATTCGAGTGTCTCACCGCCAGATTTGGGGCTTGAACCGTAGCCGGCGCAAAGCGGCTCTGCAACCTCAATCCCATTCCCTCTGGCTCTGTGTAGCATCCGGGCCTCGTTGGAAGGTGTTTCCAGCTGCAGCAGCTTCCTCGCCAGCCCACCTACAAGTGAACCCGAAGTTTTTCTGGAAATTTTCACTGCGACACTTTCGCCATTGTATTCGGTGTAGAAAGTCCTCTCACCTTTCCTTCTCTCAGCATCACTCGCTTCCAAAGATTTTTCCTCAGGGAATATGTTCTCGTATGAACTATCAGAAGCGTAGCTTGTCCTCGTATCCGAATCGTTCTCCAGTACGTGACGTGTGGACTCGAACTCGACTTTCTCTTCCAGCTTGTTCTCTATCTGGCTGTAGGGAATCATTTTTCTACCTCAGCAACGGCAGCTCCCAGCCCTCTTCATCGTTCAGGGCGTCATCCACTGCGTCCTTCAAATCCTGTTCCTCTTGATCTCCTATCTCTTCGTTCTCGTCAACCCAGACCGTGACTCTTCCAGCCACGTTGGCTCCACGGTAGTAGTGGCCGGGCTTGTAGGTGAAGTGTCCGGTAACGGTACCGTCTTCGGTGTAGAACTGGGCAGAGTCTTCCTCGAAAAAGTTGCTTGAGTTGCCGAGCAGGTCAAGACCCTGGGCCTCCAGCTCTCTTGCTTCTTCAACTGTTTCCGCTTTTGCAACTTCTTCAGAACCGTAGCGCAGGTTTTTACCGAAGGATACCCCTTCGTGCCCAAACTCCCGGCCGTACTCTTCGGCGACCTCCTCCAGGTTACCCATCGTTCTCTCGTAGTATTCCATAACCTCATCCGAGTCAAACCTCCCAGAGGCGATTCCAAACCACTTGGTCGCGTGCGCGTTCTTGTAGAAGGGCTTCTCCATCATCTCACCTTGTGTTACCTTGAGGTGAAAAATCTTAAATAGATTCTCGGCAGCCTCGGCTGCATACCGGTCAGCGCTCGAGAATCTGGCTGTAAGCCCGGTTCCCGGAGGATAGAATTGAAAAACGCCGGGACTGGGGGTTCGAAACTCTATGCAGAGTTTCTCGTTTCCCCGGTTCTCGGAGGTGAGAACCTTGAGGATTTGAACCCGAAGCTCGCCTATAGGGAGCTTCTCTTATCAAATGCCAGTAAAGGCGACGAAGTCGCCGGGACTGGGATTTGAACCCAGGAGGGCCGTCACAGCCCAGCAGATATTTCGAAAACGGCAGTCGTCATCGCCTTCCGGCTCTGCAGATCTGCCTTGTGACGGCGGTGCAGTTCTCGAATCTGCCGCGTTCAGCCAGACTCCGCCATCCCGGCCTACCTTTTGTTTGCCCGGATACAGAAACGTGAGTTTCGCATCCCGGCATACGCTGTAGGAAAGCTGTTCCGGCGAGAACTTTATATGGTTTAGACCGCAGTTGTTCCAAGGAATATGTACGACGGAGTGATATTCGACAAAGACGGTGTTCTGCTGGACTCAAGCATTGACGGGTTCGAGTGGTTTGACAGGGCTCGCGTGGAAGAGGCGAAGAAGCGCGGCCACGAGCTGACAGTGGAAGAAGCAAAAAGTATAATCAAAGCCGGCACCGTTGAGGAACTCCAGGCAATCAAGGAAGAAAAGGGCTTCAGCTGGGAGGAGCTTTCAGAGATAGAGCGGGCGATTTCGGAACGGAAGAACCAGAGGATACGGAAGGGCGAGATAGATCTTTTCCCTGGAACTGAAAAAGTGCTTGAAGAATCTGAAGTGGCGAAAGCCGTGGTCAGCAACGCGCCCTGGCACACCACAAGCTTTGTCATAGAACACTTCGGACTGGAGAGCCACTTCGCGCACGTTGAATCACCGAGTCTCAATGATATCAGGGAGTACGTCCGGAGGAAGAAGCCGAACCCTGTAATGGTCGAAAACGCGCTGGCAGAGATGGAAGCGGAAAAAGTCGTGATGGTCGGCGATTCCTCTGACGATATCCAGGTCGCGGAGAACGCAGGAATAGACTCTTGCCTGGTCAACGGCCGGGACTACAGCGGGCCGGAACCCGACCACAGGCTGAACAGCCTGGAAGATATTCTTGACCTAATCAGCTGACTTAAAACTTGGCGCAGAAACTTTCTCCATGAGCGATGAACAAACCTGCAGCAAGTGCGGCGAAGAAGCGGTTATAAACCGGGAATACGAGGGCCGCAGCCTCTGCAAGAAGCACTTCTCCATCGCCATCAACAAGCAGGTGAAGAAGACCGTCCGGAAAGGCGACATGGTGGAGTCTGGAGACACGGTAGCTGTCGGGCTTTCAGGCGGAAAGGACTCGGCGGTCATGCTGCAGCAGCTCGTGGAAATCTTCGGCGAGCGACCGGATATTGAGATAATCGGGGTCGCGGTCCACGAGGGAATCGACCCCTACCGCGACGAATCCATCAACGCAGCGGAAGAACTGTGTGACGAGCTCGGAGTGGAACTTGAAGTCGGGAAGTACAGCGACTACTACGACCTGAAGATGGATGACGTTGCGGACGCTGGCGAGAAAGGCAACTGCACTTACTGCGGTATCATGAGACGGGATCTGCTGAACAGGCTGGCGCGGGAGGTCGACGCCGACAAGATAGCTATCGGCCACAATCTTGACGATGAAGCCCAATCGGTGCTGATGAATACGTTGAAAGGCGACAAGAAACGTATGGCGCGGATAGGGCCGAAGAAAGACCCTGTCGACCATGACAAGTTTGTGCCGCGCATCAAGCCGCTGCGCGACGTCATGGAGAAGGAAATCGCGCTGTTTTCGCGTCTGCACGACCTCGGCGTCATCGACCGCTGTCCACATGTCCAGGAGTCGACGATGCGGCCGATGGTGAAGAGCTTTCTCAACAGGCTGGAATCTGAGATGCCGGGCATCAAGTACTCGATTGTCTCCTACGGCCGCGACATCTCCGACCTCGTGGAAGAAGACATAGAGTACAGCGACGAATCCAATGAACTCCAGGAATGCGAGCGCTGCGGCGAACCCTGCTCTTCCGACGTGTGCAGGAAGTGCCAGCTGCTGGAGGATATAAAAAAGGCGGCGACCGAGTCAGAGGAACACGACTTCGAGGCCGAGATCTGACCGTTCCAAATAAAAGCCAGCAGGTATTACATCGTATCATGAAAGCTGTTATTCTCGCAGGCGGACACGCCACCCGTCTCTGGCCCATCACCAAAAACCGCGCCAAGCCGCTTCTGCCCCTCGGCGACGACCCGATTATCGAGTTCATCGCTTCCGAGCTTGAGGACGAGGTGGATGAAACTATAATCTCAACTAACGAAAAGTTCGCGGGAGATTTCGAGGACTACGTTGAGGAGTACGACAGAAACGCCCGCGTAGTAGTCGAGTCTCAGGGTAGCGAAGAAGAGAAGCCAGGAACCATCGGTGCAATCATCAAGCTGCTTGACAGGGAAGAGCTTGAAGACGATTTGCTCATCATCGGCGGCGACAACTTCTTCGGCTTCAGCTTCGGGGAACTACTAGAGTTCTGCAGGGAGAAAGACGGCCCGGTCAACGTTGTCTACGACGTCAACGACCTCGGACTCGCCTCCTCCTTCGGCATCGTTGACACGGATGGCGACAGGATTACCGCGTTCGAGGAAAAGCCTGACAACCCGCCCTCAACGCTCGCCTCCACCGCCTGTTACTTCTTCCCCGAGGAAGACGTTTCACTGTTCCACGAGTACGAGAAAGAGTTCAAGAAGACAGACGTTCCACCGGAAAAGTACCTTGACGAGCCTGGAAGACTAATCGAGTGGGCGCACGAAAAAGAGGATATGTACGCTTTCTCGTTCAGCGGCGACTGGTTCGACATCGGAACCCCGCGCGGCTACCTTGACGCGATGGATGCAGCGGTCGACGGCAGCATCGTCCGTGGAGAAACCCGTAACTGCGACATCGGCGACAACGTTTTCATCATGGAAGAAGCTGAACTTGAGGATGTCACTATCCGCAACAGCATCGTCTTCCCGGACACCACTGTCGAGGACTCGGAGGTCAGGAACTCAATCATCGACGCCGAGTGCGAAATCAGCGACACGGATCTAAAAGATGCGATTATCGGGAGGCATACCTCACTTTAGGTCGTACTCTGCGGGAACCCAGCCGTCAACTACCCTGTAATCAAGCATCTGGTCGCTGTTCAAGGGTTCCCCGCCCTCTAAAAGCATCCAGTCATCGCTTCGCCTCACATCTTCTTCAGAAGGCCTGGTTCCCCAGGAATCTGGCTCATGAGAGTTTGAAAACATAACCATGCCGCTCCTGGTGTACTGCGTAGTCTCCATCGCCTTTCCCGGCTTCTTAAGTCTGGAAGTGTTGAATCCGTCATTTCTCAGTTGGTCGTCAAGAGGCTTCACCTCGACCCCGCCCCGGAAACCCATAAAGTAGTCGTTTCCGAGCATCTTTGTCGCAAGCAAGTGCGTCGAGGCCTCCCTCTGGCGCCAAGACCCGGACATGTAACTCTTCAGCTCTCTGGCAACGTCTTTAGCCCCATACTGTTCATCTACAGCCTTCTTCAGCAGTGACTTCCTGTCAAGCGCGTGAACGTTCTCGTGCGCCGCGACCATTATCTGTAGTGCCTCCGGGAAGCCATAGAAGGTGTCGTCGACAGTCATCCGCACTCTTCTCCTCCCCGAAGTCATCGCAACGTTCCTCCCTTTCAGGCTTCCGGAGTACCTTACCTCATCGAATACGGTATTTACACCTGTGACCTCCTCCGTCTTCTCCAGTATCTCCTGAATTTCCTGCTTCTTCTCCCTGAGGGGCTTGTTCTCAAGAACTCTTCGGATCTGCTGAGAGTTTCCTGCTTCCTGCTCCTGCCCGAAGAAGTCAAAGGCGCGTTCGGATAGCCTCATATTTCAGGGTATCGAGAAAATCTTAAGTTTGTTACTCTACAACAACAACTCAGGCCTTTGTGTTCCTGATGTTCTCCAGCCGTGCGTCAAGCGAGGGATGGGTGGCGA
>JBDGSK010000037.1:0-15077 GCA_042217575.1 Candidatus Nanohaloarchaea archaeon | reverse complement strand
ACAAGAAGAAGCAAGACGAAAGAAAACAGCGCTGGAAGAGACAAGCGCAACAGGAACTCGCTGAAGAGCTGATAACGGTAATCGACAACCTGGAACGCGCCATACTCACCGCGGACGAGGACTCGTCACTGGTCAGCGGCGTCAAGATGGTGAACGACCAGCTGCTTGAAACCCTGGAGAAGCGGGGACTGGAGCGCATCGACGCGGAAGGAGAGGAGTTCGACCCCGAACTCCACAACGCTGTAGAGACACGGGAACACGAAGAAGAACGGAAGGTGCTCGAACAGAAGAAGCCGGGCTACAGGCACCACGAAAAAGTCCTGAGGCCCGCGGAAGTAGTGGTCTCGGAAGCAAAAGAAACCGGAGAAGAACCAGACGCGGAAAACAATAACTCAAACAACGATACTACAGGTGACAGCTAAATGGGAAAGATAATCGGCATCGACCTCGGTACGACAAGAAGCGCTATCGCAACAGTTGAAGACGGAGAACCAAAAGTGCTGGAAAACGCGGAAGGTGAGAGAGTAACACCCTCGATAGTCGCGTTCGACGATGGGGAAAGACTTGTCGGGAAACCCGCGAAAAACCAGATGCTGACCAACGAGGAGAACACGGTAAAGTCTATCAAGCGCCACATGGGCGAAGACTACGAAGTAGAGCTTGAAGGCGCAGATTACTCCAAAGGAGAATCTGCTGGGAGCAGCGATCCAGAGGAAAGCTGCGGGAGAGACTACACGCCACAGCAAATCTCGGCGATGATCCTGCAGAAACTAAAGAACGACGCAGAAGAAAAACTCGGCGAAGAAGTCGAGAAAGCAGTAATCACGGTTCCCGCCCACTTTGACGACACACAGCGACAGGCGACAAAGGACGCTGGCGAAATCGCAGGACTCGAAGTCGAAAGGATACTCAACGAGCCGACCGCCGCCTCCCTCGCCTACGGGCTCGACGAGGACCGGGACAAGACCGTTCTGGTCTACGACTTTGGGGGAGGAACCTTCGACGTTACAGTACTTGAAATCGGCGACGACATTTACGAAGTTCAGAGCACCGAAGGTGACAACGAGCTCGGCGGCGACGACTTTGACGAAGAAATCGTTGACTGGGTGCTTGAAAAGTTCGAGGAAGAGAACGGAATCGACCTCAGCGAGAACGACGAGGCGCTCCAGCGCATCCGCGAAAACGCAGAGGAAGCCAAGAAAGAGCTTTCATCACGGAAATCCACAAAGATTAACATCCCGTTCATCCACCAGGAAGACGGCGAAACCTACAACATCGACTACGAACTCACACGCTCCAAGTTCGAGGATCTGGTCGAAGAGCTAATCCAGAGGACGACCTCCCCTACTGAAAAGGCAATCGAAGACGCAGGAGTCGACAAGAGCGATATCGACGAAGTTATTCTCGTAGGCGGAACCACGCGCGTTCCCGCAGTCAGAGAACACGTCCAGGCGATTACAGGACAGGAACCGGACAAGTCAGTTTCCCCGGATGAGGCGGTCGCAATCGGCGCAGCAATCCAGGCAGGAAGCATATCCGGCGAGATGGACGACATCCTGCTGCTTGACGTAGCGCCGCTCTCGCTCGGCGTAGAGGTCAAGGGCGGCCTCACAGAGACGCTGATCGAGGAGAACACCACGATTCCTGCGGAGGAAACGAAGACCTTCACCACCGCCCAGGACAACCAGACCGGCGTAACTGTTCACGTCGTCCAGGGTGAGCGCGAGATGGCGAAGGACAACAAATCGCTCGGAGAGTTCAACCTGGAGGGGATTCCCCCGGCGCCCGCGGGAAGACCGCAGATCGAGGTAACATTTGAAATCGACGCCGACGGCATCCTTCAGGTTTCCGCTGAAGAACAGGAGAGCGGTGAGGAAGCCTCGATTACAATCGACGACGCTTCACGGCTTGATGATGAAGAGATTGAAGAGATGAAGCAGGAAGCCGAGAAACACGAGGAAGAAGACCAGAAGCGCCGCGAGTTCATCGAGGCCAAGAACGCCGCAGACCAGGCAGTTTCACAGGCGGAAAACCAGCTCGATGAGCACGGCGACAAGGTAGACGACGAAGTAATCGAAGAGGTAGAAGAGACGATCGAAGATCTGAAAGAGGCGAAAGAAGAGGCGGAGGAAATCGACGACCTCGAAGAAGCCAAGGAGAAGATTGAAGAAGCAGTTGAAGAACTCCAGCAGAAGCTACAGGAAATCGGGAAGGAAATCTACGGCGGCGAAGACGGCGCTCCCGGCGGAATGGGCGGATTCGACCCGAGCAACATGAGCGAGGAAGATATCAGAGAAGCCGCGCAGAACATGGGAGGAAACCCTGGTAACGCCGGCGAAGACGTGGTCGACGCCGACTACGAGGAAGTCGACGAGGAAGACGAAGAGGAGTAAAATCCTCTTCTTCAATCCTCTTTCAGGGTGGCAGACAATCGCCAGGGAATACTACGAGCTTTTAGGCGTCAGCGAGGACGCTTCACAGGAGGAAATCAAGAAGGCGTACCGGGAGAAGGCGAAGAAGTACCACCCGGATTCCGGAGGGGAAGAAGCCGACGAAGAGAAGTTCAAGAAAATCAACAAGGCGTACGATGTCCTCTCCGATGAGGAAAAACGGAAGAAGTACGACCGGTTCGGCAAGGAAGGAGTCGAAGGACACGCACAGAGAGGACAGCGCCGCGCCGCGTCTTCTTTCCAGGATCTTTTCGAGCAGATTTTCGGCGGCGGAAGAAGCCGCAGGAGAAGAGGAAAAGACGCCCGGATGCAGGCCGACATCACGCTTGAGGAAGCCTACAGCGGCGTTGAGAAGACCTACCGCGTAGAACGCAGAAAGCAGTGTGAAGAATGCGATGGAAGCGGCGCTGAGAACGGCAACACAGAAACCTGTCCGGAATGCGGCGGCGACGGAAGAGTCACGCAGGTTCAGAGAACACCTTTCGGACGTTCACGCAGCGTGAAAGAATGCGGAAGCTGCAGCGGC
Source organism: Candidatus Nanohaloarchaea archaeon (assembly GCA_042217575.1). Lineage (GTDB taxonomy): Archaea > Nanohalarchaeota > Nanosalinia > Nanosalinales > Nanosalinaceae > JBDGSK01. The sequence goes on along the minus strand of JBDGSK010000037.1, from coordinate 12,101 downwards.
CGCGGAGAAGTACCTGAAGAGGAATGCAGCAGCTGCAGTGGAGAAGGACTCGTAGAGGAAGAGGAAACTGTGGAAGTGGAAATACCCGCCGGCGTGAAGACCGAGCAAAAACTGCGCATCGCCGGGATGGGACACGAAGACAGGGACGGAAACCCTGGAGACCTGTACGTAATCGTCAACGTCGAGGAACACGACACTCTGGAACGCAAGGGCAACGATCTCTACACCACGCTCAAAATCGGTGTCGGCGACGCAGTTCTCGGAACCACCGCGGAGGTATACTCTCCCAGCGGAACACTGGAAGTCGAAATCCCGGAGGGAACACAGCCCGGACAGGTACTGCGTCTGAGAGGTAAGGGCATGCCGGACAGGAGAAGGATGCAGGGCGACCTGCTGGTGAAGATTGACGTAGAGATTCCGGAAGACGTCACAGAGGAACAGCGAGAAGCCCTGGAAGAGCTCCGCGTCGAGGAAGAAGAGGAGCGCAGCTTCTTTGAAACTGTGAAAGATTTGATCAACTGATCAGAGATGTTCCTCCAGTAGCATGACCTCAAAGCGAGTCGCGTACCGCTTCAGCTCTTCAACACTCACATTCTCCGGTACGCGGTACGAAACCTGGTCGATTATCTCTCCTTCATCCATCTCCTCGGAAATCGTGTGTAGGGTAGCGCCGGAGACGACGCAGCCTCGCTCCAGTACACGCTCGTAGACATTCAACCCCTTGAATGCCGGAAGCAGGGAGGGATGCAGGTTTAACATCCTTCCTCCGAAACTCTCGATAAACTCGCCGCTGAACAGCTTCATGTAGCCGACACACCAGACCTCACGGACATCATTTTCCTGAAGCAGCTCCATGATCGCGTTTTCGTCGTGTCCCATGTCATGGAAGGGCAAAGAGAACTCATCCTCCAGCTCACTTCTGTCACTCACCACAAGGTCAAACTCCTCCTCGACCTGTTTCGCGACTCGCGCCTCTTCGGATACAAACAGGGCTCGCCTCACACAGACTCTCTGGTGCCGGACACATATCACTCTATACCAGGAGTGTTCACTGCAGGCGAACACAATAACGTGTATCTAAAACGAACACCCTTTCTTTTTTAGAAGCAACTGTTTTCACTGAAGAGACAATACATATTCCGGACCCGTCTGGAAGCTGATCCGGAACTGCATCTCTGCAGACCACAGACAAAACGAGTGTTCAAATAGACCGAACACTCACTTCCAGGAGAGTGACCGCCGCCAGGCCGGAAAAAGCATTCTTAACAAAGAAAGTATGTCAGAAATATGCAAGTATGCGTTTCTCGGCACTTCCTTGGCGCTTGGGCAAGGGTACGCCAGAAAGATCTGCTATATAATAAGGAAGGTATAACTTTGCCCTGCTGAGACCGAGTGATTGGGTCACTCGTTTGCGCTATACCTTCTTTGTTCAGCCATATTGGTGTCGAGTGTTCAATCCTAACGAACACTCATTCTATTTCAGGGCCTGTTCGACCTGCCTCTCACGCTCGCCCAGCTGCTTGACGTGGCGGCGCAGTTTCTGCTCGAGTTCAACATATTTGTCACTGATCTCGACCTCTTTGTCAACCTCCTTCCTGTGCTTCTCAAGCTCGTTGGCCACGCGCTGGAGCTTCTTCTGGAAGTTCTGGAGCTCCTCTCGAAGCTTCTTCATCGCCGGCTTAAGCTCGTCAGGATCCTTCGTGTTGCGTGGATTCGCGTGCTTGCTGTACTTCTCAAGCATGTTCTCCACCTGGCTTTCGACATTCTCCATCTCCTTGATTATCTGCATGACCTGCTTGAGCTCCTCCAGAACCTGCTCATTCTGGCTTAAGAGGTTTTCAAGCTCCGAATGCTCTCTGCGGAGATCCTCTATAGTCTGCTGGGTTTCATTATCGACCTCCATCGTGAGTTCTTCAAGAGAACTCAGAGAGTCTGTGCCACTCATCTTCCTGAGGCATACTTTCCTGCAGAGTTTTAATTAGTTAACCCTTGAAAGCACCGAGAAACCGGCCTTCAGCACCCCACAGAAGGTTGTTCATACAAAAAGAACACTCATGGTGGATGCTATTAACCTCACAGTGAAAACAAAGGCTATAAAATAGCAATGAATGTTCGCTTAATATCAACAATAGTGATTGTGAGTTTTTTTAGAGCTGTCAGCGTAAAATCTGTCCGCGCAACAGAGCAATCGCGTTCGCGAGGCGATCAGTCGAGCCTGTTAGTCAGCTTGTGGAGCAGACGGGCGATCTCCCGGCCTTTCTGTGTGAGTTCTATAGTCTTCTTCCTGCCCTGTTTCTCGAACTCGACCAGACCGAACTCCTCCATCCGCTGGAGGATCTTCACCGTGTGAGAATAAGTGGCATCTATATCCGAGGAAAGAGCTGAGGCATAGCAGTTCCTCGACTTGTTGTTGAGCTTCACTATGAGGTCTACAGGCTTCTTGTGAAGGAAGAACTGTTCTATGTCATCTTCCATGGGATCCGCCTATTTAACAATTTAGCGACCCTGCTTAAGAATAACTATTGTTATGAAGTGGCATAGTATCAGGAGGTTTTAGAGCAGGCTTCAGGAACTATAATGGCGTTATTTGGGTCTTCTATGCGCTTAAAGCTCATTTACGCGGGCTTCGGGTAAAAAATCTGGGGCGGCTGGCTTCGGCCTTTGTTTAAATATTTCAGGAACGAAGTCTGTAATGTGATAATTGATGGAATTCTCTATATCCAAAATGAAGGAGCTGATCAAGAACGAGGGAGATAAAAGGGTGTCAGAGGATAGCGCCAGGGAACTCGGCGAAGTCCTCGAAAGATTTGCCGGCGACGTGGCAGAGGAAGCCATCGCGATCGCCAGGGAGGAAAGCCGGAAAACGGTCAGAGCAGAAGACATAAGGGAAGCCCTGAGCTGATCTCCTGAAACCGGTATCGCCACCGATTTAAGTCTTTTAACTCAAGCTGGAAGTATGGACATCGAAAAGATTGTCGAGGAGACGGAACTCACTGAAGAGGAAGTAGAGGAACAGATAGAGAAAAAACTGGAAGAGTTCGAGGGTCTCGTCTCTGAAGAAGGTGCGTTGCACCTGGTCGCGAAAGATGCCGGCCTGGAAGTTTCAGAGGAGAGAAGCCACGACCTCAAGATAGAAAACATAGTGCCGGAGATGAGAAAGGTTCAGCTCAAGGCACGTGTTACCCGCATCCTCGACGCAAACACGTTTGAGCGAGATGACGGCGAAGAAGGAAAGGTTCAGAACATCGTTCTCGGCGACGACACAGGAACCATAAGGTTAACGCTCTGGGACGAGCAGACCGAGATAGCCGAGAAAGTAGAGGAGGGTGACGCCATAAGCATCGGCGGCGCCTACACTGTTGAAGACGATCGGGGTCGCGCGGAGCTGAGGCTCGGCGACTCTGCCCAGATAAAGATGGCGGACGATGACGAAGTCCCCGAGGTTGAGACAGGCGGAGGCTCCGGAAGCCCTACAAAGGCAGATATCAGGGATGTGCGGAGCGAGAACACGCAGTATACTATATCCGGTCTTCTGGTCAACATATACACGAGCAACCCGTTCTACCGGGTAGACCCTGAGACAGGTTCGACTGTGAGGGAGGACGACGATGGAAACTTTGTCACTGACGACGGCGAAGAGATTGAAGACCCTGACAGCCGGCTCGCGATCTCGGCGGTAATCGATGACGGAACGGAGAACATCCGGGCAGTATTTTTCGGCGAACAGGCCCGGGAGATGCTGGATGTTGACGAGGAAACCGAGAGAGACGGAGACCAGGACGCCGTAGAGGAGGCGGCCAGGGATGCAGTTGGCAAGGAACTCAAGGTCTCGGGAAGAACGCGTTATAACGACTACTTCGGGACGCTTGAAATCCTTGTGAACGAGTTCGAGGAACTTGACCCCGGAGAACAGCTCGAAGAACTTCTTGACGTAATGGAGGCTTAAAACATGACACAGGAAGACGAGGTAGACCTTGTAGAACTCAAGGGTGTAGGAGAGAAAACAGCTGAAAAGCTAGAAGAAGCCGGATACGACGACCTGATGTCGATAGCGACCATGAGCGCCGGCGACCTTGGAGAGGTCGCAGACATGGGAGAGAAAAAGGCGCAGAACATAATCACGGCCGCGAGACAGGAGCTTGACCTGGGATTCGAGACCGGGCAGGACAAGTACGAACAGAGAGCGGAGATGGAGAGGATCACGACCGGCTCCGACCAGATGGACGAAATACTCGGGGGCGGAGTCGAGACACAGGCCATAACTGAGTTCTACGGAGAGTACGGATCGGCAAAGACCCAGATATCCCACCAGCTCGCAGTCAATGTTCAGAAGCCAAGAGGCGAGGGCGGCCTTGACCGTAGCGTCGTTTTCATCGACACCGAAGACACTTTCATACCGGAAAGGATCGAACAGATGGCGGAAGCCCAGGAAATGGACGTTGAAGAAGTACTTGATAATATCCACGTCGCGCGCGCGTTCAACAGCGATCACCAGATGCTTCTCGCAGACGAGGCGCAGGACATCTGCCAGGAGGAGGACGTAGGGCTGATAATAGTTGACTCGCTGACCGCACAGTTCAGGGCAGACTACGTAGGGAGAGGAGAACTCGCAAAGAGGCAGCAGAAGCTGAACAGGCACATGAATACTCTTCTCAGGCTGGCGAACTCTCACAACGCCGCAGTAGTCGTCACCAACCAGGTTATGGCCAACCCGGACCAGATGTTCGGCGACCCGACAAGCGCAATCGGCGGCCACATTGTCGCACACAACTCGGCTGTACGCGTCTACCTCAGAAAGGGTAAGAAAGACAAACGTGTCGCAAGACTGGTGGACTCACCCTACATGCCGGAAGCAGAGGCCGTCTTCAAGGTCAAGGATGAAGGCATAATCGACGGATAACCTGTTTTAACTCAGAGGTAACAAAAGAGTTATAAATCTCTCAGGGAAGCCGGAAATATGGGAGAAGTCTCCGAAGAAGAGATAAAGGAAATACACGCCGTGATGGCGGGCGAACATGACGTTGAAAGTGAGATAGAAACAGAGGAAGAAGCCTACAGTTCAGCCATCGACCGCGTACAGGAACAGGAGATGGCAAGACGCCGCAGCAGTTACAGCGATGCGGAATGGGATGCCCTGGTGCCTGTTCTCAAGGGCCAGAAACACTTCAACACAGGCCGGAATAGCTCCAAGCTTTCACAGCTCTACTCGGGCGTCCTCGACACTCTTGAAGACCCCGGAAGCTTCTCCAGGAAACTACAGGATTTCAGCCGCAGCCACATCATAGCGATCGGAGAGACGCCAAAAGGCGACGAACTCGTGCTCTCTGACAGCAGGTCAAACATCCGCACCACAGGAGGTCTGCACTACCTGAGCAGGACAGCCAGGAATGTATCTGTAGAGGTGAAAAAGGACTCGCTCGAAGAGATAGACTACCGCTCAGAAGAGATCGACTGCTCCCGCCTGAGGAATGCTGTGGTGGAGACCCAGAAGAGGATCAGTGAAGGCTTCAAGGAACTCGAGAGCAGAGGCTACACAACTCCGGCGCCTGAAGAAGTAAGCGAGAAGAAAATCAGGACAGACTTTAGCCTCAAAGGCTTCGAGGCAAGATAGAATGGATCGCGAAACCATGAAAAGGCAGAAACTTACGGAAGCAGAACACGTGGCGGAACTCGCGACAGGGAAAGATGTCGATGCACGCTACGGAAAGACCGGTGAGGCCAGGACGAAAAAGGTGCTTGAGGGAGAAAAAGATGATTTCCTGGTTGACGAACAGAGAACCAATGAGATAGCAGAAGTACTTGAAAACGACCGCGCGGACTTCTTCCACGACCTGGCGGCAGAGGAACTCAAATGGCTGCGCTCGGTGTACGGCGAAGCTTTCAGGCACATCCAGCGGGAATCAACCGGGAGCGGCTACAGCCAGCGCGCAAGGGACAGTCTGGAGGCAATCTACCGCGGCCAGAGGGAAAACTTCCTGGGCTCGGGGAGAACCGACTTCAGCACAGAGGAGCAGAAAGAAGCGTACTCGGAAGCCACTGAAAGCCTCAGAAGTCCGGCTGAACTTGTCGCGAACCTCCAGCAGCTTGCTCTAAAGACAGGAACCCCTGACCTGGGGGAGGCAAGAGAAGTAGCTGAAGACGCAGCAATGGCACACGCAAAGATAGGCGCCGCCCTGGAAACACTTGAGGAAAACGGCTACCCGCGCCTTGACCTCTACCAGGAGGAAAGAACGGCGATGCAGCTTTACAGGACTTACATGCCACAGCCAGTATAGAAGTTGTTGTAACCAAGTAGTAACATATTTAAGGCAGGAGCCATAATAATGTTACATGAGTTCTGCCCGGACTGAAGGCGCCTCCTACGAGTCCGAAAAGATATCTTCCGAGGATGACTGGCTCCAGGGCCCCAACAACACTGTTTTCGAGGGACGCGACCAGGTCATCAACACTCTCAACGGAACTTCTAACGAGGCAGAACTTGCGAAGAGGACTCTTGACGGCGAAGACGAGGCGAAGACTCACGCCGACAGGATGGCGGAGAATAGCCCCTTCGGGAAAGACTCCTACAACGTAAAGCACGAGGTCGTCACCAGCGACAACATCGACCGTTCACATGCAGAAGAGCTCCTGAAGGACAGGAACGGCGACAACGATCTTGAGTTCGATGAAGACGGCGAGATATACAACATGAGCATCCACGAGTTCTTCAGGCACCCCGATTCTTCAAGAACCGGTGAACGCTGGGACAGGGTCGATAGAAACAATCTTGAGGAGATCGACGAGGAAGTAGAGACTCTCACGATACACACTGTAGTCTACGAAGACCCTGAAGGCAGAGAATACCTGGTTCACTGGGATCCCGGAAGGATGGTTGAGGACGGAGACAAGAAGAAGTACCTCGAAAACAGTGGAAAGCCGTCACTCGAGGCAAAGCTGAAGGGCGCCAGCGACAGCTTTTTCGAGGACTACGGCAACTACCGGCTGGATGAAGGCCTCAAAAACATAAGCGAGACGCTGAGAGGGATGAAGGAACGGCTCTACTCTCGCGCGGACAGGAAGCTGGAAAAGGAGTCGGCACGCGACCAGGATCTTGTCGAGGCGTTCGAGTCGAAGATCGAGGAAGCACAGGAAAAGGGGATGGAAACGCTTGAACGTTACAGATCCAAGCTCGACGTTGAAGGCCAGGAAACAGGTTACAGCGAAGAAGTCCGGGAAGATGCCTGGGAAGCCGAGCGGTGGCGTTCAATGGCTGACGCGGTCGACGCGTTCAGGATGAGCTACAACTCGCGCAAACCTGTCAGGAAACAGGTCTTTTAACCCGGAGAGGAGAATCAACAACCATGACGGAAAAAGAACTGCTTGAAGAACAGCTGAGAGAACTCAGCGAAGAACTCGGAGAAGAACTTTTCCGGCGCATGAAGAAGCTGCAACAGCAGCAGCTTGACGTCGATCTAGAGGAGATGGATGAGACACAGCAGCGGGCTGAAGTAGCGAAGTCCGCCTACAAGGTTGACGAGAGCGAAGACTACCGCAGGCTCGCCGAGATAGCCGGAAAGGTCGACGAGGCAAGGCTCCTGCTAGGAGACGGAGTCGGCGCCGACGAACCTGACGAAGACTTTGTCGAGGAACCAAGGAAAGTGGAGGACGAGGAAGCGGTAAGACAGCTCAGAACTACTCTGGAAGACATGGACTTTGACAGAGTTCTTGAACTGGATGAAGAAGTAGAGGAACTGGAGGAGGAACTCGAAGAGTTCTCCTCGAAAGCTGAGTAAGTTAAACGATGTCGTCCTCGGAGACGATTACAAAGTCTCCGATACTCCTCACAGCTGAGAAAGGCACTATATTCCTGCCCTCTCTGTCCTCCTGAAGCTTGACATCATCGATGTGCTGAGTAGTATTCGTTATCAGCAGGTTCATCAGCTCGCCTGTATCGGCGACGAACGAGATGTCATCTACTTCTCCGTATTTTTTGCCGTGTTCCTCGGAGACGATAGTCTTTCCGACAAGTTGCTTGCCGCGGGGATTGTCAGTCATGTTTCCGGTGCACCTTCTGTACAAGTTTATGAGTAACCAGACATTAAAAGATTACATGGCGAGAGTGTTCTCCGCCGTCGATATCAACGAAAAAGAACTGCTCGATGAGCTGGAACAGCTACGGGACAGACTGGATCTGGGGTTCAAACCGGTGCCCCGCGAAAAGATGCATATAACACTCGAGTTCTTCGAAGACGCTGGAGAAGAGGAGATAGAAGAGCTGAAGGCCGCAATGCAGGAGGTCGACGTTGAACCTTTTGAGCTTGAGATAACCGGTGTCGGTGCTTTCCCCTCTGAAGATTATATCCGCGTGGTCTGGGCCGGCGCCGAACACGAAAAGTTGCACGAACTCTACTCGGAGGTCAGCGATCATTCGCTGGAATCCAGCAACGACCATGACTTCACCCCTCACATCACTTTGATGCGTGTCGAAAACGTCACAGGAGAAGACAAGCGGAAGCTGAGAAAGATGCTCCGGGAGCACAGGCATCACCGGTTCGACAGGACATGCCGAGTGGAGAAGGTGACTCTGTTCGAAAGCCAGTTGACAGGAAACGGCTCCCGTTACACCCGGCTCTACGAGGAAGAACTTTGAGACAGGAAAAACTTTACAGGATCTCCCTTGTACTGGCGCTGGCCGGCCTCACGCTGATGTACGCAGCATCACTGTATGTCCAGCCCAGGCAGATTGACCCCGGCGAGGCAAGAAAGTCCTGGCAGGGAAGGATTGTAGAGGTCGAAGGCGTCGCCGAGAACGTGTCAAAAAGCGGCGGCAACCTTTTCCTCGATCTCCAGGGAGAGAACGGCAGCATAAAGGTGGTCGATTTCAGGCCGAAAGCGGCCGTATCCAGCGGAGACCGCATCAGCGTGAAGGGTAAGATAGATGTCTGGCATGGCCGACTTGAGATAATAGCGGATCAGATCAGAAAAAGTCGCTGAAGCTCTCAAAGGCACTTTCCAGGAACTCCTCCGCTTCTTCCACATCCGAGATCTTCACGGTCTCAACCGGCGAATGAACGTAACGCGTCGGAATCCCGAGAGAGCCGGCTGGCACACCACTCCTTGAAACGTTCACGGTCGCGGCATCGGTCGCACCTCCGTCGTAAAGCGAGCGGAAGTAGCTGTGACCGTTTTGCTCCGCCGTCTCCAGAAGCCATTCACGGACACTCTTCGGTGTCAAAAGCCCCCTGCCGCCGGACTGCGACATCACGATGCCTACACCGTCACCTGTCGCGTCTTCAGTGTCCCTGACATCAACGTTCGGAACATCCCCAGCCATGCACGTGTCGACAGCGAGAGCCACATCAGGATCAACCGAGAAGGAGGAGGTCTTCGCACCTTTTCTACCTACCTCTTCCTGGGCGGAGAACACGGCCACAAGCCGGAAGTCTCCCTCAAAACTGTTGAAAGCCTCTAAAACAGCGGCACAACCCGCCCTGTCGTCAATCCCTGGCGCGGAAAAGTAGCCGTTGCCAAGCTTTCTCGGCTCCGCATCATAGGTCACGAAGTCTCCCTTCCTGACACCCATATCCAGCGCTTCCTCACGAGAATCAGCGCCGATATCGATGAAAAGCTCCTCAAGCTCCGGCAACTGCTGTTTTTCATCGCTCTCCTGGACGTGAACAGGTTCATGCCCTGCAACACCGGACAGTTCTTCACCCTCCGACGCATGTACATTGAAGCGCTGATTTATAGCAGCCATAGAGTATATTCCTCCAAGCCTGGACACTCTCAGGAACCCTTCCTCGTCTATCCTGCGAACTGAAAGCCCTATGCTGTCCATGTGCGCTATCAGCATCAATGTTCTGTCACCGGATCCTTTCTCCGCCACAAGATTTCCGAAGTTGTCTTCACGAACCTTATCGGCTTTCAGCCGCGATCTCAAAGCCTCTCTGACGCCTTCTTCGTGTCCGGGCGCGCCAGTGGCCTCTACAAGGTTTCCAAGAAGTTCTTCCATACAGGCTGTTGCTGGTCTAATCTTTAAATCATGAATACAAAGATGTCACATGCTCGGATACCTTATAGTCCTGATGCTGCTCCTGCCTTTCATCGACATCTACCTGCTGGTAGTTCTGACAGGCGAGATAGGTCTGCCGGCTGTTCTGCTGCTTGTAGTATCTACAGGAGTGATCGGGGCGTTCATACTGAAACGTGAAGGCGTTCAGCTGCTGAAAAAGCTCCAGACCTCTGTAACGGCGAAAGAAGTTTCAAGAAGCTTGCTTGAAGGACTGGTTCTCGCAGTCGGAGGGCTGATGCTGCTCAGCCCCGGCTTCGTGACCGATGCTCTCGGCCTGGCGTTCGTGCTTCGGCCGACACGCGAGAGGATAACACTCCGAGTATCGCAGAGGCTTGAGTCCTCCGGAGATTTCGAGGTCACGACCTACAGGCTTTGACTACCTGACCGCGGCGATGAACGAGGCTGTCAATACCGCAAGCCCCAGTCCTGACGGAATCCCTATCCCGAAAAGCGACAGCGAGATAAGCGCAAGCACTGCCCCACCTCCCCTTCTTATCCAGGAGATATCGAGACGGTCAGCCCTGACATGCGAGGCAGCGTAAAGTGTTCCGAGAGCAACGAATGAAGTCGCCAGCGCCGGCCCTATGTACTCCAGACTTAACGCGATCGACCCCGGGTTCTTCAGCGAAAGCGCCGCACCGGTCAACAGAACCGCCGGAACTGAAAGTTTTTCCGCAACCTCAAGATCGAGCATTTCAGCTGCGATAACCAACAATGCGATGCCTGCGGCGTAACGCATCCTTTCAACGTAGAAAAGCTGCTCGAACACCGGCGCAACCAGCGACACGGCCAGAGCCCCTGTGAATAGCACCGGTGCAGCCTGGAGAACCATCGACTTCGCCTCCTCTACCGTCTCTGCAGACGAGTAAAGCACTGCGAAAGCTCCTGCACCGGAGAAGACAGTCAGGGAAACCGCAACGACGTCTGTGAACGTCTGAAGCGCCCCTGAAACCATCAGAGTGGCGAAAACTCCGTCTAAAAGCGGGAGGCAGAGAACGAACACAAGCCGTTTGGCGCCGTCACTTAGCTGGTCGAGAAGCATGCCGCAAAACCCTGGGAAACACGGAGAAGGCACGCCTGGACCTTAATTCCAGGTAAACTTGGCCTTGGTATTAAACTTGGAATTGGAGACAGTCGCGACTCCCTCTACACGTTCAGAAACCGTCCGGGAGCCTGAGACATTCATCGCAACCAAGAATGAAGGGTTCCAGTATTAAATAAGTTTTCAGAGATTGCGGGAGACCTGCACCAGCAGTTCAGATATCTCTTCGACCTGGGAACGCAGCTCCCTGACCTCGGCCGAGGGCTCGCCATCCATACCCTCTTCAATCTCCTGGAGCCGGGCATCGAGCTCGCTGCGGTCGACTTTCTCCTCTATCTCTGTCTTCCCGATCCTTTCATCTATTTCCTCAAGTCTTCTTTCCAGCCGCCCGGTCGTCTCCTTCACCTCTTCCAATTCCGACCGAAGCCCTGTGGCCCCGAGCTCTCCTTTCAGCTCTTCTATCTTTTTCTCAAGCTCCGACGAGTCAGCCTTGTCTTCCAGGTTCAGCTGCTCTATCCTGTTCTCAAGTTCCGATCTCGTGACTTTCTCCTCTATCTCCGTTTCCTGAATCCTTTCCTCTAACTCATCCATCTTTTCCCGGAACTCTTCACGCGACACATAACCGGACTCATGGCCTTCCTCCCTTTCGATATCTTTAACCTTCGCCTTCAGGCTTTCAAGCTCGGAGACGAGACGCGCATTCTCAACAGTGTAACTCTCAGAATCCTGGCTGTCCTCCACCTCCACTTCGCCAGCGTTCTCCCTGGCCTGCTTCAAGGCTTCAGAAACTGATTCTTCCACCTCTGAATCCTTGGACGCGGAGTCTAGCAATCCCATTGATCAGATACCTTGAACAGTAATTCGTTTCTCTTTTTAATATGCTTGACCGAAACAGCCGGCTCTCGGCTCAACTGAGACTGACAGTATTTCCTCTACCTTGCTCGTGAAACTCTACTTTTCCTTCGTGCGCAAGCCAGCCGATCGCCATGTACGTCTTCGTCGCTGGAA
>JBDGSK010000036.1:2786-4971 GCA_042217575.1 Candidatus Nanohaloarchaea archaeon | reverse complement strand
AATACAAAGAGACAAAAGAAATATGCTTCGTCGGCTATAACTATCCCAACAAAAACGTAGACGCACTAGTAGAAGCAGCAAAAAATACAGAATATACGCTTCACATAGTCGGAAAAGGCCATGAAGAAAGAAATGCAGAAAATATCAAAGTACACGGATACGTGGAAAACCTAGAAGAGATATTCTCGACCTGCAGAAGCAATGGCAGCAGGCATACCGGCCATAGTAACTGAGAGCACAGGTCTTAAAGAGTTCATAGAACCGGTTGAAGAAAATATGGTATCTGGATCCTCTTCAGATGAACTGCTTGAAACTATAGAAAATTTCTATGAATTTGAAGAGCAAGAAAGGGCACGAATCGCTGAAACTCTCACAGAAGCTGTTCAAGGCTTGACTGAAGAAAGTAGCAAAAATGATTTTTCTCAAGAAGTATCTAAAATTATCTAGAAGCTATCTTCTTCCCTAAACTGGTTCTTCATAAACTGTTTGATAACTCCCAAACTGCCGACAGGACTTGTGTAAAACCCGCTAACAATATTTTTACTGCATCCGATTATATCTCCATTCTTTAAGGAAAAAAGGCCTTTCCTGAGCTCAGCGTTAGACTTTCTTCTTTTATAGGCCTCTGAAAACTCTGGCCAGATCTCTAAACCTTTTTCCAAAAATTTACTTTCATCCTCAAGAAGTCTTTCCTGAAGACTTGAAGCATTAGCCGAATGATGTCTTCTTGTCAAGAGAGGTTTATCTATCAATTCAATATCTGTCGCCTTCAAAGCCCTCATCATGAACTCCCTGTCATTCATGCCAAAGAGCTCAGTATCATAAAGACCTACTTTGTCATAGATGTCTTTTCTTACCATTTCTGTAGTTAAAGGTAGGCCCGACCTACCGTCTTCGTGCCTGAAGTAGTTTTCATACAGGAGTTTCGCCTTCTCCTTCTTACTGAGACCTTCCCATTCGATAGAGTTTCTTTCTCTTTTCTCGCCAGTTTCTTCAATCAAATCAACTACCTGGGTAATACAGACACCAGAACCAGTTTCCTCCATAACTTCTACCTGTTTCTCGAACTTTTCCTCATGAACGATATCGTCCTGATCAAGAATCGTCACATAATCTCCATCAGAGAGCCTAATACAGTGATTTCTAGTCTCGGCCATTCCTTGGTTGCTTTCGTGTTTCTCAAAGGCAATATTTAAATCAGATTCTTCTTTAAACTGCTCTATCATTTCAATAGTCTCATCAGTAGATCCATCATCCACTATGACTAATTGGATATTTTGAAAGCTCTGTTTTTCAACGCTTTCAAGACACTCTTTAAGCCATTTTTCTCCATTGTAGGTAGGGATAGCTACAGAGACTTTTTTCATTTGCTGTAGTGTTTAATAGTTTTCTTAAGGCCTTTTTCGAATTCTACTTTAGGCTCCCAACCTAAATCTCTTATTTTGGAGCTATCAACCGCATATCTCTGATCATGGCCTTTACGATCTTCTACATATTCTATTAAGCTCTCATCTTTGCCTAAAAGATCAAGAATTTTTTTGGTAACTTCTATATTTTCTCTGAATTGATTTGCTCCAATATTATAGATTTCTCCGGGTTCTCCTTTCTTTAGCAATGTTTCGATCGCCCTACAGTTATCCTTGACGTAAAGCCAGTCTCTTACGTTGGTTCCATCCCCGTATACCGGTAATTTTTTCCCTTTTCTAGCTCTATTTATGAACTTTGGAATTAATTTTTCTTTGTGCTGATTGGGTCCGAAATTGTTGGTTGGCCTAGCTATAATTACAGGTAAATTATGTGTCACCTTGAAGCTATTGGCAAGCATATCTGCTGAGGCCTTAGAAGCTGAATAAGGCGAGCTAGGCTTCAAAGTGTCTCCTTCCTTGGCCTTTTCTTTCTCGACGCTACCATACACCTCATCGGTAGAAATCTGAATGAATTTCTCCAGTTCATCTCTCTGAGATGCAACGTCCATTAAAGTATAAGCGCCCTCTACATTCGATCTGACGAAAGGTTTCCCTGATTCAATGCTATTATCGACGTGTGACTCCGCAGCAAAGTTAACTACATAGCTAAAGTTTTCTTCTTCAAATAGTTTTTCCATCTTCCGTTTGTTGGAAATATCCGCTTCTACAAATCTTAAATTTTCAAATTTTTCTAGTCTCGACTTCTCGGCAGCGTAGGT
>JBDGSK010000036.1:1341-2776 GCA_042217575.1 Candidatus Nanohaloarchaea archaeon | reverse complement strand
ATTTATCTACTACGGTGATATCAGGATTGTCATATTTCTCGTAAAGGAACTCGACAAAATTAGATCCTATAAACCCTGCTGCGCCAGTAACCAAAATTGACTTGTCCATAATAATATAACCATTTGTAGTCTTTTACCTATTTATGGATATCCTTCTCACCGGATCTAAGGGTAAATTAGGGAGAGAAATTCAAAGTTTATTGGATGTAAAAGGCCTTTCACTGGAGGAGGATGCTGAAATCTCTGCAGATATTTCTCAAACATCCACTATTACAAAAATAGTAGAGGAGAATCCTAGCGTAATAATACATACAGCAGCCATACATGCAAATGAGTGCGAAGAAGACAAGGAGAAATGTCAGAAAGTAAACGTTGAGGGCACGAAAAATATTGTTGAAGCAGCTGAGAAAGTTGATGCTCACCTGATTTTCATCTCCTCATCCCACGTGTTCAGCGGAACAACATTTGAAGAGTATACCGAGGAAAGCAAAACGGATCCGGTGCTTGAATATGGAAAGTCCAAGAAGAAGGGGGAAGATATTGTGAGTTCTTTATCCAGGCATACAATTCTTCGCTCTTCGTTGATGTATGGCTCAACTCAAACTCAAGAAGCAACGTCAGGCAACTTTTTTTCATGGGCAAAATCTGGATTAGAAGCAGGAAAAGAAATAGATATTATAATGGACCAAGTAAACTCCCCGGTTTACGTAGGAGACGTAGCTAAAGTTGTGGAAGAAGCGGTAAAGAAGGAAAGGTATGGTCTCTATAATGTGGCAAGCCAAGACTCTCTGAGCAGGTATATGGCAGTAAAGGAGCTGAAAAATATATTTGAACTTGGTGGAAAGATAAATCCGATACTGAGAGAGGATTTAGGATGGCAGAATAGAGGTTTCGACTACACCATGTCGATAAATAAGTTGAAAAATAATTTCGACTATACGCCTTCAAAGTTCACGGAAGGCGTTAAAAGATGGAAGGAGGCTCAATCATGAAAGGTATAATACTTGCTGGCGGTACAGGATCAAGGCTCATGCCTTCAACTAAGGTTACGAATAAACATCTACTACCGGTCTATGACAGACCTATGATTTATTATCCTCTCGATGTTCTCGGCAAAGCAGGCATAGATGATGTGCTAGTTATTTCTGGAGAAGGTCATGCGGGGGATTTCCTGGAGTTATTGGGAGATGGTTCTGAAATACCCACAACCAGGAAAGGAGAAGAACTTGATTTCCATTTTGATGGTGATATAACCTATAAACTACAGAAAGAACCAAAAGGCATAGCACATGCGATAGGACTAGCTGAAGACTTCATAGAAGAAGATGAAAAATTCATAGTAATGCTTGGAGACAATATCTACGGAGAAGGCCTTACTGAACAGATAAACTCCTTCTCTAAAGACGACTTTGGTTCTCAAATATTCTTGAAAAAA
>JBDGSK010000036.1:0-1331 GCA_042217575.1 Candidatus Nanohaloarchaea archaeon | reverse complement strand
AGATCCCGAAAGATTCGGCAACCCGAAAATTAAAGGAGAAAAAATTGTGGATATAGAAGAAAAACCCGAAAAGCCTCACTCTCCGTACGCAATTACAGGGTGCTTTGGGCTCTACAATGATGAATCAAACAGTTTATTTAATTTTATCAAAAACGAAATGGAGCCATCGGACCGCGGAGAGTATGAAATAACTGATATATTGAACTGGTATCTGGATAGAGAAGAACTAACATATGAGACGCTCGATCAGTTCTGGACTGATGCAGGTCAACCGGATGCATTAATGAAGGCAAGCAAATATATGGAAAAAAAGAGAGGAAATTGATCATGAGCGAAGAAAGAAATCACAAAAATGTTGTTCTTTTGGTAGTCGATACTTTAAGAGCTAAGAATTTACCGTGTTATGGCTATGAGAAAGATACAGCTCCCTTCTTATCTAAGATGGCGGAAAAAGGTGTTAAGTTGGAGAATTACTATTCTACCTCACCTTGGACCGTTCCTGCCCATGCCTCTCTTTTCACTGGTGAACTTCCATCAGAACATGGCTCTACAACGCAGAACATGTATTTTAACGGAAGAAATAAACTTGTTGAAGAATTGAGTCGGCAAGGGTATAATACGTACGGGATATCAGAAAATGAATTATTAAATCCAAACTTGGGTTTCGGACTTGATTTCGATAATTTTTATCCGACACCTGTTTTATCGGATGCCGAGACCTGGAATGAGGTTTGGGAAAAAGATGGAGCATACGATAATAGAAAGGAGAAATGGCTAGATTTTGGAAAGAAAACTGCCCTAAGAGGCGACTTGAATTCTTTGAAATCATTTGTAAAGCACTTAGATAGAAAATTCTTGAAAAGCGAAGATTACAATCCCCAGGGCTCACAGTACTCTATAAAGAAGGCTCAAAAACTATTGAATAGAGAAGAAAACTCATTTCTCTTCCTTAATTTGATGCCGGTTCACAAGGACTACACATTCAATGAAGAGCAGAGAGAAATTTTCTTGAGCGATATCAGTGAAGAGAAAATCAGTGAAGTAACAAGCTTTGAGTCACTTCCGGACTATTTAAAGAGCGGAGGATATTCTGCAGAAAAACTAGAAATACTTGAAAGTGCTTATGACGCATCAATCCGATATACAGATGAACTTATCAAGAACCTTGTAAAAAATGCGCCTAAAGATACACTCTTTCTCGTGATAGGAGATCATGGGGAATTATTTGGAGAGTATGAGATGGAGGAAATACATCTAATAGATCATCACTATGGAACCTACAAAGAACTTATTCAGGTGCCAGCAATAATCTTTTCCAAAGATAGAGAACT
>JBDGSK010000035.1:0-30781 GCA_042217575.1 Candidatus Nanohaloarchaea archaeon | reverse complement strand
GAGGAAGGCGCGCAAATCATCCACGATCGCTTGGAGAAGAAAGGCGTGGAAGTGATAACAGAGACAGAATGCGTCGACTTTGAAGGCGGCGAAAATGTTGAAAAGGTCATAACTGGTTCAGGTGAAGAGTTCGACTGCGACGCTGTAGCGGTTGCCATCGGACAGGAGCCGAACTCGGAGATAATAGACGCGGAAAAGAACGAAGCCGGGATGTTGAAGGTTGATGAACATCTTTCGACCTCTGAAGAAGACGTATTCGCTGCGGGCAACATGGTGGAGTACTACTCCCCGGTCTTCGAGCGGAGAACCGTCAACGGCTCCTGGGATCACAGCGAGGCGATGGGAGAGACCGCAGCGCTCAACATGCTAGACGAACAGGAAAAGTTTGACTACGTCAACACTTATGGAGTAGGTCACTTCGACGTGCAGTTCCTCGCGATCGGGGACTGGAGTGGAGAACCGGTCGCTCGGAAGTATGACACGGATCACTACCGCCGCCTGTTCTTCGACGGCGACCGTTTAATCGGGGCGGTGCTGATCGGCTACACGAAAGGCCAGGAAGAGCTGCGGCGGATGATAGCTGATAAGAAAGAGTTTGAGGACGGGGAGAAGCTGCTGGAGAAAGACTTCTGGGAGAGCTGAAAAGTCAGTCTTCGTGTTCGATCTCGACCTCGTCCAGTACTTCTAACGCCTGTGTCGAGACGAACGCGAGGTCCTGCCAGTCTTTTGTCATGCGGGGGCAGGCGCAGTTGACGTAGATGTCGATTCCGTAGCCCTTGTAGTCTGCCTCGAAGATACGGTCTTCGACGAATACGTAGACATCTTTGCCGTGCTCTTCCAGCTTTTCCTTGGCGATGTCGACTGCGCGGCGGTAGTTCTGTCCTTTCTTCGATGAGGTTACGATACCCCATTTCTTCTCATCCTTGTACTTCAGTACGCGGGCTTTCTCCGCCTGTAGCTCGTCACCGAGCGAGTTCGCAGGCTCGACCCAGATATGGCGCTCGTACGGGTCGACGACGTAGACCTTTTTCCCGGTCTCGGAGACCTGCGACGGGTGGAACTCTCCGCTGCCGAGGAATACGAACGCGTCGACCTTGTGTGAGATGTTGTGGGCGGCGCCGGCGTCGCATCCGAGTACCTGTCCCGGCTCGGTCGTTCTCAGTCCTGTAGTTCCGTCGACTACGTCGTAGCCTTTTTCTTCGAGGAATTCGCGGGCTTCTTCGGCGCGGTCCATGTACTGTGTGACGCCTACAAGCCCGAGTTTTTCCTCTTCAATCTCATCGTACTCTTCTTTGAGAACTCCCATCAGGTCGCGATCCTCGCGGTACGGGAGGTAGTAGACGTTCAGATCGTCCATGTCAGCGCCTTCAGGGTGCAGAAATCGGGTGTGTCCTACGTGAACCAGGGCTTCTGCGCCCATACGTTCTGCTTTCTCATCGGCGATTCCGCAGGCGCCGAACGAGGACGCGCCTATCATGACGGGTTCGATTCCGTGCTCTTTGAGCTCGGAGCCGAAGTCTATGAGCTGCGGCTTGATGCCGTCAGGGCCCTGTAGAGCGACCTTGTTGTAGTCCTTTTCTTTCAGTTCTTCGAGTACTTCGTCGAACGTCTCGTAGTTGAACTGTCGCTCTTCCTGTTTTTGCTCTTTCATGTAGGAACATTTCACGCCAAAGCTTTTTATCCGGATCAGATTTCGCGGAGCTTTCTTATTATGAACCTCTGTTCCTCCGCGGCCACTGCTTCCCTCACCTGTTCCAGGGCCTGTCCCGGTGCTGCGAATACTTCAAAGCCGTTGCTGATCCCTGCCCGGATTATCTTCCTGTCAGGACCGGGAAGCACAAGTATCTTTGTCTCGGCGTCAAGGTAGCTCATGGCCTCTCCCAGGCCGCGTTCTCCAAGTTTTCTTGCGTCCAGCACAGCTTTTTCGCCATCGAACGCGAACACGTCGCCGTATTCTTGCAGATACCCGTTTGCCGGGATAAGTTCGCCGGGGGCGTCTCTCGCTGCGACATTGAACCCTCTTCCATAGGGAGGTGAAAGGTGGAGTCCTCTTCTCCTGCCAGGATTAAGCGGTATGACCTCGGAGGCTGTGTCTCTGCCCTTTCTCCGGGCTTTTTCACTGTTGTTGAAGGGCTGGCCGGTTTCCCGATCCTCGATTCCGGGAGATATCTGGCCGCGTTCGATACTGACCTGCTGACCGTTCTTCAGTTCCCGGTTGAAGCTGAAGATGGCGGGTTTTCCGGCTTCGCGCGCCTTTTCTGCGTCTCGTGAAGTGTAGCCTCCTTTCCGGGCGATAAGTGCGTTGTGGTACTCATCTGGCGGAAGAGTCTTGTCCGTGTAGGATACGTCGCGTCCGATTTCTCCCCTGATTTCTCCGTCCGAGACCCGGATTCCCTCTTCGTTTGCCTGGAACTCCTCGCTGGCCTTCCAGGCATCGACTATGTGGAAGCTCCCGCGTTTGTAGACGAACTTGGCGTTGACTCCTTCCGAGGCCAGCTTGCTGTGGAGCTGTGTGACTTCCTCTTCTTCGAACGGCAGTGTTTCAGGGGTTACCTGTTCGCGTTTATGTTTACCGTTTATCGGGTTGCGTTTGATCTTGAGCTGGTTCTCCGCCCTGTGCTTCCTGGTCACTTCTCCCTTCTCCAGTACGTAGTAGTGCGGAGAGGTTATTCCCTCCTCCAGGGAGGTGCCGAGTCCTTCCACAGCCTCTAAAAGTGCGCGTCCTCTGCTTCCAAGCATCGCCCCGGTATAGCCAGGCTCCACCATCTTCTGTATTATTATCGCGGGGTGTTCCTCTTCCGCCGAACGGTAGTAAGAAGAGGCTACGGACTCCACAGCGTCTATAAGCTCGGAGCTGCCGACGTTAAGCTTGTACTCGTGATCGCCTCGCTCCGAGATTCTGACGGATACCAGCTGGTTGTTCCGCTGTCCTCCAACCAGGTTCTTGGCGCGGCCGTTTGAATTCCTGACCTCGGAACTCATCCCTATGTCCTGGTAGGCCTCCATTATACTGTTTTCCAACTGTTCGCTGACCTTCAACCCATCGTCAGTGCTGCTAAAACCTTCTGCGGCCTCACTCCGTGTTACAACGAAAAAATTGGGTACTGAAAGATTCTCGAGTTCTTCCAGTGCGGCCGCCTTGCTTCCTGTCTCACCTTCGAGTTGATCTTTCCACTGTACCATACACGTTGATACAGCGTTCCGCCGGGATTAATATCTTCCGACTTCTACTCCTCGATCTTGACGCGGCAACTGACAGGCATCTTGTGCTTTGCGCGTTCAAGAGCCTTCTTTGCCTCTTCTACATCGCCTTCGTCGAGTCGAACGCTGAAAACTGTCTGTCCATCGTCGACGATCGCCGAGCGGCCGATAGGCCGACCGAAAGGCTTTCTCATGCCCTCGTAGTACCTGTCAGCCTGCGCTACTCCTGCGAGCGGGTGGTACCTTAGAACGTGGTGAGGGTACGGGTGGATCTTCAACATGTAGTCCTCTTCAGGGTCGAGAACCTTGGACAGGTGGGAGTTGGCTGCGATTCTGCCAGCTTCAAGAGCTTCAGAGCGGATGTTGACGTCTTCGTCAACTTTCAGAACCACTTTCTTCTCGAACTCTTCGTTTCTTACGCCCATCTCGTACTGGGTGACGCGTGGAGCCGGCGCTCCCTTGATGAAATTATCGTTCTTTTTCTGCGACTGTCTCGTGTACGGCTGGTTGGGTTGCTCCCTGTAGATACGTGCTGGCCTATCTCCCATGTCAATAACCTCTAACCAAGCTCTCCATCTTAAGTTTTAAATACTGACCGCTGTTGCAGCTTCAGAACTCGCCGGAATCGATGTCCGGGAAGTATCTTTCAACGTACTCCTCTGCGAACTCCTCTGCAGCCTCATCGTCGAGTTCTTCCGCGAGCCGCGACGCCTCTTTCGCGAGTTCGAGCGAGTCCTGCTTGAACTCGTATAGATTGAACGGGTACTCCTCCTCGTGAACCTTCTGCTGGAATATCTCTGAGGCTCGCCTGTCAATCTCGGGATCCGGCCGGGTCACAGGCACGTAATCGTCATTTAAAGACTCGAGGCTGCGGTCGATAGCATATATGAAGCCCTCAGTCCTTGATTCCAGATATCCTTCTTCTTCCAGTTGTTCGATGGTCTCGACGTAGACCTCGTCAATCCGCAGCGTAAACGGTTCTGGCATCGCAGGTATAGAGTCTTCGCGAAGTTTTAAATCTCGGACTGTTTTAAACCTGTGAAACTTTAGTTAAGACGTGACACTCAAAATCTACCATATCGGTCTCCAGGGCTATGGACGCCTCGGGTTCGAGCATCTTGTCGAGCTCGTGAACCACGGCCCTGTGGAAGCCGAGCTATGCGGCGTCTGCAGCCATGACCCTGACGAGCTTGAATCAGCTGAGAAGTTCGCCAGGGCACATGAGATAGAGATCCAGACCTTCCAGGACGTGCATGAAATGTACACTGATGCCTCTGAGCAAGACGGTCGTGTATTCGTGTATGATACAGGCAGTTCGGACACCCATTCCGACAATCTTTACAGGTCGCTCCAGCACGGCTTCTACCACCTCGCGGAACGGCCGCCCTCTCTAAGCAGGGAGGAACACCTGAGGGAGCGGAAGCTTTCCGAGAACTCGGATGTCACCTGGAAGGTCGATTTCATCGAACGAGAGAACCCTGTTGTGAGAAAAGCAGAGGAACTGCTGGAAGGAACTGATGTTGAGGCCATAAGGACTTACAGGTTCTCCTCGAAAGCGGTCGAGGCCGCTCTGATACCCCAGAGAAGGAGAGAGCTTAGAGGCGGCACAGTCCTGAAACAGGCGATAAATGAGGTCTACGTCATGGACTTCCTTGACGCGGCGGGGGTGGAACCGTCGCTTGATATAGAATCTGCGGAGACGAACTACTACACTCCTTTCCGTGAAGGATCCGACAAACTGCTATCGATAGAGGGAGGCTACGTTGAAGACCTGGATGAAAAAGCTGCAGAAGCCGATCTCTCCGCCCGTTTCAGCGCAGGTACAGTAGAGGTCGAGATCAACTCCGGCTGGCTCGGACTTTCCAACAGGGCGATGGCCCGGATATCCGAGCTCCAGGAGATTTCAGGACATGATTTCAGGCACCGCGACTTCGTCGAGGCTGACGGCAGAGCGTTCGTGGATGAACGTGCAGCCTTTTTCGTGATCGAAGGGGACAGGAACCTGGCGGGCGACCTTATAGAGGGAAAGCTCTTCGACCTCGAATCAGGCAAGGAGATAGAGACGGACTACCGGATTCACACCCCGCTCTACCGGGTTATCGAGGACGCTGCCAGGGACGCCGCGGGCCAGGGAAAGAAACAGCTGGACGTTGAGACCGATAGATTCATGGATGCGCTATTCGACGCCCGTGAACAGCTTGACGCCGGCGAATACATGGAAGAACTCAAAAAAGCTAACTCCCGGCTTGAAAGCATGGTAGTCGAAGACACTGAAAACCAGGGCAAAAACCTTTCCGTGCCGAGCTGATGAAAGCCGTAATACCCTGTGCCAAAAAGGAGGAGAACCTTTTCCCCTTCATAGAGTCCGCACCTACAGGGCTTCTGCCCGTGGCAGGAAAACCGGTCGTGAAACACCTTATAGAGGCGTTAAAGGACGCGGGTATAGATGACATCTACCTCGTGGCCAACTACCGGCAAAAGATGTTTGAAAGCGAGTTCGGCGAGTACACTGACGTGAACATAGTCAGGCAGGAAGAACTCAACGGTACAGGCGGTGCTGTCGAGACCTGCGACTTCATAGAGGAGGACTTCCTGGTCGTCAATGGCGACGTGGTAATCTCCGGCCAGGACATCGAGGCGCTGGTGAAAAAACATGAGCAGAAGAACCCTGGAACCACCATACTTGCCACGAGAGAGGAAAAACCGGAAAAATTCGGAGTTCTGAGCATTGAGAACGACCGTGTCGTCGACCTCGTCGAGAAACCTGAAGAACCGGAGAACACGCTGGTGAACACCGGGATATACGTCTTCACGCCGGCTATATTCGAGGAGCTGGAGAAGATGGAAGGAGAGAAAGACCTGACGGACGCGGTCAAGATGTTCCTCGGCGATGAAGCCCGGTTCGAACTGGTCGAGGACTACTGGATCGACATCGGCTCGCCGAGGAAACTGTGGGAAGCTGACAGGATAAAGCGCGAGCGGATGGTTGACCAGACATCGATCGCAGAATCCGCGGAGATTCACGAAGACGCCGAGATCTGCGATGAGGCGGTGATCAGGGAAGATGCGGAGCTGAAGCCCGGCACCGTGCTCGAAGGAGCATGTATAATAGGAGAAAACGCCGAGATCGGCCCTGATACCACTGTCACAGACTCAAGTGTGAACGCAGGAACAGTCGTCAGATCCGCGGCCGTGGAGGACTCGCTGATCTTCAGAGATGTTTCAATTGAACCCTCCGTCTTCGTCCAGAAAAGCGTACTGGCAGAGGAGACCTCTGTAAAGGCGGGCACAGTCATATCCGAATCGTTTATCGGCCCGAGAAGCTTCATCGAGATGAATAATTCGATCAAGGGCGTAAAGTTTGTGCCCGATGCCAGGACCGATCTCTCCGAGATAAGTAAATAAGCTGACCGACAATTGATGTCCATGAAAGCAGTCATCCTTGCCGCAGGCAAAGGAACTCGGATGCAGCCTCTTACAGCGGAAACCCCGAAACCTCTTCTGCCTGTAGCCGGGAAACCCCTGATACAGCACAGCATCGACACTCTGAGAGGGGAGGTCGACGAAATAGTAATAGTCGCCGGTTACATGATACAGCAGTTCCGGGAACGCTACAGCGGTGACGAAGACATCAGGATAATTGAACAGCAGGAGCCTCTCGGGACAGCCGATGCAGCCCTGAAAGCAAGAGAGCACGTAGAGGCACCACTGATACTCAACGGCGATGATATCTACGGCGAGAAACTGCTTGACATGCTCGGAGAACGTAAAGCAGTGCTCGCGGCACGGGCCGACAACCCGGGGGATTTCGGTGTCTACACGGTGGAAGACGGAAAGGTAACCGGTATAACGGAGAAACCAGAGAACCCTGACTCCGACCTGGTTAACACCGGTTGTTTCAAGGTACAGGGCGACTTCTTCTCGCTGCTTGAAAAAGTCGAGAAGTCGAGGAGAGGGGAATACGAGATAACTGACGCGCTTCAGGACTACCTGGAGGGCGCGGAATTCATCGAGGCCGACCGCTGGATGCCCTGTAGCTATCCCTGGCAGCTTCTCGATGCAAACGAAAAGCTTCTTGAAGACCTGGAGCGCCGGATTGAAGGAGAGGTGCATGAATCCGCTTCCGTGAAAGGAAGAGTAGTCATCGAAGAAGGCGCGGAGATTCGCGAACACACAACGATTGAAGGCCCGGCAGTGATCCATTCAGGCTGCAGTATAGGGCCTTCCGCCTACATCCGGCCATATACTGTGCTGCATGAAAACGTTACAGTCGGCCGATCAGAGCTCAAAAACAGTGTCGTCAGGAGCAGATCCGCAATACCTCATTTCAACTACATAGGCGACTCCTACCTTGACAGAGATGTGAACATCGGAGCCGGCACAAAGACCGCAAACAAGCGCGGCGACGGCAAGACAGTCGCTATGGAGGTCAAGGGAGAACTGAAGGATTCTCAACGGGAAAAACTCGGCGCCGTTATAGGAACTGGAGCGAAGATAGGCATGAACTGCTCGATCAAGCCCGGCAGGAAGGTCGGCGCCCACGCTGTCACCGACAGCCACGAGAAAATCTCCTCGAACCTGGGGGAAGGCGAGGTACTCAAGGACGGAGAGATACTGTGAAGATCGGCATCGACTTCGACAGGGTTTTATTCAACACAGAACGCTTCAAAAAACATCTTGAAGAACAGATACCCGGCTTCAGCAGAACCTACGACAGAGCCAGGGAGGACGGAGTCTACAACCCTGCACGACACGCTGACATCCTTGGAGTCGAAGTCGCAAAGATATTCCAGGAGATTGAGAACGCGAAAAACTTTCTCTACCCCGACGTCGAGGAGCTTGAATCGGTAGACGAAGAAGTGATAATAGTCTCCCGCGGCGATCCAGAGTTCCAGGCAATGAAGATAGAAGAATCAGGGGTGCTGGAGCATTTAGACGGCTACACGGTCGTCCAGGAAGAGGACAAACAGGTTGAAGGCATCCAGGCCCTGATAGATGACAGGGAGGTCGAACTTGACAGGGTCGACGTGCCCGGCTATCTTTTCAGCAGGCAGAGAGACACCCTGGAGGACGCAAGAGACTGGATAAGAGAGGTACGCGATTGATGGATCAGGACGCAGTTTTCAGACGGTACGACATCCGTGGAGAGTACGGGAACGAAATCGATGAAGAGTTTGCCCGGCTGCTCGGGAAGGCTACAGGTACATTCGCACACAGAAGGTTCAGTGGAGAGGTAACAGTCTCCCGCGACAATAAGACAAGCTCAGTTCCTCTAAAGAAAGAACTGATCAAAGGCATCAGGTCGACAGGAGCGGACGTATACGATGCAGGAGAGGGCCCGACAGACTACGCGGCGCTGACAGGGAGAAGATTTGGCACGCCGACAGTCCAGGTAACATCTTCCCACCTCCCGCTCAACTCCAACGGCTTCAAACTGATGTACCCGGCGGGAAACGGCTTCAAAAACACGGATCTTGACAGGATCGAAGAACTTTTCCGGAACAGAGACTTCAGAGAGGGCTCCGGCAACTATACCCGTGTGGAGAAAGCATCGAAGAACTACTACAGGAAAAGACTACTTGAGTCCGGCCGCGGCCCCGGAGCAGAGAAAACAGTCGTGGTCGAAACAATGGGAGGCGCCGCCCGGAAGCTTCTTCCGCAGGTACTGGCAGAGTCAGGCGCAGAAGTGATAGACCTCGCCAGGGGAAAACCAGAGGGGCCTTACTTCGATCCGCCGCGGCCAGACCCTGAAATCCTGGAGAACGTCGAAAAAGCGGTGGAGGAACACGGCGCCGACCTCGGTGTCGCAACCGACATGGATGCTGACCGCGCCGCAGTATACTTCAACGGCCGATGGATAACTGGGGACGAGCTGTTCGGCATCCTTGCACAGCTGTTTGAAAGCCCTGAAGTGGTAGCATCGGTAGACACCTCAGAAGCGGTTGAAGAAGTCGTCAGGGCCGCCGGGGGCGCGATCAGCTACACGCGGGTAGGCGACCCCTTTGTCGTGGATCAAGCCCTGAAAGCCGATGCAGATCTTGCAGGAGAACCTAACGGCCACTACTGTTTTCCAAAGTTCGTTCCCTACAACTCCGGAATCCTCACATGTCTGACCGCCTCAAACATCCGGCTCGAAGAACTTCTCGAAAAAATCCCGGAGTACACGACCCTTGAAGAGGATGTCAAGGTAGCGGAGAAGGAGGAAGTACTTTCAAAGGTTGTCGAAAAGGCCAGGCAAAGCTTCAGCATCGTATCAGAAGTTGACGGGGTCAAGTATGTTGACGGCGATGCAACAGTCCTGATCAGAAGTTCAGGTTCCTCACCGATAATCCGCGTAAAGGCAGAGAGCAGGGACAGGTCTGAGGCGAGACGGGCACTTGAAGCCGCTGTCAAGCTTGTCCGGAATCAATAAAACCCTGCTTTCCCAAGACTCGGACATGGCGGAAACACTTTACGAGTTCGATGAAGGTCCCTACGACGTTCTCAACTTCAAGGTCAAAACAGGCGATGGGAAGGTAGTAATCGAAGTTAATGGCGGCGATCTTGGCCGACTGCCTATAGAAAACCTGTCGACCGTTGAGCAGCTCCGTGAAGCCCTCGAAAAAGTTGAGGCGCACCTGAAAGAAGTAAAGAGACGGCAGGAAGAGCTTTAAACTGTAGACATGTTTCCCTTCTTTCTGAGATAGAAAACAAAATAGAAACGGGGTGGGAATGGACTTCCCCCCACTGAAAGTTTAAACGTCGCGTGCCTTGACGGTTCTGCGTCCGTTCGCTTCAGCTCTCTCCACTGCGTCGTGGATGAGCTCCTTCACTTCGTCGTCGAGAGCGCCGTAGAAGTCAGAACCTACGTTGACTCCTTCAGCGGCATCTCGAACGCCGGACTTCTTGAGAACGTCTACCATGCGTATTCACCAAGAACCAATTGTCAAGCCCCTTTTTTATAGGTACGGGACTTCCGGGCTGTATAGGGTATAGTAAAGTCCTGTCGCCGTATTTTTGTCATCAGGTTATCACGAAACAATGAAATAAAAATAGGGGGGAAAACAGGTTTGACGGCTCTGTCAGAACCTTTCAGAGTAGATCCTTCTCAGGCCGTACACTAAGGCGCCCAGCAGCGCAAACGGAAGCAGGTAACCCGTCCCGACGATCAGCAGGTTTAGGCTCTGGAAAATACCGCTGTAGGCGTTTGCAAGCGACTCCCGGAGATTGAAGTCTGTATCAATCACGCCGGGTCTCTCAAGGCTGATCGATACGTCGACGTACTCTACGTCCTCCCTGATCTCTTCCTTCCGCTGTTCGAGGTACTGGATCCTGCTTCTCAGCTCTGACATCCTTTCCTGTATTTTGATCAGCGAATCAACGCTTTCGGTTCTGTTCATCAGCTCTTCCAGCTGTCGAAGCTCTTGCCTCTTGTTCCTGAGCTCAAGCCGGGTCTCCGTGTACTGATCGGATACATCCTGTCTCTGTTTGCTAAAGGATTCTACCCGGTAGTCTGATTCGATCCCGGAGACAAACTCGGTCACGTTCTCCTTCGGAACCAGGACATTCATGTCTCCGTTGACGCCACGTCGCCTGTCGAAGCTCTCTGACTCGATGCGGCCGCCGAGCCCCTTTGCTCTCTCACCGACCGCATTCATCGCTTCTCTCACATCACTGACCTCAAGACTCATCCTGTAGGAAACAGCGTACATGGGAGAACTGGCCGCTGAATCACCTGAGGCAGCGAGTGAGACATCACGGTACGCTTTCTGGGTCTGAAGCGCGTCACCCTGCGAACTCGTTGAGAAGGACTGCGCCACGAAGCCGACAGCCATCACAGCTACTAATCCTGACGCCAATGCTGCGTACTGGAGGCCTGACGAGTCTCTCAGTTTTTCGATCATTGGATTGAACATCGCGCTCCAGGTTATAAACTTTACGGCTTTTGTTCGGGAGCGCTCGAACAGCGAGGATAAACTAAAAAACCAACGCACACGATTCCAATCCATGAGGCTGGACTTCGACACGGTGAGAGCGCTTTCCTCGCCGACCCGGATAAAGATACTGGATGAGGTCATGAGGAATGAATCTACACCGACCTCGCTGAGCTCGGAGCTTGACAGAAGCAAGTCCACAGTGTCCTCACATCTTTCAAAGCTGGCAGACGCCGGCCTTGTTGAGAAAGATTCCAAGGAGGGAAGAAAGCGTGTCGTCTACCGGCCGACCGAAAAGGCGGAGGCGATCGTTTCCGGCCGCGAGAAAAAGGTTAAGTTCTCGATCACTTCGTCAGCACTGATGCTTCTCGGGGCTATCGGAGTGTTCGGCTACCAGAGCATGGGTCTCGCTTCTCAAGGAGCTTCCCGGGACGGAGTCTCAACTCTCACGATGCAGTCGGTTGAAACCGTGGGAGAGGCAGCTTCTACTTCTTCGCAGATGCTCGATCCGGCCCTGATAAAGTTCACAGGTGTAGGACTCCTGCTGCTTTCAGCAGGTTTCTTCGCCTATGGACTGGTCATGAGCCGCTTCTCGAACTGAACGGGAAAAATATTAAACTTGGGATGAGAATCCTTGGGTAGGACTATCAGAACCGAAACATCGATCCAACGCATGAAATCTAATTTTCTGTGACTCTAAATGCCAACCTGCGAACTATGCGGTAAAGACACTGACTCCACAAAAACAGTCAAAATCGAGGGAGCAAAACTTGATGTCTGCGACTCCTGCTCGGACATGGGAGAGGAAGTAGAGACGAATTCCCAGAAAAGGAAAAAGAAATCGAAGAAGTCAACCAGGAGACGCAGCCAGGAAGTGCTTGTCAACGACTACGGTGAGAAGTTGAAGGAAGCACGTGAGGACGAGACGCTCTCGATAAAGGAGCTATCAGACGAGCTCAACGAGAAAGAATCCCTGATCAAGAAGATAGAGAACCAGCAACTCAAGCCGGACAAGTCGCTGGCCCAGAAGCTCTCCAAACGTTTCAACATCGAGCTCTACACCAATCCAGAGGTCGCTGATTACAGCAAGTCGAAGACGACGGACAGGAAGGCCACCATGGAGGACGTGGCTGACATCAACTGATCAGGGAAGTTCTCCGTCGAGGAGAAGGTGGGAAAACACTCCGAGCGTGAAGCCGGCGCCAGGCACAAGAGAGCCGGATACCAGTACCGTAGCAGATACGACCAGCGAGGAACTGTAGAAAGCGAACCGCCATGAATGGGTGAAGCCGCGGTGCCTCGGCCTCAGAACCGATACTGCGGCATATGTCGCCGCCATGACGATTACCGCGACCGCGAAACGCCTGTGGATCATCAGCGGTGTGAAAGTCATCACAGCGGCTGCACCGGAGATGCTCAGGAACGCCTTGATGGATCGATGCACGTAGGAGTTCTCGTGGTCTATGTCAGGCAGTACAGACCCGGCAAAAAGCAGTAGGAGACCTGAAAGTGCCTCGAAGAAACCGGGAGATACCAGGCCTTTCAGGAGGTATCCGGACACTGCAGCGGCCAGTAAACCGAATAGAACGTGTTCTGAGAAGTCTCCCATGGAAGAAAGACAAGGCCTTCAGCTATTATAACTTCCGTTGCAGACTCCCCGCAGGCCGTGAAGTACTGCTCGCTCTCCCAGCGCACACTTCTCGATCTCCGGCACCTCATTGACGGACTCTTCTTCAACCATCTCCTGCAGCGGCTCCACGACAGTTTCAGGATGGTTCAGCGCTACTGCCCCTCCAAGTACAATCTTCTCAGGGTTGTAGAGATTCACGATCTTGGAAACCGCGAGGGCATTCATATCCTGCATCCTCTGGATGACCTGTTCCGCGTGCGGATCGCCTTCTCTGTAGGACCGGAAAACCTCCAGCGCGTCCTCAAACCTTTCCCCGGTCACTTCTCTCGCCATCTCCGGAAGGCTGTTACCGGAGCAGTAGGCCTCCCAGTGCCCGTTGCCGCCGCATCCGCATTCAAGACCGTCCTCTTCAAGCACCATGTGACCGACCTCACCGAAGTTTCCTGCCGCGCCTTCAAGCACGTTGTTGTCGATAACTGTACCCGCACCTATACCGCTGGAGATCGTCAGGTAGACCAGGTTATCGACGTCATGGCCTCCGTACTCGTGTTCGCCGATGACAGCTGAGGTACAGTCATTTATCAGGGAGACATCGCCGAAGTTTTCCAGTGGCTCGACCAGGTTGATCTTTTCCTCATCAATGTTCGGCGGATAGAAAACGCCTTTCTCGCGGTCGATAGGACCTGCAGCCGCGACCGCCACGTCCTCAATCTTCTCGATCTGGGAGTTTGAAAGTATATCCTTTACAGTTCCCTCCACATCTTCCAGGAACTCGCTGCTTTTCCGCTTGTCCACAAGCTCAAAATCGCCGTTTCCAACCCCGAACAGCGTGTTTGTCCCCCCGATGTCGATACACAGGAACCCCATATTACTTTGTAATACCGGTGCCGGTATTTAAGTCCTCCTGTCTCCCACCCCAGCCCCACGCAGGTTTAAAAAGGCCGGAGGCTGTCTTATGTTCGTGACCATGAAAGGTGGCTACGTTCACGGAAGAATCTCTCGAATCGGATAGTTCTCAAAGTCTCAACAGCGGTGAGTACGTTCACCGGAAAAACTTTCTCAGCCAGGCTTGACTCCAAGGGTCGCGTCACAGTACCTGCGGAACTCCGGAACTCGCTCGGCATAGAGCCCGGAGACACTGTACAGCTGTCGCTTGACGCCACGAATATTCAAGTCTTTGACGTAGAGACCGCCCTCGAAGCAGTCGAAGTAGTTGAAGGACTTGAAGAAGTCAGGCGTTTCGACTTTGACGGCAACGTTCTGAAGGTGGTGCTCGATGGGTGAGTACGTTCACCGCGGACAGGATCAGCGCCGCGACGGCAGTGCCGAGGAAAGGCAGAAACGCCCGCGAAGCAATGGAAGCGGTGCTTGAAGAAAGCTACTTCAGCTGCGAAGTGATCAGCGGGATGATTAACGGTAAAGGAAAGGAGGCTGCGAAGAACGGCGATACAACCGGAATCCGCCGGGAACTTGAACAGCCGGGCTGGCAAGGAGTCAAGCTCGCGGAGACAGGTAGAGACGGAGAAAGACCGACGCTCGACCGGATCGAAACCCTTGACGGCGCGGTAGAGGGATACGCGCTTGAAGAAGACCCGTTCGGCGACTACAGCGAGGTCTGGATGCCGTACGACCAGGCCGCAGAGCTCGCGCTTCGGGAAGGGGAAGGCAGCGCCCTGCCTGACCTAGAGGCCACGGCAAAAGATTATGCGGAAGGCTACGAGGTCGTCGAGGAGCGCGGCAGCACGATAACCTGGGCGGCGATGAACAGCGAGCTTGAAAAAGAGCCGGAAGTAGTGCTTGTCCCGGAAAAGTTCCAGCGGCTCGGGAAAGAGCTCGCGGAGGAGTACTGGGAAGGCGGTTACGAGATAGACACGTTCAGCGGAAACGTTGACGAGGAAAGAGAGCTGGCGCAGACATCCGGAGAAGTCGCCGGAATCTACATGTACGACTCCGGCGAGACTGCAGAAGGCTTCGGGCTGGACTACGAGCAGGTCGGAGAAGCGGAAAGTCGACTTGCCAGGTTTCAAAACCGGTTTAAAGACAACGCGGAAAACCTCGGACAGGAGGCGTACTAAATGAGCATCGAACTGGAAAGCCTGAAGGGAACCTACGACCGCTACCCGGAGGAATGGGCGACGTGGAAAAAACTTGTAGAAGTAGTCGACGAGACAGCTGAAGAGTTCGGCTTCCGGCAGATAAGCCCGCCCAGCATAGAGAGACAGGAGCTCTGGACCGAGAAAGAGGAGGACTCGGTGACTGATGAGATGTACGCCTTCACCGACAAGGGCGACAACAAGATAACGCTTGTCCCGGAGCAGACGCCCACCCGGGCGCGCTTGATCCAGAAGCGGAAGGATCTGAAGAAGCCGGTGAAATGGTACAATACTTCGAAGCGGTGGCGCTACGAGGACGTCACCAAAGGCCGCGACCGGGAGTTCCTCCAGGGCGACTTCGACATCTTCGGCATCGAGAGCGTCGAAGCCGATGCAGAAGTAATCGCAGCCGCCGCAACCATCTTCAAGAAGCTGGAACTCGACGACCGGGTCAGATTTCTTGTAAACGACCGGAAGCTCCTGGAGTCAATACTGGAGTCTCAGGGCATAGAGGAAACGGAGGCAGCCATGAAGGTTATCGACGACAAGGAGAAGATGAAACGCGAGGAGTTCCTCGAAGACCTCCAGGAACGTGGCCTGACGGCAGGAGAGGCTGAAAAAGTGGACGAGCTGACGGATATTTCAGGCCCCATCCTTGAAAAGATGGACGAACTGCGTGAGAAGGCGCCGAAGGAGGTACAGGGCTCCGTTGACAGGATGGAGAGCCTGGGCGAAGCACTTGAGTCCTACGGCGTTGCCGAGATGTGCCGGTTTGACCTCTCTATTGTTCGCGGCCTCGCCTACTACACAGGACTGGTCTTCGAAGCGTTTGACTCGGAAGGCGAGCTGAGAGCGTTGTTCGGAGGCGGAAGATACGATGAACTTGTCGGGATCTTCGGCGACCGGGACGTTCCCGCCGTCGGCTTCGCGTTCGGCTACTCGCCAACAATCGAACTGTTGAAGAAGGAGGGCCGCTACCCGCTGGAAGAAGTGGAGACTGACGTCTACGTACTGAGCGTCTCCGAATCAGTGAGGGATGTGGCGCTTGACTACGCAACAAAACTGCGTGAGGAAGGATTAACGGTCGAGACCGATCTCTCCGGCCGCGGCTTCGGAGAACAGTTGGGCTACGCTGACTCTATCAACGCCAAAAGGACTCTGATCGTCGGCGAGCGCGACCTGGAGAACGACGAGGTAACGATGAAGCACATGGACTCCGGCGAGGAAGAAGTAATCGCGAAAGACGCGGTAATCGAACACCTGAAGTCGGAAGGCTTCTGAAGCCGGGTGGCTTCGCGGCTCTGACCGGCGGCTACTGCAGATCTTTGGTCAGCGGCTCTACAAGCCTATCCCCGGACTTCTCGAGTATCCGGTCAGTGAAACGGCCGCCGTACTCTGCGAACGACTCGTCCTCCCTCATCTCCGGCGTTTCCACGTCTACGGAGTCGGCCATGTAAGTGTTGGAGACCACGCCGAACTCCGAACGCGGAAGGCTGGAGGAGGAGTCGGCGTAACTGCCGTAGTCGCTGGTCGACGTGACTGCCCCGTAGACCTCCTGAGTTGAAGCATGTTCGTCGATACCGGCGAAGTCGACCATGGGGAACGGCGTCTCGCTTGGAACCTGATCCTTCAGTTCTTCGTCTCCGTTGCCCCGGAACTTTTCCTCAAGACCGTTCAACATGTGGATAACTCTGTCCGAGAAGCTGTACGGGAAAGCGATCATCCTGTAACTGTCCTCTGCCGTCAGGAAGCCTTCCTCGGTCGCCTGTTCGGTTGAAAACTCAATGTCCTCGCCCAATCCCTCATATACTTCCCTGTCCTCATCGTAACGAGCGAGCACAGCTTTTCCGTCGACACCCATCCCGATATCGGGGTAGATGTCCTGTTCGAAAAGTTCATCCATCAGGTCGCGCTGAACTCCAGTGATGTCGGCGACGCTTCTACCCGGATCGAGGAGATCACGGTGGAAGCTCCTCAGGTCTTCCCCGGAAGGCTGTACGTCGAAATACCTTGAGACTGCTTCTCTCTGGGCGTCATCGAGGGAAGCGGCGTGAGATTCGAGGAGGTAGCCGTCGTCAGGCCTGGCCACACCGAGGATGTCGACGCCGGTCTCTGAAATTACAGGGACTCTTGCATAGCCCCGCTTTTCCGGGTTCCTGCTGTCCATTCTGTCGCGGAGCCCCACGGTTTTGACCGAGAAGTCCTCGACCACGTCATCTTCCACGAGCCCGGTGCCAACCGCCTCTGCTGCCCCGGTAAAGACTTCCTGTTCAACCGTCCGCGCAGGTATCTGACGCGGAACGATGAACGTTACCTCGCTGTCAGAGAGAACGTCGTTGTCCTCCAGAATCTGGTTAAGTTCCTGAAGTCCGAAGTCGTCAAGCCCCTGAGCCGTGTAGTATTCATCAAGAATTTCGTCAGCTCTTTCCCCCGTCTCTTCGAGACTTCTCTCCAGGTCTTCCAGGTTTTCCGCTCCAAAGCTTTCAGCGCCCACGGTTTAAACCTCGTAGTCAACCTCGGCGATGACTGCCGCCATCTCCTCAGGGTAATCAGACTCTGTGAGGGGATTTTCGTTCCACCCCTCCGGCTGCCCCTCGGGGTAGAGGCCGTCTGAAGCACCTTCGCCGAACAGATCTACCGTGTTGAAAATATAACTGTCGGATTCCAGCCCGAGGCGTTCATAAGTCCGTTCACGGATCTCCTCGAACTCCTCCCTTCCATTCTCCGGAGGCGCGATATCCGTCGAGAAGCCGTCGATTATGTCGTAAACAACAGGACTCTGCGTGACCATCGAAATCAGGTTGGTCTCCGCCTCTTCAAGCGCTTTCTTCCAGCCATCGGTGTAGTAGTCATTACCCTGGTGGCCTGGCAGCGTCGCTCCCTTGTCGCCGTAGACGAAACGCGTGCCGTCATCAGTTTCCAGTACTTCTGCACCGATGAAGGCTACAGGCCTGTCATCTTCAAGAGCATAGGTAACGATGTCGTAATTCTTGACCTCCTCAGGCTCTACATGAAGATTTTCCGAGCTGAACGCCTCCTGCGCGATCTCAGAGGCAGCTTCCGCAAGCTCTTCTTCTGAACGATCCGAGTCACTGAGAAGATGCATGTCCTCAACAGTCATGTTGTTACCGTCAGAAGACAAATTTATATGGCTTCTGGTATGGCCTAGAATTCGGAGAGACTTCTCTGCTTTCTCTCCACTTCCTCCCTGAAGAAGTTGTGCTCCCTGACGATCCACCGCGTCAGGAGGTTTACGACCGCATCAACTTCTTTGTCCGAGAGTTCCCGGCCGGCAGGGATTCTGTGAGCGCGCGACAGGTCTTTTCTTGAAGCGCAGCGACAGGCGTGCATCGCTTTGTAGACAGGGTTCCCTGCCATAGGCGTCTGCATCCCGTCGTTGTCTGGCTGCTCCCGCAGCTTCTGCTCCACTATCTGCCGGGCCTGCTGCTTGATACCCTCTATACCGATCTCACGCACCAGCTCGATGTCCGACTCGTTCAGGGTAACGCCGTTTTTTTCTCTTGCGGGGAGTTCGAGTCTTCTCATACTCACCATTCAGGACTCCGAAAGTTTTAAGAATAAGTCGGATTTCTGCACGGAGCTGTTCGCCCCGTTAATAAATATTCACGGAAAAAGTCGGCGTATGGCATACAAAATCGGCCTGGTAGGCAAGCCGAGTGTGGGAAAGTCTACATTCTTCAATGCGGCAACGATGAACGAAATCGATGAAGGCGACTACCCATTCACAACCATCGAGCCGAGCGTCGGCGAGGCATACGTCCGCGTTGAATGCGCAGCCCCTGACTTCGGCGAGGAATGCGATCCCCGGGTTGGGCGGTGCGTTGACGGAAAACGCTTCGTTCCTGTAAAGCTTGTCGATGTCGCAGGACTGATCCCGGGGGCCCACGAAGGCAAGGGACTCGGAAACCAGTTCCTGACAGATTTGAACGAGGCAGACGTTCTCGTACACGTTGTCGATTTTTCAGGGAAGACGGATATCGAGGGCGAGCCGACTGAGGGCCACGACCCGCGGGAGGACATTGACTTCCTGGAGAATGAATTGGACATGTGGTACCTTGAAATACTTGAGAAAGGCATCAAGCGGTTCAAGGACAAGCAAAGAGCTCAAGACGTCAAGCTGGAGGAAGAGCTCGCAGAACAGATGAGCGCCTTCAGGACCGACAAGAACGAGATAAAACAGGTAATCCTCTCGCTCGACCTCGGCCTGAACCCGGACTTATGGGATGAACAGGACAGGGGGGCTGTCGCCCGTGAAATCAGGAAGGCGACCAAGCCGATGGTAATCGCGGCGAACAAGATGGATACTGAAGAGGCGCAGGAAAACTTCGAGGAGATTAAATCGGATCCGGAATACGAGGATCTGACGATCGTCCCCTGCAGTGCCCACGCCGAGAAAGCACTGAAAAACGCCGCGGAACAGGGCGCGGTCGACTACACGCCGGGCGAGGACGAGTTCGAAATCGTTGCCGACCTGCCTGAGGAAAAGGAGCAGGGCCTGGAAAAGATCCGAGAGTTCGCCAACGAATACAGCGGAACAGGAGTCCAGAAAGCACTGGAGACCGCGCTGTTCGACGAACTCGGTGTCATCGCAGTATTTCCGGGCGGCGCCGATGGATTAGGCGACGAGCACGGCAACATCCTTCCGGACTGCTTCCTTCTGCCCGAAGGCGCAACCGCGGAAGAGTTTGCCTACACCATCCACAGCGATATCGGGGAAGGCTTCCTGCACGCAGTCGACTGCCGTGAGAACCGGCAGATAGGCGCTGACCACGAACTGGAACACGGCGATGTCATAGAGATCGAGTCAACGAACCAGTAAAAATAAAAGAAAAAACGGCCTCAGAAGAGGCCTCTGAAGAAGTCGACTACCGCGGCGATGAAGCCTGAGTTCTCGGGTTGCTGTTCCCCTGTCTCCTGACTGAACTCTCCGGCTGTGAAGGTCTCCATCTCTTCGCCGTCGTGGAGCACGGTCAGGTTGTAAGGTTTCTCAGCCTTGAACTCTGCGCTGTAGTCGATCATCACCAGTTGCTGTGTACATGCGGATTCAGGGTCTTCGCGGATTGTCTTCACGTTCAGAGTGTAGCTGTTATCCGCTGTCTGGTTCACTTTCTGGCCGAGGATGTGGCATGGCGTGGCGGCTGTTATGCTGCCGTTGAACTCTACACGGGTAAGGTTGCCAGCGTCGCTGAAGACTGGCGTGGTCACTGACTCGTTGGTGATATTGCCGCTTCTGCCGTCCATTGCAACGTTTGAACTCCAGGCCGTGCCGTTGGGGCCTACAGCCGTCGAGCCTGATGCACTGGAACCTGTGCCAAGGATGTGAGGCTGGTTTTTGGGGCCGTCGTAGCCGACTACGCCTGCTGCGGTGGATGCCGCGAACAGGATTGCCGTAAACGCAAATAATGCTCGTTTCATGTAGAGAACTCAGCGCTTCACTATTTAAAAACACGCCGCAAACGTTCGATTCTCACCGAAGCAAAAAATCGAAGCTCGACATTTTTTGGATTCTTACATCAAATCTTCCAACGAATTAAAGTTATGCGGGCCGCTGGATTCGAACTTGATTCCAGCTCTAGCATGTTTTCCGTAGGAAAAATGCGGGGGCGGAGATTTGAACTCCGGAACCCCTGCGGGACAGGATTTCTTATAGAAGCTCGGTCGGAACCTCGCTTCCAGGTCCTCGTCCTCCCGACGAAGACTTGAGGATCCTAAGTCCTGCGCCTTTGACCACTTGGCTACCCCCGCATATGATGGCTACTGCAACCCTACGGGGGTTGAAGACGTTAAACGTCTTCTACTCCAGCAAATCTTCCGATTTGCGTGGTTGGCAAGAGATTCTTGGCTACCCCCGCATATTGTCTTTTCTGCCTCCGGGAGAGGCGGCTCTGTAAGTGGTTGCTCCCTGAACATTTTAATTACCCGCGTGTCGCTGGCTCTGTCGGGAAAGGGATTTAAGCTTTTTAATCGGATTTTCCCGTTAGTGAGCGATTCACCGCTTGAATACAACGGGTTTGAAGTCTACTGGTACGGCCATGCCTCGGTCAGGGTTGCCGACGACGGCTTTAACGTGGCAGTGGATCCGTTCGACGCTGTAACTCCGGATTTTGAGGCAGATCTCATCCTGGTAACTCACGCCGATGAAGGCCATTACGATCCGGGAAAGATCGAGGAACTCTGCAACGGGCAGACCTGCGTCGTTGTACCTGAGTCGATGGAGGAGAAGAATATCCCTTCTCGCGATGTCGAGTACGTTAGAGAGGGCGAGAAGATTGATGTGTTCGGGATCGAGATCGAGGCTGTTCCTATGTATAACAGCCATCATCCGCGTGGCGAGGGCTTCGGGTACAGGTTTGTGATGCGCGGCAACAGTTTCTACGTTGCCGGGGATACAGGCCTGACAGATGAGGCTCGTGGCCTTGAAGGCCGTGTAGATGTTGCCTTCCTGCCGGTGGAGGGAGTATATACCATGGACGTCGAAGATGCGGTGAAGGCTGCGGTAAGGATCAAACCCGGTCTGGCGGTGCCTTACCACTATGGAGAACCTTTCTTTGACGATGTCGATGTTGACATCAGAGAGTTCCAGGCGGAGCTGGAGGAGCGCAACCTGGAGCCGGAGGTTCTCGAGCGCTCAGGTTAGAAGAGCAGTTTTGCAAGGCTTAACTTCAACGTGTTCAGGATTCCATGGCTTCGGTAGCGGATCCCGCCAGATTTCAAAAGGCGGGCAGTAGTGTTCAGAGGGCTTTCGGAGCCTGAAACCGCTTCCAGGTCTTTCTCCGAGATCCAGATCTCCAGTGAGGGATTTTTGAAACCTGGCCTCTTTATATCCTGGATCTTTGCAGCGGAGACGTTTACCGCGAAGGTTGCGTTTAGGGATTTCACGTGCAGGTTTATCTTCTGATCGCCGACAAGCGAGCGCAGGAACGAGGGCAGTTCTCCGACCTGCGAGTTATATCTCTGGCTTAGGTCCTGGAGCTGTTCCTGTGAGACCGCTGCTGATACAGATAGAAGCACTGCCAGAGCTACAGCGAGAAGAGTCTTCTTCATGGATCCTGGTTGGTGCTGCTGTGTTTTATTCCTTTCTCTACTTTACAGTTACACTCTTCGCGAGGTTCCTCGGCTTGTCCGGATTGTTTCCCTTCTTCACCGAGGTCCTGTAGGCGATTTCCTGGAAGGGAACGACTTCGAGAATCTCCGAGTTCTGATCCCGTGGAACTTCGAGGAAGTGCCTGAAGCCGGTCTCTTCTTCCTCTCCGATCCCGATTATGTCTGCGCCGCGGCTCTTCGCCTCTGCGATGTTTGAAAGTATTTCGTCGTAGCCCTCTTCTCTTACTACGCCGACGACGGGGACGCCGTCTTCGACCAGTGCAAGCGTTCCGTGTTTGAATTCTCCGCCGGGGAAGGACTCTGCATGGATGTAGGAAAGCTCCTTAAGCTTGAGCGCGGCTTCTTTAGCGACTTCGCGGCCTTTACTCCGGCCGATGAAGTATACGTGTTCTTTCTCTGTGAAGTATTCGCTGATGGCTTCGATCTCTTGATCGTTCCTTTCCAGCGTATCCTCAACCTTCTCCGCGGTCGCGATCAGGGACTTCCTGCCTTCATCGAGTCTTTCCTCCGCCGCGTACATCAAAAGTTTCAGAAGAGTCAGCTGTCCTGTGAAAGCTTTCGTCGACGCCACACCTATCTCCGGCCCTGCATTGATGTAAAGAGAGTGTTCGGAGTGCCTGTCAAGCGTTGAGCCTACAACGTTAACGACCGCAAGCAGATCTGCGCCAACTTCTTCAAGCATCGAGAGAAGGTCTGCAGTCTCGCCGCTCTGGCTTATACCGATAACAAGGTCATCCTCCCCGATCTCTTCTGTACGGTACTCAAGTTCATGCGACTGCTCCACGTCAACGTCGTAACCTGCGTCTCTGAGGTACTTGGCGCCGAGCGACGCGGCGTAGCTTGAAGTACCGCAGCCTGTGACGTAGATATTATCTGCTTCTTCAAGCATCCTGACCGCTTCCTCCATATCGCCCCGGTCCTGGAAGGCGGCACGCTGGATAGTCTTTGACTGTTCGCGGATCTCCTTCTGCATGAAATGGTCGAAACCTTCTTTAGAAGCTTCCTCCAGATCCCAGTCGATCTCCCTGGCCTCTCGCTCGACTTCTTCTCCCGAGTTGAAGTAAGTGATATCGCCATCTACAACGGCGTAGTCTCCATCCTTCAGAAAGACTGCTTCTGCTGTGTGTTCAAGCAGCGGCGTAACATCGGATGCCAGAATGATCTCATTTTCGTTTTCGCCCACCACCAGCGGAGATCCCTGCTTGAAAACCAGCATCTCGCCGGTATCGAGCGTGGCCACTACGGCATAGGAGCCTTCAAGGCGCTGCATGACGGCCTCACATACTGATTCGAGACTGTCGTGCCGCTGAAGTTCTTCAGAGATGAGGTTGGGTATGACTTCTGTATCTGTGTCAGATTCAAACTCGCGGTGCGACAGCTCCTGCTTCAGCTCGGCGTGGTTCTGTATGATGCCGTTGTGGACGACCGCGACTTCTTCTTTCGAGTCAGTGTGCGGATGGGCGTTCGTGTCATTTACCTCGCCGTGGGTTGCCCAGCGGGTGTGGCCTATACCGGTCTCTCCATCAAGATTTTCATCGCCAGAGATGACGTCTTCGATAGTGCCGACCCCTTTCTCCAGTTTAAGCGAAGGATTTCCAACGGTGGCGATACCGGCCGAGTCGTATCCACGGTACTCCAGCTTTTCCAGGCCCCTGTAAAGGATGCCTGAAGCATCTTCCTTTCCCTTGTAACCTACAATCCCGCACATGACTACAGCCAATAATTCCTCACAACCTCTATAAATAACCCGGTTAGAGCCGTTTTTTACCGCTTATAGACTTCATTTATATAAAGCAGGGAAGGTGCAGGAGGTATCAGTAAAAAACTTATAATACCGGTACAAGTTTTGTTTTAATGGCCTGGTTTTTTCGGGATGACGATCGCCTTCTGGAAGCCGAACAGGTAGACCCGGAAGGTGTGAAGGCGCTGGAGGATGAGAGCCGGCTGAAGATAATGCGGATGCTTGCAGAGGATGAGAGCTACCCTGCCAGGATTGCGGAGAAGCTTGACATAGGCAAGCAGAAAACTTATTACCACTTCAAGAAGCTGAAGGAAGCGGACCTGGTGGAGAAGTCGCGGGAGGAAAAGAAAAGCGGAGGCCTCGCCACTTTCTACACTGCGGCCGCTGAAAGCTTTGTGGTCGATCTCGGAGCCGAAGGCAAGCCAAGAAAACTGCCTGAACAGAATCCGGAGATGGAAAAATTCCTGGATCCCCTGGTGAGGAACGGAAGCCTTGAGGGAAAGATAGTGGTTGGCTCTCCTGATGAGCACGGCCCCGACCAGGTCCGCGCAAGAGACGGACACCTTGCCTCTGAGATAGGTCTGAAGCTTGGAACCTACGCTGAGACCGGCAGCCTTTCCACCGTGCTCGACACCGAGGTATTCCGCGATGAGTCGTTCGGGGACAACATGCTGCTGCTCGGCGGCGTCCTCACAAACACGGTGACGAAGAAGTTCAACGACTGTTTCCCCGTATCTTTTGAAGGAGAGGAGTTTCCCTACCGCGAGATAAGGACTCCCAGCGACTCCTACAGTGATGGAGAGATCGGAGTGATAGCCCGGACTGAGAACCCTGAGAAACCGGGAAACGCGCTTTACATGGTGGCCGGTGTCAGAAACAGGGGTACAAGGGCTGCGGTCATGGCCTTCAAAAACCTGGAAGATCTAATCCACGACTACGGGGACGGGGAGTTCTACTGCATTGTCAGAGGACTCGACATGGACGGAGACGGCAAGATAGACAGTTACGAGGTGGTAGAGTGAGCGACTGGAGTGTCTTCCAGCGCGACGTGCTCGATGTCCTCCACCAGTACAACGGTTTCTTCGACTTTTTCGAACGAGTCGGAAGCCTGAGCGATGACTCACGTCCTGACTGCTTCGCAAGGATCACACGCGAGAACAAGAAAGAAATCTGGGTGCTCGACGCCAAAAACAAGCCGGAAATCGACGGTGAAGACCTCGAACGCATGGAGAAGTATATTGAGCAGACCCGCTCAAACCCTGTAGACGTCGGACTTGAAATCTCGGAAATCTCAGACTACAGGTTCCGCGGAATCTTTATCACCAACGGCGGCGCCGACTCAAAAGAGGACTTTGAGGTCGTTCAACTGAGGTCGCTTCACCAGTTTCTCCAGAAAGAACTGGTTTACACGGACATGGATCGGGTCGTAAGAGATCTCTCCAAGATGGCGGAACGGAAACAGCTTTCGCAGAGCCAGGCACGCATACTCTCCCGCAGCCTCGAACCTTTCAGGAAGCGCGTAAAACGATGCATGAAGGAGCTTGAGAGGATTGAAAAACGCCACACCGGGATCGAACTGAAGAAACCTCCTCTCAGCGTCTACGACTTCAAAGTCCCTGTCGATGCAGTCATGACCCACGAAAACCGGGACAAGGCGCTGCTGTTCGACATCCCGTACTCCTACGAGGCAGTGAAAGAGGTCGAGGAAAAGGTCGAGGAGGTCAAAACACAGCTCGACGATATGGGAAAGGAAGTATACTACGCAGCAGTCAACACCTTCAAGCAGCACAGCTCTGACTATGTCATCCAGCCAGGTGAAGTGGAGAAAGAGGTGCGCGAAACTCTGGGAATCGTTTCCCGATACGAGGTAGCAGACATGTTCGAGCCGAAAGTACGCACCGAGCGAGAAATCTCGGAGAACGCTGTAGTAGTGGAAGACAGGCACGACCTCGGCTTCAAGCTGAAAGTTTTCACGCGGAACGACACCGAGTACCAGGTCGAAGCCGTCCTCCCGGAAGAAGCGGCTTCACGCGTAAAGAACGCGATGCTGAACTCGATGAAAGAGTTTGGAGAAGTAACGGAGAACGGTTTCCGGCACAGCTTCCAGGTCGGCCCCGACCTCAAGATTTCACATGGCGGGGGAGAGGAAAGCTTCCACGAGTACCGCGACACGGTCAAAAGCGTGTTCCAGAGCTCTGTAAGCCCTGTACTCGGAAAGTCTGTCAGAGTTGACGCAGAACATGAAATTTAAGCCTGGAAACCCAATAAAGAATCATGGACAAGGAGCAGTTCGTCGAGAAGAAACAACT
This sequence comes from Candidatus Nanohaloarchaea archaeon, assembly GCA_042217575.1. GTDB lineage: Archaea > Nanohalarchaeota > Nanosalinia > Nanosalinales > Nanosalinaceae > JBDGSK01. Next base: position 4,769 of record JBDGSK010000035.1, on the reverse strand, counting down.
CGAAGAAGTAACCGAGTCCATCGATCACAACGTTGACGCCGCTGTAGTCGAAGGCTACAGCGACAAGAAAATACTTGAAAAACTCGGCTTTACCGGCAAGATCTTTCTCTCAGCCGAGAAAAAACTGGAAGACCTCGTAGAAGACGTCTCACGCGGAAGCAACAAGGTCGCAGTCCTCACCGACTTTGACTCCCACGGCAAGGAACAGGGAAAGGAGATCACACACGAACTCCGGAAGGAAGTCGACGTGCTCGAATCGGCGCGGGAAAAGTTCGGCAGACAGCTGACCTCCACAGGCAGACGCGACGTGGAAGACGCACGACCGCTCTTCGAGGACAGGGACGAAAAATTCGTAGACGCGGCGCTCGACCAGCTTTTTTTAGGTGAATCCCGGCAGGACGTAGACCGCACCCTGGAAACTGACCCGGAAAGAATCGCCGAAGACCTGCCGGGAAACTACAGCACCGACAGCAGCTACCCTGTAGAAAACACCGCCGGCTACGACACAGGCACAGGCGTGGAGTTCGAGGATGGCCTTGTGGAAACGTACAGCGGTCTCAAAGCACCGGATCACATGCTCTCCACTCTCGTAGAAATCGACCGGGCAGCAAAATAAAAACAGTTTGAAGGAAAGTTTCTTCATGGAAGAACAGAAAGTTGAAGAACTCAAGCAACGAGTAAAACAGGTCTTCTCCGACTACTACGAACTCGCCGGCGGTAAAGACTTCCGGTTCTACCATCTGCGCTCGGTTCACGAGTACACGCTCGAACTCATGCAGAAAGAAGAGGTTCAAAAGCGGGACTTCGACGAAGAAGCAGTAGAAATCGCGGCGCTGTTCCACGACATCGGCCGCTCGGAGGACATCGAAGACGGTAGGATGAACCCGTTCGAAGGACACGAGGGCCACGCAGAACGCGGCGCAGAAATAGTAGACGAACACATCGACGACCTCGTAGAACAGGAAAAGTTAGAGAAAATTGAACAGGTCATCCGCAACCACCACTCCGAACCCGAAACAGTCGAAGGAGAAATACTACAGGACGCGGACGAACTCTTCAAGTACGGCGTACACGACCTCTGGCGCATGTTCCACTACGCCTCCGAAAAACAGCGCCCGATTGATGAAACCTTTACCTACTTCCGCAACCAGCTCCACAGCGACCTCCAGGACGGCCTCTCCGACTTCCACTTCCAAGTATCGCGCTCGGCGGCCGAAGACCGGATGCAGAAACAGGAGCTCGTTATCTCAATGATGGAAAGTCATCTGCACGGGCGGGATATCTAGAGCTGCTTTTTCCTCACCAGTCAAATTTGCTGTCAAGAAGTTTGTAGGTTGTCATTATCCAGAATGGAACAATAAGTATGAAGAGGTACTCTTCCAGAGGCATAACCCCGATTTTAATTCCTATCAGGCCGCTGTCGCCAAATTTCCAGTGACCCCTCATTATAGCGTAAGTGTCCCAGAGAACACCGACTGCGAAGAACACTGCAGTGACAGCAATCCTCTCCTTTCTCGAGTCGTAGAGGTGAACGTCATAGCGATGTTCAATAAATAGGGCAGAAAGCAGAAGGGTTAGCAATATGAGCAGATATTCCATAGGCGCACCTAACTTTGGTACTCCTCTTCGAACTTCTTGGCGAGGATGAAGTCGTTTTCGTGTAGGCCGTCGATTTTGTGGGTGTAGATCTCGACTGCGGCCTCGCCCCATGTGAGGTAGATGTCAGGGTGGTGGCCTTCTTCCTCCGCGATTGCTCCGATGTGGTTGACGAAGTTGAGCGCGGATTCGAAGTCGTCGAAGTCGAACTCTCGGCGCAGGTGATGGTTGCTGACGACCTCCCATTCCTCGTCGAGTTCTCCGCGGTATTCTTCGATTTCTTGCTCCGAGAAAGGTTCTACGCCGCCTTCGCAGGGCGTGCATTTCTGGTCTTCAAGTCCCATAGAGGGTTTTTGTCGCTCCCCGGCCTTAAAAATCGTTGAGGCTGGACTGGTTTGACTTCAGGGCCCGGGCGTTGATGCCGAGTTCTCGCTTCAGGTACTGGGCGAATTCTTCGTCGAAGCCGTGGTGTGTATAGACTTTCTCCGGGTCGACCTCGCGCACAAGCTTTACGAGGTCGTCGAAGCCGCAGTGGTCGGAGAGTGCGAACGTTGCATCGTAGTCGCCGCGGTGCCTGAACGAGTCGTGTACCGCCCAGCCGGAGAAGCCGGCCTTTTTCACGCCGTATTTTCGCTCTAAGCGGTCGGCGAAGTCAGAGTTCGAGAGGCGGGAGGGCGCGACAACTATCCCGTTCTCTTCGAGTACTTCCTCGTTGTCGCCGTAGGGCCTCGCGTCGAACTCAAGGTCTGTCACTGCTTCTACTGCGTCGTTCATGTTCTTGACCGCGCCGTGAGCCACAACCGGCCTGTCGACACTTTGCTGCACTATCCGCTGTATTTTCTGGGCTTTTCCGAGCGAGTAGCCGAACAGCGCTAACGGTTCCTCGTTGTCTTGTAGCCAGTCGCGGATCTTCTTGACGACTTCCCGTTGCTCAGGCAACCGGTACGCGGGTATTCCGTAGGTAGCTTCTATTACGAGTTCCTCTGCCTCGACAGGCTGGAAACCGTCCATGTACAGTCGTTCCTGCAGTGACACGTCGCCGGTGTAGAGTATTTTTTCATCGACAAGAGCAGCTGAAGAGCCTATGATATGTCCGGAGGGTATGAGTTCGACTCTGTCGTGTTCCTGTTGTTCGACCTGGCTGCCGAAACGTTCGCGTAGCAGCGAAGCAGTGATCTCGGAGGTGATGACCGGGCAGTCGTCCTCAAAGGCGTGATCGGCGTGGGCGTGCGAGACGATGTTGATGTCTCCCCCAGCGTTCCTGCTGTCGGCGACGAAGGTCTCGCCGGCCTCCAGGTGGATCCCACCTTTTTTCTTCACGTTGAGACCGCTCTCTTTACCCATTGTTTTTATTTAAGGGCCTGAATACTTTTAATCAAGATGATTGACGAAACAGAGTTCTCGGTTGACCCCGAACTTCTTCAAGAAAGTGCCAAGCCGCTTTTCTACGGCTTTACGTTCCTTGCAGGTCTGACGCTTACCACGGCTCCGGCTTACGCCGGGACGTTGCTGGGAACAGGTCTGCTTGCGGCAGTTTCTTTCGTCTCTGCAGGGCTGACGGACGGACTTGAGGAAGACTGGGGGCGGCTCATGGAGATCGTCGCAGTTGTAAGCCTGTTAGGTGCTGTGATGGCGGCTTCCTACCTGGCGATGGTTCTCTCCATGGTGTAGAGATTAAAAGCTTAGGCCGCTGAAACATCTTTGTACGGGGGAATGGTGTAACCTGGCATCATATCGGACTCCAGCGACAGCCGATTCCATCGGCACGCAGGAGTGCTGAGCACCGTTTCCAACGGTTTGAGAGGCTTCTGCCTCGACGCGATGATCAAAAAAGTTCGGATATGCGCCTTTCATTGGCGTCGGAGATATCCGAGGATCTGGGTTCAAATCCCAGTTCCCCCAACTTCGTATTTTCTAGTCCAGGTCTTCCACTGCGTCCCCTGGCGTGTCGAACAGTTCCTGCTCTTCGCCATCGTCTGGCGAGAGAGCGTTGTAGCTCTTCACCAGGCTTTTGCCGCCCAGCTTGAGGTAGGAGCGCAGTGCGAGTCCTCCGCCGAGCTTTGCGAACATGGCAGCGGTTCCGGCAGAGGTGAGGCCGAGAAGGTATCTTCCTGACGCAAACGACTGGTGGGCGCTGTAGCCGAGCGCGGCGATTATGGCGCCGGCGCCGAGACCTGCATGGTACTGCGCATCCTTTGACGAGTAAGTTTTTGCAGGGCCGTGACCGTCTTCTTCAAGAGCTTCTTCCGGGTGTTCGTTTCCGTCCAGCGTGGAGCTGACTTTCTCGAACGCCATGGAACTGGTAGAGAACCCGAAATTTAAACGTTTAGTCGAGGAACTGTCGGTATGGGAAACGAAACAGTGCTTGAATCCGAGATCGTTGTCGGAGAGGTCTTGCGCGCCGAAGAGTTCGAGGAGTGCAGAAAGGAGAAGATGGTGAAGCTTGTTATCGACCTCGGCGATGAAGAGGTTCAGTCCGCAGCGCAGCTGCTTTTCCACCACGAGGTCGAAGAGTTGGAGGGCCGACAGGTTCTCTGTGCGAAAGGCCTGGGCGAGGTGAACATCGCAGGCTTCGTCTCGGAGGTTCTCACGCTCGGCGTTCCCGGAGACGACGGAAATCCGGTGCTTGTGACGCCGGACGAAGAAGTTCCGCTCGGCGGGAGACTTTACTGATCAGACGCTGTCGGCTATCCTTACCACGCCGTAGAGGAACATCAGGGCTATCAGGTAGAAAAAGATCGCCTGTAACTGGCTGAATCCTGCAGAAAGTAATGGGCCGCCACCGTAGTAAAGATCCTGGGCTGCGCTCCAGACGACCCCGACTACTGCCACAGTCAGTATCAGCCATTCCAGATCCTGGAGGTACCGCGCCATATAACACCGGTGAATAAAGCCACTGTTAAACATTGTTGCGTAAACCCGCAGTAGTAGCAAGACTTAAACGCGAAGCCTTGCAACTTTTAGCCGATGCCAAGGCTCAGCGACCATCAGAGAAAGCTTCTCAAGGGAGCGGTAAGGGAGGAACACGGCAAGTTTACAGTCTCATACGCTGAGAAGTTCTACAGCACCAAGTCACAGGCCCGGAAAAGCATCGAATCACTTGAGGAGAAAGGATTCCTCGACAGGGAGACCCACGGCGTCTTCAAGGTAGAAAGCCTTCCTGAAGAGGTCTA
>JBDGSK010000034.1:0-20725 GCA_042217575.1 Candidatus Nanohaloarchaea archaeon | reverse complement strand
GAGAACATCAGGGAGGAGATGGACGAGTATCTTGAAGAGGCGAACGAGAACCTTCCGGAGTTCATGGAGCTGGAGTTCGAGGGCTTCTTCACCAGAGGCTTCTTTACGTCGACCGACTCCGGCGAAGGCGCGAAGAAGAAGTACGCGCTGCTCGACGAGGACGACAACATGAAGATAACCGGCTTCGAGCAGGTTCGCCGGGACTGGAGCCCGGTCGCGAAGCAGGCGCAGAAGAAAGTGCTGAGGAAGGTGCTGGAGAACGATGTAGAGGGTGCCGCGGAAGTAGTTCAGAGGACCGTGGAACGTCTGAGGAACGGTGAAGTGCCTGTCGAAGAGCTGAGGATTTACACCACGCTGACGAAGGAGCCGGAGGAGTACGACTCGACCTCGCCGCATGTCGAAGCGGTCAAGAAGGCGAGACAGCGCGGCGACGAGGTCTCAACAGGGACGACCATCGCCTATGTGGTTACGCGAGGCTCGGGCAGCATCTCTTCGCGAGCAGAAATGTTAAGGTACGCGGATTCCTATGATGCGGATTACTACATAGAGAACCAGGTTATTCCTGCGACGCTCCGCGTCCTCAAGGTGTTCGACTACACCGAGGGACAGCTGAAGGGTGAGGGTCGGCAGAGCGGCCTTGGAAGGTTCGGATAGGCTTTTTATTGTGAGGCAGCACTCGTTTTGCTATGGTGCTCGGGTTTTCAGGCGCGGCCGTCAACCTGCTGATAGGCGCAGCCTCTGTCATAACGCTCGTGGCTGCGGCAGAGATTGTTGTCACCAAGATGGAGGGTGTCGCCAAGTACTACGGCGTATCCGAGGTCGTTATAGCGATGACGATAGTTTCCGTCGGGACCTCGCTGCCTGAGCTGGCGCTGCATCTTGTCGGCTCGGTCGAGATACTCCTGAGTTCAGGGGCGCCGCTACAGCTTTTCGGGGTCAATCTGGGAACCATGCTTGCAGGGGCGCACTCTCAGGCCCTGGATCTACTGGTTCAGAACGGTTTGATAGCCTCCGAAACCGCTGCACGTTCGACCGAGATCTATCTGAGCACGTCGGGCACGGTTCTCGGCGCAAACATCGGAAGTGACGTAGTCCAGCAGACGCTTGTCGTGGGGCTCGTCATCATCTCCTCCGCGCTCATCGCCGACAGGCACAGTTTCGAGTTCTCGCGGAAGTTCCTAATCCGGGATTACGCTCCGATGATGGGAACGACACTTATGACGCTGATCCTGGCGATGAACTGGAGAGGAGTAGTCAGCTTTCTCTCAGGAGGGGCTTTGAACGTTTCAGGTACTTTGACGCGGCTTGACGGGTTGATCTTGCTGGGCAGCTTCGTGGCGTATATATACTATCTCTACACCACGAGAAAGGAGGAACTCGCCGAGCAGGGAGATGTGGAAGCATCTCAGAGGCCGAGGCTTGACTTCTTGACAGGGATCGCGGCCATGATACTGGTGATCGGCTCCGCTGAAGTTTTCCTGCGCGTGGTCGAATTAGCAGTGGCTCAGACCGGCCTATCCGGGTCGATGATAGGTGTCGCCTCGGTAGGAGTTGTGTCGGCTTTCCCCGAGATGATAACAGCTATATCCGGGCTCAGGCACGGCAGTGAAGGGGTATCTCTCGGAACGCTTATCGGCAGCAACATCACGAATCCGTTGCTTGCTATTGGGTCGGGTGCACTGATCTCGACTTACGCTGTTCCCCGGCCGCTTGTTCTCTGGGATCTGCCGATGGAGACAGCTACTGCGGCTGTGCTACTCACCTACATGTTCTCGAAGCAGAGGATAGGAGACGTCCTTGCAAGGCCTTTGAGAGGCCTGGGACTTGACTCGCTCGCAACGCGTATGGAGGAGACGGAGAACCGTGTGATTTCGATTGCCGGAGCGTTCCTGCTCGTAGCGCTGTACGTTGTCTATCTCTATGTCAGGTTTAACTACTTCAGCTACGACTTTGCGTGAGGATTCAAAAACCGGAGGAGGCAATAAGTGGTTATGAGACCATCGGCGTCGGATATCCTGAAGCTCCAGTTTCTGTTGCTTGCCGGACTGGTCGCAGGCATCTCCGTCCTGGACAGGTCGACTGCTTCAAGATACTTTCTCTACGAGTTCATGGGCGTGGTTTCGGCGTCGATGCTTACAGTTTTCGGGCTTCACAGGATGAAAGAGATGACGTAACTACTTGAAAACCTCTCCTGTCTCCATCGACCAGAGCACGAGGTCAAGTGCCTCGACGCTTATACCGAGTTCTTCCGACAGCTCCCTCATCTTCTCCTCGGCCCTGAGGTACTTCTCTCTACTGTCAGGGATCTCCGCTGAATCGGCCAGCCCGAGCTGTTGAAGATCCTCCGCGATATAATTCGAGACTATCGCCACGTCTCCAAATCCGATATTCCTCAGGAAGTGTGAGGCCGCCTTCCAGCCGACACCTTTCAGGTTCTCGACCATCCACTCCCGGGTTTTGTCAGGACTGGTGTCGTCCAGCATGTAACCCAGCTTTAACTCGTTCGTCGGGTCTTGAAGGGTCGGCTGTGAAAGCTTTTCCCTGTTTTCTACGATGTAAGACGCTTTCCTCTCCTCGTACTGGATCTCGTTGTCGTGGAGCACCTCCGCGATACTGGCTCTGTTGCCGTTCAGCAGAAAATCCCTGCTGTCGAGCTGTTCCGCAGCCTTCCACGCCTTCTTCGCCGAGGTCTGCGATGTAAGAATCACGAAAACGAGCTCCTTGAAAAGCCGGTAATCGCTCGCATCCTTCAGTTCCGAAAACTCTTCAAGCCGGTCATCGATAACTTCCTTCTTATCCCTGTACTGTTGCCGGATCTCTTCGAGGTTCATGTCAGTTAATGTCGAGATGAGTCCTATAAAGGAACGCGACATCCTGCTCTACATCGCGCAGGATTTCAAGTACCTTCTGTCTTATCTCCTCCGAGCTGAATACTTCGTCTTCATGATCAGACATCCAGGACTTCACCTCCCAAACCACTTTCTCCGCGATATCGTTCGCCTCTTCCTTGTCAAGCGCGGCCTCTCTCGCAGGATAGTATGCCGAGTCGTAAAGTTTCTCATCGTCGAATTCTTCCTTCAGACCCTCGTTTTTCACCACTTTCATCTTTCACACCTCATCCTCTTGATGAACTCGTCGGCGAGGATGTAAGATCCTATGAAGAAGGTTGTAACTGTGAAGACGTCGACCGCGTAGGCAACGCCATAGCCCTCTGCCAGCAGGTTTCCTGCGTACGCTCCTACAAGCCCCCAGATAGCGGAGAGGGCTTCTTCCGCGTCCAGTCTTTTTCCAAGTTCCATGTTTATCCGAACCTCACGATTCCGGTTGCGAGCAGCAGGAGCACCCAGCCGAGGAACACCATGAGGAGGCCTGCGGCCATCCGCATCCTGTGCTTGTTCATGTGTTTCCACTGTTTCATGTCCTGAACCTTGTAGCTTCCCATGTAGGAGAGCACGACGATTACGACCAGCGGCATCACGAATATCAGGTTGTAAAGAGCCATCAGCGCGTAGGCAGTCATGTTAATTCCCTGCTGTGACAGAACTGTCAGTATAGCCAGGTAGGGGCCGCCGGTGCATGGAAGTTCAACGGCCGCAACGAATATCCCGAGCGTTATCGCGGACAGAACTGACAGGTTCTCCATGTTGTCCGCGATCTTTTCTGCGTACTGCTCAGGTATCATCAAGGAGCTGCCCTTGCCGTACCAGAAGAAGTCCTTGATCTCGATCACTCCGCCGGCGATGACCAGGAGCGCGACCGCTACCGTTATGTAGTTCGCCACCTGCGTCGGCATCGCCACCAGGAAGTGTATGATTCCGAGGCCGGCGATGAAGTAGGTCATGAAGACGAAGAAGATGTATATCATCCCCACCTTGAGTATGTCGCGGCGCCTGTCCTGTTTTACGAGCGTTGCGACCAGCAGGAGCGCGACACCTATCGCGCACGGATTGATCGAGTCCACGACCGCTGTGATTATGACTGCGCCCAGAGTGGGGAGCGTTGCTGTAACCATTAGAATCCCTCACCTGACTTTCGAAGCCCCATGCCGCGGTACTTGCCGTCCTTGCGGACGTCTGCCAGAGCTTCTTCTGTGGTTTTGGAGTCGTATACTATGAATATGTCGTCAAGCGTCGCGCCCCGCTTGTATGGCGATATAACGTACTCTGACGGTGAAGAAGCTATCTCGCCGTTGTCCGCTGACTGGCACCTGTCCTCGACCGGGACTTCCCCGCCGATGGCGCACCAGTGCCTCTGGTTTGCGACGCCTTTCCTTACAAGAATCTTCAGACTCCTGTTAGCGTTCTCTTTTACGCTCACGACACCGTTGTTTGTGGGGTAGACCAGTCTGGTGTTCGAGAGCTCACCGTTAAACGTTTCGAAGTAGGCGCTCAGGGTTGCATCCTCGCGTTCCCTGAAGACGCCTTCCAGGTGGATCCTGTTGTCGTTGTGTTCGTGGTATTTGGTTATACCGGTTCTATCGTTTACGCTGCACATGTAACCGTTGCAGTAATTCGAAGGATCGATGAGGTCGAGCCTCTGCAGTTCTCCTCTCTGCTGGACGAATACCTCGTAGTCGGCGTGCCAGTGGATTTCGCCGCCGCTCCAGGAGGTCTGGCTTTCATGTATGAATGCGCCGGCGGTGTAGAACGAAGGTACAAGTACTGCTATCAGAAACGCGTTCATCAAAAGGTTCTTGTCGTGCATCGTCAGGTCGTCTTCCCTGTAGAAAGAGATCGCGGCAAGCGTGATGCATGAAAGAACTCCAAGCCCTATCAGTGTGGTGGTGTGCTGGACGAAGCTGTATCCTGGCATGAATTCGATGGCTGCGGCTGTAGCCAGGACGAATACGATAGCCGAGTAGATTATACGCCGCAGCACGTTCATCTTTGACGCCTCAGCAGAACTGGCAGACCTCCTCCTTCTCGGCTTCTTCCTGTTCTTCCTCGTACTTCTGTTTGCAGTCCTTGCAGCAGAACTTCTTGCCGTCGTACTCGACAGGATCATCTACATTCTTGCCGCAGACATAGCATTCCTCGCTGCTTCCTCCTAAGAGTGCCATGTAGTCGGTTATACCGGCCTCGTTATTAAAGGTAGTGTATCAGGCGAAGCGGTCGAGCAGCTTTCCTGTTCCGAAGCTCATACCTGCGAATGCTGCCGCACCGGCCGCTATGAGACCCCATCCTTCAAGTCCCAGGCTGTAGGTGCCGAAGTACCGGGCTAGAGGCGTGTAGAGCACCAAGAGCTGGAGAGCGAATGAAGAACCAAGGGCGGCCACCAGCCAGTTGTTGGAGAGCAGCGACTGGCCGTAACGACTTCTTATTGTCTGTATCCTGACCATCTCCACGGATACCAGGAACGTGAAGAGTACTGTCTGCGCCTTCACGAGGCTTTCGGACAATGCCTGGAAGAAGAGCGGAAGCCCTGCGACCGCTATAAGTGCTCCTATGCCGAGGATGGACGCCATCATTCTCCTGTTGATCACAGGTTCGTCCTGTCCTCTCGGCGGCCTTTCCATGATACCCTCTGACGCAGGATCTGTTCCAAGTGCGAGCGCAGGAAGCCCGTCAGTGACAAGGTTTATCCATAGCAGCATGACGGGAGTAAGTATGAGGGCGCTCTCGCCCGCGCTGAAGGTAGACTGGAAAAGCGAGCTTCCTATGAGTACTCCGCCGAAGACGACGAGTACTTCGCCAGCGTTGGCGGAGAGAAGGTAGTTGACGAACTTCCGTATGTTGTCGAATATTCCTCTTCCTTCCTCAATTGCGTCACGGATAGTCACAAAGTTGTCGTCCTGGAGCACCATGTCACTGCTCTGCTGGGCGACATCTGTTCCTCTCTGACCCATCGCGATTCCAACATCGGAGTTCTTCAGTGCGGGAGCGTCGTTCACGCCGTCTCCCGTCATCGCGACATTGTGGTCGTTCTCCTGTAAGGCCTGTAGTATCTTTACCTTGTGTTCCGGTGAGACTCTCGCGAATATCTCCGTTTCCTCCACAGAGGCTTCTAGCTCCTTCTGCGACATCTGCTCTACTTCCGGCCCTGTCAATGCGTTTTCAGGGCTGAAACCTATCTGTTTGCCGATCGCCTTCGCGGTCTCTATGTTGTCGCCGGTCGCCATGACAACGTTTATCCCGGCGTTGCGGCAGTCGTCTACCGCACCCTTCACCTCTTTCCTCGGCGGGTCGATCATCCCCTGGAGGCCGAGAAAAACCATATCGTTTTCGACCTCTTCTTTTTCCGCGTTTACGTCTTCGACCGCTTTTCTGGCGAAACCGAGGACTCTCAGCGCGTCACCGGCGAACTCCTGGTTCTTCTCCAGTATCTCATTTCTTTTCTCTTCGTCAAGCTCTACCTCTTCCCCGTCTACAAGCATCCTGTCGCATCTCTTCAGTACCACTTCCGGCGCACCCTTCATCAGGGCTTCGCCGCCTGAAACCACGGTCATGCGCTTCCGGTCAGAGGAGAACGGTATCTCTCGCTCGACCGCGTCGTCGAACTCGAGCCCTGACTTCAGCGCGGAGACCTTCAAAGCGATCTCAGTGGGCTCGCCGAAAAAGTCTTTATCCTCGTCCTCAGGCGCCTTCTCGGAGTTGTTGCAGATGTATCCTGTCCGGAGTAGCGGTTCAAGATAAGAAGAGTCAACCTCGCTGCCGTCTTTCAGGAATCTTCCCTCTGTCTCTGTTCCTGTGCCCGTGACTTCGATTTCCTCGCTCTGGTAGTAGAGCTTCTTTACAGTCATCGTTCCCTCGGTCAAGGTTCCTGTCTTGTCGGTCACGATTACGTCTACAGATCCCAGGCTTTCTACGACGGGAAGGCTTCTGACCAGCGCATTCTTCTTCAGCATCTTCTTCGATCCAAGTGCCAGCGTCAAAGTTACAACTGCCGGCAAGCCTTCGGGCACTGCGGCTACTGCCAGTGTTATCGAGACGAGAAGCACTGTAACAAGAGTGTCGAGCGTTATGTTCGAGGGGCCGAGGTAGTCAGCGCCCAGCTGGGTCAGCGCCACGAGACCGATCACAGCGATTATGCCGTAGCCTATACTCCTGCCGAGATTGTCGACCTCTTCCTGGAAGGGGGTCTTCTTGTCGTCAGCCTCTTCGATCTGGGAGGCGATCCCGCCGACCTGGGTCTCCATACCTGTCTCAACTACAACAGCTCTTCCGCGACCCTTTACCGCAGTCGTGTTCTTGTACACCATGTTGGTGCGATCCGCGAGCGCTGTGCCTTCGTCAAGGGTATCAACTGACTTCGAAACCTGCTGGCTTTCACCTGTCAACGCCGATTCATCTGTGGCAAGGGATTTCGACTCGATCACTCTTGCATCTGCAGGTATGGCATCCCCCTGTTCGATCACGAGTATGTCGCCCGGCACCACTTCAGTGGCGTCGATTTCTTGCTTCTCGCCGCCGCGCATAACAGTTGCGTCAGGAGTCGACAGGTCTTTCAGCGCCTCGATCGACTTCTCAGCCCGGTAATCCTGTATGAACCCGAAGATACCGTTCGCTATCAAGATCAGGAAGATAAGCGCGGCATCCGTGTACTCCGGGGAGTGGCCTGGCAGTAGGCCGATACCTATAGATATCGCGGCTGCAAGTACGAGAAGGTAGATCAGGGTGTCCTGGAACTGCGAGATCAAAATCTTCAGGGGGGAAACAGAGTCTCCCTTCTGTATCTTGTTCCGGCCGTGTTCCTCCAGTCTTCTCTCGGCCTCGGATCCACCCAGGCCGTCCTCAGAGGTCTCCAGATCTTCGAGCACTTCCTCGCTGCTGCTGGAGTACCACGCCATACGAACGTCTTGAGCTGCTTGTTTAAACTGGTTTTGACAGGGCTAGACTTAACTGTGCCGCTGACAACTCTTTAACATGCGGAAAAAGCATGTCGAAAGATTCCTGGAATTCCTGGTGGTCGGTGTGGTTCTGGGAGTGACTGAGGATCTGCTGGCTGTAAAGTTTGCTACCGGCGAACCGCTGACATTAAGGGTTATAGTGATAGTTTTCGCGGTCTCCCTGCCTTTCGCGGCCTTCTCGGAGCTGTTCGTGGATCGGCAGGACTTCGCGCCTGACTGGCTTCTGGAGAAGTTCTCGTAGCTCAGTCAAGTTTCTCTACTTCCTCTTCTACCTTTTCTACCTCTTTCTCAACTGTTTCTTCCACTTTACCAGCTCCTTCCTCGACATGTTCTACCTCCTGCTCTATCTCCTCGCGCTCGAAGTACAGGAACTCCAGCAGGAACAGAACGCCGAAGATTACTACTATGAACGCGAGCATCTGTGGCTCCTTCGAGAAAAGGTGCCAGATCTCCATCAGGAAGACTGAGGCGGTTCCCAGAAGGCCGAGCAGCGGTATCCAGCTCCGCTTCTCGACTTCCTGCTCCCGGAGGCAGACGTAGTTTACAGTTCCGAATATCATTATGAACGCGACAGACGCGAACGTGGTGATCCCCTCCAAGGTGCCAAGGAAGGTGAATAACGCGGTTAAACCTCCTATCAACATGAGGCTGTGGGAGGGTATACCTTTCTGGTTCCTGAAAGAGAACGCGTCTGGTAGCTCGTCGTCGGATGCTATCTTGTAGCTGAACCTTGCAGTCCCGAACAGGGTCGCGTTGATCGCGGAGGCGGTGGAGAAAAGCGCCGCTACTGAGACAAGCGCGGCGGCAATATCCTGCAGGAAAGCGCTGGCGAATATCTTGCCGGCGGCGAACGCCAGCACGGTCTCCTTGTGTCTGACTATCATCTCGGCCGATACAAGCGAGGTCGTTACCACCGCTACAAGGACGTAGATCAAGGTCGACAGGACTATCGTCCAGAGAACACCTTTCTTCAGCGTTTCCGACCCGCCCCTGATATCGGAGTACTCGTACGTCAGCAGCTGCCAGCCCTCGAACGAGACGAAGATCGTGCCTATACCTATGATCGGGGTAATGGCTCCCTGGTTGAACAGGCCGCCGGGAAACGCCGAGAGCTCCGGGCGGGAGAATATAGCCCAGAGGCCGGTGAGTCCGAAAAGCAGCAGTATGGCGACCTTAAAGTAAACCAGCAGGTCCTCCGACTCGCCTGTTTCCTGGACCCCGAGCAGGTTGACCCCGACGAACGCCCCTATGATACCTACCGAAATCAATCCTCTCAAAAGGCTGGAACCGGCCCCTATGAGCCTGGCGGAGAACGAACCGAATGCGTAGGCGTACATAGCCATCGTACCTATATAGCCGACGATCAGGATCCAGCCGACCATGCCCGCAATATTCTGGTTCGAGACATAGTGCTCAAGGAAGGTGAACGAGCCGCCGTCCTCCTCCAGGTATGAGGTCATCTTAACGTACGAGTAACCCGAGGCGAGCGCGATCACACCTGAAACGAAGTACGAGATGAACGCCGCATTTCCTGCTATCCTGGCGGCTACGCCGAGAACTGCGAATATCCCTCCGCCGACAACTCCTCCTACCCCCATCGCTACTACTTCCTTCAGGCCGAGTTCTTCCGGCATAGTACTGTAGAACGATTTGTAGAATAAAAGTCCGGCGTCTAGCTGGTGTGAACCGACTCGTCTTTTGCGGCCGCTGCCGCCTCTTTCAGGGCTTCAGGGAATGTTGGATGGGCGTGAATGGTGTTCGCGATATCATCCAGGTATGCCCCCATCTCGAGCGCGAGTGTTGCCTCGGCTACCATGTCAGAGGCGCGAGGCCCGACTATCTGGACTCCGAGCAGTTTTTCGTCGCCGGATGCCACCACTCGAGTGAAGCCGTCCTCCTGGTTGGTCGTCAGAGCTCTTCCCGACGCGGAGAACGGGAACCTTCCCACCATAACGTCGTCGTATTCCTCACGTGCCTCTTCCGGTGTCATACCCACTACTGCTATCTCCGGGTCGGTGTAGATGACGCTCGGGATGTACCGGTTGTCGAACGCCGCCGGTTCCCCTGCGATAGCTTCCGCGACCACTTCGCCCTGTCGGTATGCCTTGTGCGCCAGCAAAGGTTGCCCGGCGACGTCTCCAATCGCGTAGATGTTCTCGTCAGTTGTCTGCATCTGTTCGTCGGTCTTCACGAAACCGTTCTCGCCCAGTTCTACTTCCGTCTTGTCGAGCCCTACAGATTCCAGCGTCGGGGAAGGCGTCCTGCCGACGGCGACGAGAACCCTGTCGCCTTCGACGCGTATCTCTTCGCCGTCCTGTTCCGCGACCACAACCGCTTTCCCGTCCTCGTACTCGAGCTCTTTCGCCTTCGCGCCAGTGTAGATTTCGTCTTCGTAGCATGCGCTGGTCTCCTTGATGGAATCGACAAGTTCGTCGTCGAACCTTGGGAGAACTCTATCCTCGGCTTCAAGCACTTTTACAGTAGAGCCGAACTTGCAGTACTTTGTCACGGCCTCCATGCCGATGTAGCCGCCGCCGATGACCACGATTTCGTCCGGGACTTCTTCAAGCTGGAGGAGTTCGCGGGAGGAGATGACCTGTTGTTTATCGAACTCGAAGCCTGGAATTTCCACAGGTACAGAGCCTGTAGCTATTATGGCGTTCTTGAAGTTCACAGTTTCCGCGTCGTGCTCCATGTCGATGCGGACGGTGTTCGAGTCCTGGAAGAACGCCTCGCCTATCTTTAGCTCGACACCCTGTGCCTCCAGCAGCTGTTTTATACCGCCGGTAAGCCTGTCGATGACTCCGCTCTTCCAGTCCTGGATCTCCTGGAAGTCGACTTCGAGGTTCTCGGTGTGTATCCCGATATCGTCCCAGTGCTGGATATCCTCCTGAAAACCGGCCGCGTGTATAAGCGCTTTCGCAGGGATGCAGCCGTGGTTGAGGCAGATTCCGCCTACCCCTTCCTTGTCAACGAGCACCACATCCAGACCTTCCTGCGCCGCTCTCAGCGCCGCGGTGTATCCTCCGGGTCCTGCGCCTATAACGACGAGGTCGGTGCCTTCAGCTATGTCGCCTACAACCAAATTTATCACGCGAAGTTTGATCACGCGGGAACGCATTCCGCTGCGCTCCAGCGTACTTCTGATTTTGATTAATTTTCATTACATTTCCACCATGAGCTCTTCCGGCTTCTCCAGCTTTTCCTTTACCTCGTTCATGAAGCGTGCTGCGGTCGCTCCGTCGACGACTCGGTGGTCGTAGCTCAATGATAGCTTCACAGTGGTTCTCGGGACTATATCTCCCTCGACGACTTCAGGCGTTTCCTGGATCTTCCCGATGCCGAGGATTGCGACCTGCGGATAGTTGATTATCGGTGTGAACTCCTCGCCGCCGATGACCCCGAGGTTGGTTATCGAGAAGGTTCCTCCCTGCATCTCGCTCATATCAAGTTCTCCTTCCTTGGCCTTTGAGGCTTTCTCGGTTATGTCTGACGCTATCTCGACCATGTTCTTTGTATCCACGTCTTCCACTACAGGAACGAGAAGGCCGCGCTCGGTGTCGACAGCGATGTTGAAGTCGTAGAAGTACTTTCTGACTATCTCGTCGCTTTCCTCATCCAACTCAGCGTTCAGGTCAGGGTACTTCTTCAGCGCCTGTACGCACGCCTTGATTATGAAGGGAAGGTAGGTTATGTGTTCCTCGTGGCGCTGCTTCAGCTTCTGCCGCATCTCGTCCAGTTCAGTGACATCTGCCTTTTCGACATGCGTGACGTGCGGGGCGGTGAACCGCGACTTCTCCATGCGTTCCGCAGTCGCCTTCCTGATAGAGTTCATCTCGACCCGCTCTTCCTCACCTTCGAGCTCTTCAGGAACGGAGTGTGTTTCACTCTTTCCTGTGCTCTCTTCAGATTCTTCGGCGGCTTCCAAAACGTCTTCTCTCGTTACTTTTCCTCCTCTACCGGAGCCCTCTACCGTCGATATATCGACTCCTTTCTCGCGCGCAAGTCTCCTGACTGCCGGTGTCGCCTCGACTGCTTCTTGTCCCGGTTCAGCAGTTTCTTCTTCGGTTACAGGCTCGCTGACTTCAGCTGCCTCAAGCACATCTTCTTCGGTTATTCGTCCTTCGATTCCCAGGGCCTCAAGCTCTACACCTTTCTCCTCGGCGAGCTTCCGGACTTTCGGCAGGGCGAGAACGTCCTGGGAGCCGGTGCTTTTCGGTTCTACTTCTTCACTTTCTGATTCTCCGGTCTCTGTCTCGTCTCTACTTTCTGGCTCTGATTCTTCCTCGACTGTTCCCTCGTCTTCAGGGGATTCATTCGATTCCTGGTTCTCCTCTGTCTCCATCAGCAGGATTACCTCGCCGACCTCTACCTTGTCGCCGGGCTTCGCTTTGAGTTCCTTGATAACTCCGTCCGCGGGCGCCGGTATGTCGACCACTGCCTTGTCGGTCTCAGCCTCCGCAAGAACCTGGTCTTCCTCGACTTCTTCTCCCTCTTCTACGTGCCATTCCAGGAACTTTCCTTCGGTGACGCCTTCCCCGGAGTCCGGGAACTCGAACTTTAGCATTGGCTCAGAAGCTCAGTGTCTCTTCCAGTCCTTTTTTCAAGCGTTTTTTGCCGGGCATGTAGTCGTCTTCAAGCCTGTAGAGCGGGTAGGGGACGTCCGGCCCGGTGACTCGTTTTACGGGCGCCTTGAGGTGGAGTATTGCTTCCTCGTTTATCCTCGCGGCTACTTCTGCGCCGAAGCCCGCGCTCTTAGGAGCTTCGTGGAGGACTGCGGCTCTGCCTGTCTCCTTCACCGACTCGATTACGGTGTCAAAGTCGGTAGGGTAGATCGTCCGCAGGTCGATTATTTCTATCGAGGCGTCGATTTCTTTCACGGCTTCCTCTGCGACCGGCCGCATCGCACCCCAGGTAATCAGCGTCAGGTCGTCGCCCTCCTGCGCCACCTTCGCGTCTTCCAGCTCTACTTCTTTTTCTCGGTCAACCTCCTCGTTGAACGCCCTGTAAATCTGCTTCGGCTCAAGGAAAACTACAGGGTCGTCAAGCTGGATCGACTTCCTGAGCAGCGAGTAAGTGTCCTGCGGCGTGCTCGGGATTACTACGTGAAGTCCTTCGGCGTGAGAGTAGAACGCCTCAGGCGACTCGGAGTGGTGTTCCAGCGCGTTTATGCCTCCGCCGTACGGCGCTCTTACCGTCAGCGGTACTTCGAAAGTGCCGCGACTTCTCGTTCTGAACCTTGCGGCGTGCTCCTTCAGCTGGTGGAACGCAAGGTAGGAAAAGCCCGAGAACTGCATCTCGACTACGGGACGCATGCCTTTCAGAGCCATGCCTATGCCAGTAGCGACGATTCCGGATTCTGCGAGCGGCGACGAGAAGCAGCGTTCCTCTCCGAACTCTTCCTGAACGCCTTCGGTTGCGCGGAACACGCCACCGTCCTCGCCGACGTCCTCTCCATAGACAACTATGTCTTCGTCTTCTTCCATCTCGTCTTTTATCGCGTTGTTGACCGCCTCGACTATGTTCATCTTCGATTTTCGGCTCATCACTGATCACCCCCGAGCATCTCTTCTTTCTCCTTCTTCAGCATATCTGGCATCTCCTTGTAAAGGTAGTCGAACATCTCGCCAGGTTCAGGGTCGTCCATCTCCATCGCTTCTTCTGCCGCGTCCTGTATCTTCTGTTCTGCCTCTTCTTCGTATTCTTCGAGTTCTTCGCTCCAGTAATCGTTCTCCTTCAAGTACTCCCGGAAACGCTTCAATGGGTCGTGTTCCCTCCATTCCTCGACTTCTTCCTCGTCGCGGTATCTTGTGGAGTCGTCGCTGGTGGTGTGGTCCTCAAGCCGGTAAGTGACTGCCTCCACGACTATCGGGTCTCCGTTTCTTGCCTGTTCCAGTGCTTCCCGCATCGCTTTTATCATCGCGAGCACGTCGTTGCCGTCGACCTGGAGGCCGTCGAGACCGTGCGCCAGGGCTTTCTGTGCCAGGGTCTCGGACTTGGTCTGGCGCTCGACGGGCATGGAAATCGCGTACTGGTTGTTCTGTACTATGAATACGTTGTGTCCGCTGAAGACTCCGGAAAAGTTGAGCGCCTCGTGGAAGTCTCCCTGCGAGGTGCTGCCGTCGCCGGTAAAGGATACTACTGCGTTGTCTTCTCCCTGCTTCTCCATCGCCATGCCTATTCCGGCGGCGTGCGGGTTCTGGGTTCCTACAGGAATCGCGACCGGAAGGTCGTTTTCCAGGCCTTTCTGGCCGTTTGCGTCTCCCATCCAGCGCTGGAACAGCTTGTCGAGAGGTGCTCCACGCGCCATGTACGCAGGTGTTTCCCTGAACGAGGGAACCATCCAGTCATCGCCTGTCATCGTGAAGACTGCGCCTATCTGTGCCGCCTCCTGTCCCTTGTGCGGTGCGTAAGTCGATATTTCTCCGCGTCTCTGGAGCGAGAACGCTTTATCGTCGAACTTTCTGGCGAGCAGCATCTGCCTGTAGATTTCGTGCAGCTCTTCTTCGTTGAGTTCCGGCGGTTCCTCCTCGCCGTCCATGACTTCGACCTTCTCTATCGAGCCGGAGTAGACTTCTTGCCGAGACATTACGGTGAAACTAGGCCCTGTGTCGTATATAAAAAATCGTTTTGCGACCTCGGAGTGAATCCTGGCTCGCGTGAAAACCTTTAATCGCGCGCCGGGCAACTGTACCTATGCTGGAGAAACTCTTCCTTCCTGACAAGATAGCTGTAGTAGGTGCTTCAAGGGAAGAGGGCAAGACCGGCCACGAGGTGTTCGACAATCTTCTCCACGGCTTTGAGGGAGAGGTAGTACCTGTAAACCCGAACGCGGACCAGGTCAGCGGGGAGGAGGCGCTGGACGAGACCCCGGAAGATGCAGACCTTGTCGTAGTGGTCGTCCCGGCAAAGATTGTGCCGGAAGTCCTGGAAGACGCGGGCGAGAAAGGTGTCGGGGCTGCGGTAGTCATCTCCGCGGGTTTCTCCGAGACAGGAAACCAGGATTTAGAGCAGCGGATAGTGGAGATCGCTGAGGAACGGGGGGTCGACCTGCTCGGCCCGAACGTTCTCGGACTGATAAACACTGAGAACTCGATGAACGCCTCTTTCGCCTCGAAGATGCCGGAGGAAGGCGCGATTTCTTTCATGTCGCAGAGCGGAGCGTTCTGTACGGCTATACTTGACTACTCGAAGGCAGAACATATAGGCTTCCGGCACTTCGTCTCGCTCGGCAACAAGGCGATGCTGGATGAAGTCGATTTTCTGGAGCACTGGCGGGAGGATGAGGAGACTGAAACTATAATATCGTACACTGAA
Organism: Candidatus Nanohaloarchaea archaeon; assembly: GCA_042217575.1. Taxonomy (GTDB): domain Archaea; phylum Nanohalarchaeota; class Nanosalinia; order Nanosalinales; family Nanosalinaceae; genus JBDGSK01. The sequence goes on along the minus strand of JBDGSK010000034.1, from coordinate 5,562 downwards.
GGGATTGAGAACGGTCGCCGGTTCATCCAGGAGGCTGGCGAGACCTCGAAGCGCAAGCCGATAATTATGGTGAAGTCCGGTAGAACTGACTCTGGCGGCGCCGCGGCATCCTCACACACCGGCAGCATCGCGGGAAGTTACGAGGCGTATAAAGCGGCGTTCAGGAAGACTGGCGTTATAGAGGCCGAGTCAAGCCGTGAACTTCTCAACCTGGGAAGAGCTTTCACGTACCAGCCGCTTGCTGAAGGAGAAAACATCGCGGTCGTTACGAACGCAGGAGGCCCTGGAGTGATCACAACCGATGAGATCTCTGAGCACGGCATGTCGCTCGCGGAGTTCTCGCAGGAAACCCGTGAAAGGCTGCAGGAGATACTGCCAGAGGAGGCGGCGGCTGAAAACCCTCTGGACGTTATAGGAGACGCCGGACACGACCGGTACCGGGACGCGCTTGAAGCCGTTCTCCGGGGTGAAAACGTTGACTCCGCGATTGTCTTGCTGACGCCGCAGGCCAATACTGAGATAGACAAGACCGCGAAAACGGTAGTGAAAGCTGCCGGTGAAACCGGCAAGCCTGTCATGGCTTCTTTCATGGGTGAAGACGACATTGGGAGCGGTGTGGAGATACTGGAAAGCGGAGGTGTGCCGGACTTCGAGGATCCGAAGGATGCGGTGAAGACTCTGAAGTCGATGAAGCAGTACTCCGAGTTTCTGCAGCGCGAGGACACGTTCATGGAGGTCGAGGGAATCGAGAACTTTGAAGGTAACTTCCACGACTTCGGCGAGGTTTCGACCCTTTTCAAATCCTACGGGTTTAACGTTGCGCTCACAGAGGTCGCGGAGGCTCCGATGGACGCGGTTGAGGCCGCTCCGCGTGTAGGCTACCCGGTCGTGATGAAGATCGAGTCGCCGGACATCAAGCACAAGACCGATGTCGGCGGGGTGAAAAACGATCTGGACTCGAAAGAAGATGTCAGGAAGGCGTTCGATGACATAGTCGATTCGGTCTACGAGGAGAAACCGGAGGCCGAGATAAAGGGCGTACAGGTACAGGAGGAGATGGACGGGCTGGAGATTGCGCTCGGCGTCAAGAGAGACCCGCAGTTCGGGCCGATGGTTATGATAGGTCTCGGAGGGGTCTTCATCGAGGCGCTGAACGATGTCTCATTCGGAATCGCTCCGGTATCCGAGCAGGAAGCCGAGATGATGGTCGAAGAACTGAAGAGTCATGAGGTATTTGAGGGTGCTCGCGGCCGCGAGGATATCATGGAGCCTGTGAAAAAGGCGGTCATCCGTCTCGGAGAACTCGCGCTGGACCATGAAGAAGTCGAGGAGATAGACCTGAACCCTGCGATAGTCAGGGATGGAGACCTCTATATCACGGACATCGCGGTCACGACCTCAAACGACTAAAAGCCTCGCCCCGAGTCAGTTTCTATGGAAGAAGACGTAAAACAGCACTATGTAGAGGCAGGAAAAGTGATCCAGGACGCGAGAGAAGTTGCCCGGGAGGTCGCTGAGCCAGGCGAAAGCTTCTACGATATTGCAGAGGCTGTAGAGCAGGAAATCCGTGACCAGGGACTTGAGCCGGCGTTCCCGGTGAATCTTTCTGTCAATGAGGAGGCGGCGCACTTTTCGCCGCCTGTGAGCGGCGACAGGAAGCTTTCGGAAAACGATGTTCTCAAGATCGATATTGGGGCACATTCAAACGGCTACATCGCCGACACCGCGTTAACAGTCAATCCCTCCGGCAAACACGCGGAGATGATTGAGACGGTTGAAAACGTTCTCGAAGCTGCGCTGGAGTTCATAGAGCCGGGGAAAACTGTCTCTGATTTCGGGCTTCACGTCCAGAAACAGGTTCCGGACGAGTACGAGGTTGTCAGGAACTTGACCGGCCACTACCTTGAGAGGTATACGCAGCACGCAGGAGTCTCAGTTCCGAACGTCGAGAACGCTTCTGAACATGTCTTCGAGGTCGGAGACGCGTTCGCGGTCGAGCCGTTCCTGACTACTGGATCGGGAAGGATCAAGAACGGGAAGAAGGGCAACATCTACAAGTTTGAGCAAGATGTCACGGTCCGCGGCAGGCATGAGAGAAAACTTCTAGGCAAGATAAAGGATTTCCAGGGGCTGCCATTCACGCCGCGCTGGATAGAAGGCTTCGGCGCGAGGAAGAAGATGGCTTTGAGGAAGCTGGTGGAGGCCGGTGCGGTCAAGTCTTACGATGTTCTACGCGACCGTGAGGACAGTATCGTTGTACAGGCAGAGCATACCGTGATCGTCGGAGAGGATGAGAACGTGGTTACAACCCGGCGCTGACCTTCACATCGCAGACCTCGGGATCTCCCATGTCGTAAAGCGCGTAAGTCACAAGTGCTATGCCTGCGAGCACGATAAGTTCTCCGTTGAAAGGCAATGCGAGTGTTGCGCCTCCAAGACCGAGCAGTCCGAGGAGGCCTATGCCGCAGCCACATCCTCCTGCGACAAAGCCTGGAAGGACGGTGGCGAGACTGCCCATGTTCAGGTTCTCTCCAAGCAGCTGGACGCCAAAGTTCGTGACAGCCATGCTGACAAGTAGCGAGTAGAGTACTACAGAGAAAAGTCTCAGGCTGCCCGCCACAAGGAAGCTGGCGTAGCCGTTGAGCATCACTTTCCACGCGTTGAACACGCTTTCCCCCAGAAGATCGGTGTTCCAGGGGATGTTGGTGTTGAAAGCGAAGACGAAGAATATGAGGAGTGAAAGTGAGAGAGTTGAAGCGGCGCGTCCCGGCGTCTTGAAGGCGGCCAGGGCCGCGGCCGTCACTCTCTCAAATGCCTGCTTTACGCGTTCCATTGTCCCCTGTTCTCAAAGAGGGCGTCGTGGAACTTCCAGTAGAGGCTTTCTCCCTGTTTGAGCACGCAGTTCGCTGCCCTGTGAGCTTTCGGGGAGTTCGGGTGAAGCTGCCTCACAGGATAGTCCATGTAGGTGAACCGAACCTTTCCTGTGTCAATGTACTCCGAGTTGAGCTTCTTGTAGGACTCGTAGGTGTCAATTTTTCTCGGAGGTATGGCGTTCTTCCCGAACCATTCTGCGCACCATGGGCAGCCGAAGTCGGAGTACTCGATGACTCTTATCGGCGCGTTCTTGTCACCTTTCGTGGGTTCGTCTTCAAGGGTGACGCCCTGGAGGGTTGTCTCGTCGCTTTCGATCGAATCGCTTCCAGGGTTCTTCGCCTCTCCGATCTGTTCGTTGATGACCGGTCTCATGCCTCCTATCGGCTGGGCTCCCTTGATCTTTTCGAACCCTGCCTGTTTCGTTCCGATGAAGAACGTCGGGGTTCCGAGCCCTCCTGTTATGTTGTTTATCTCGCGGCGATCCTCTGCAGATTCCTGTCCGGAGCTGCTGCGGTAACAGCTTTCAAGCTTGGATGGATCGGCGCCTATCTCTTTCGCTATATTCTTGAACACCTCGATCGGTTTGCTGCCAGCCACCTTTGTAGGTTTCTGGTTGCCTGTGTCCGTGTTGCCTGTATCGGAGGGATTGTTGGGGTCGAGGGCCGTGTCCTGCTGGATAACTTGAGGCCCGCCTATTAACATACCTCCGGAGAATCCCACTGCAAGTCCGAGCACGAAAACGCCCACCATCGCGTGCTTGAGTGTAAGGTTTACTGTCTGTACGCCGTCCTGATTATCGGGTGTCATGCTTTTTTCCTCCTGTTTCTCGTCTTCGTCGTGCATCTGGCTCCTGTGAACTTTCATGCCGCGCTCTGAATCAAAGCTGCGGCCGCAGATGTCGCACTTGTTTTCTTCCGACATAGTTGTATCTCTTTGTTGAACAGTTAATAAGGAGCAGGGTTACCTGAGGGGAAGCACCCTCAGGCGTAGTAGTCAGGCTGGTCGTTTTCCTCTCCACCCTTGATCTTTTCCATCTTCTCCATCATCTGCTGGAAGTGCTCTATGTTCTCCTCGGTCGCTGTCGGGGCTGTATCTTCCATTGCGTCCATGAAGTGTTCCATGGTGACTTCCTCAGAGTCCTCGTCTTCCCGCAGCGCGATCATTCCTGCCTCTCTACAGATCGACTCGATGTCACTGCCGACGAATCCTTCTGCTTCCTCCGCAAGCTCTTCAAGGTCAACGTCGTCAGCCAGAGGCATGTCGCGGGTGTGGACTTCGAAAATCTTCTTCCTGGCTTCTGCTGTCGGTACTTCGACCTCTATCGAGCGGTCGATCCGTCCTGGACGGAGGATCGCAGGGTCGATCATGTCAGGACGGTTTGTCGCCGCGATAACTGTTACGCCTTCAAGCGATTCGACACCGTCAAGCTCTGTCAGCAGCTGGTTGACCACGCGGTCTCCGACGCCCGAGTCCATGCGCGAACCTCTCTTGGTCGCGATGGAGTCGATTTCGTCGATGAAGACGATGCAGGGCGCGACCTGCCTGGCTTTCTGGAAGACCTCCCGTATCGCTTCTTCCGATTCTCCGACATACTTTGAGAAGATTTCCGGGCCGTTGATCGAGATGAAGTTGGCGTTTGCCTCGTTCGCGACGGCTTTCGCGAGCAGCGTCTTACCTGTTCCGGGAAGTCCGTAGAGCAGGATTCCTTTCGGAACATCGATTCCCATCCGCTCGAATCGTTCAGGGTACTTCTGCGGCCATTCAACCATTTCACGGAGCTTCTCCTTGGTGTCGTTGAGACCGCCGACATCTTCCCAGTTCATCTTCGGTACTTCGACCATGACTTCTCGCATCGCCGAAGGCTCAACCTTCCGTATGCCTTCAAGCATCGCGTCGCTGTCGACGATTAACTTGTCCATGACCTCGCTCGGTATCTCCTCGTCGAGATCGATCTCAGGCAGGACGCGACGCAGCACAGACATCGCTGCCTCTTTGCACAGCGCTTCAAGGTCGGCGCCGACGTAGCCGTGAGTCTTCTCCGCGATTTCCTCCAGGTCTACGTCGTCGGTCAGCGGCATGTTCCGGGTGTGGATCTGGAGAACCTCCTTTCTTCCTTCGCGGTTAGGAACGCCGATTTCGATTTCCCGGTCGAAGCGTCCGCCTCTTCTCAACGCAGGGTCTACAGCGTCGACGCGGTTGGTCGCCGCGATAACGATAACGTTTTCGCGTTCCTCGAGCCCGTCCATCAGCGAGAGAAGCTGGGCCACGACACGTCTTTCAACTTCGCCGCCGGTCTCGTCACGCTTCGAGGCGATGGCGTCGATCTCGTCGATGAAGATGATTGCGGGTGACTGATCCTGCGCTTCCTCGAATTTTTCACGCAGCTGTTTCTCTGATTCGCCGTAGTACTTCGACATGATTTCCGGGCCGTTGATCGAGAGGAAGGTCGCGTCCGCCTCGTTCGCGACGGCTTTCGCGAGCAGCGTCTTACCTGTTCCCGGAGGGCCATGCAGCAGCACGCCCTGAGGGGCGTCGATCCCGAGCTGCTGGAACACTTCCGGGTGCTTCAGCGGCAGCTCTATCATTTCTCTTACCTGCTGAATTTCATCGTCTAGCCCGCCAATGTCTTCGTAAGTAACTTCTGGAACGCGGACGCGTCCCTCTGTCTCGGTGTCTTCTACTGCCTGT
>JBDGSK010000033.1:0-4541 GCA_042217575.1 Candidatus Nanohaloarchaea archaeon | reverse complement strand
TCCTCCTGCTGAAGGTGTCAGGGCGTCTGGAGAAATTTTTGGGTTTCCCGTGCCTGCGGGGCGTTAAAGTGTTAAGTCTGGGCTGCTCTGTTTCTTCTCGGAGATGGTTGAAGAAGTAGAAAGACTTCTGGAATCGGATCACATCCACAGTTATGAGGTTTCCCGGAGAGGACTTGAACAGACTTCGGGTAGAGCGCCGGGCGCAACCTACAGGTTGCCGGGCCTGGAGCTGAATCTCTACTCTGTAGAGAGAAATCTGGAAGAGCTTAACCATCCTTTTAGGCCCTCAGGAAGCATAATTCTCGAAGTAAGCTCTGAATCCTATTCCCGGTATTATACTGCCAGCCAGGATGATTTCGAGGTCATCGACAGTTTTCTCATGAACCTTGTCGACAGCGCTGGAGACGGTTACTACAAGGAGATCCGTCCTCCTTGAACCGGATTTACCAGGGATCGTGTTCGAAGCCTTTATCCTCCGCTCTTTCGATCATATCGTCTTCAGAGGCTTCGTCTGTATCCTCGTACTGCCAGTCCTCCAGGCTGTCCATCTTTTTCAGGGCGTCGATTTCTTCCTTCGAGGTCAATGAGACGTTAGCCGTGTCATCGCTGTAGAGTTCTACAAGCCAGTAGCTGTCGTTGCCCATACCTGTTTAATAGAGGTCAGGGATTTACATCTTTTACTGGGTCGAGATCCTTTCACGTCTCGCCCTTATCGAAGGACAGGAAGACGGGGTGGCTATGACGTAGTCGGGCTTGGAAAGTGTTGAGAGCTCCATGACCCGCTCGTTACCTACTTCGAGTTCTGTGAGGGTCGAGTTGTCGATTATCCGCGAGTTTTTCACTGCGGCTACGGTTATGTCCTCTCTGAAACTGATCGTGCCGCTGTTCTTGATGTTGACTTCCGTGATGCTGTCATTGGATTTGTAGACTACCTGGCTGAGGGAGATGTCAGCGTTGCTACAGGTTATCTCCTGGTTCTGGTTGGATATGATGTCCTGCATGGATGTTCTCGTGAACTCCGGCAGCCAGTTCGAGTAGATTCCTACGGCGGTTATCGCCACGGCTATGAGAAGTACCGATGTAGCGACCTGTGAGATACCTTTCATCAGCTTATTTCTTCAGTGCTGGCAGTTACAGATCCGCACTCCTGCGAGTAAGCGTTTATCCTGTCCGGCGTGTTGTTCACGTTCGTTATGTTGAATGTGCTTACGCTTCCCCGTGCGAGCGACTTGGCCTGCCGGCCCTGTATCACTTCGTTGCGGAAGGCTAACACGGTTATGTTTTTCAGGTCTGTTCTGCCTCTGTTACGGACTGTTACAGCTGCCGAGTCCGATCCGGAGCGGTAGGCTGCTGAAACTATCGATATGGAGGAACGGTCGCAGTTTATACGGTTTTGAGTCGTGTTAGAGGTAGAATCTGTAAGAGTCTGTATGAGCTGTGGCGCCCAGCCTGAGAACACTCCGACTACTGCAAGGCTTACCGCGACCAGTAGAACTGCGGAGATTATAGGAGAGATACCCTTGCTTCTTGACATGAACCTGTTTAGCCGATGCTTGTTTTTAAGTCTTTAGCGCCTCTTAAAGGAAGAACGTAGTGGTGATGTATCCCACTGCGAAAAGTATGGCTACGTGCTTCAGTCCGGCCTTGAGTTCGCCCTCTGAAAGCTTTCCGACAATCAGTCCGGAGAAGATTGCCTGGATGAATACGAGGCGCTGGAACCATTTGTTGTATGTTTCGATGTTCTGCTGCAGTGAAGATCCGCCGCTGGCACCTCCCAGTACAGAGAACGAGCCGCCGCCGAGGCTTTCCTGCGCCTCGGCGAGGTTGGGCAGCAGATAGTTTGTGAGTGCGATAAGGATGCCGATGAAGATGAAGTAGACGATGTAACCTGTGACCATTTCCCCGTAGAGCTGGGATTCTCGCTCTTCTTTCAGCTGTTTGATAGTTCTTATGTTGTCGCCGACGGATTCGAGAACGTCCTGGATGTCTCCACCGGACTCGTACGCCTGGACGATCGTTTCCGCGCTGCGCTTTATGAGCTTGGAGTCAGTTTCCTCGCCGAAGTTGCGGAGCACCTGGTCGAACGGGATGCCCCAGTCAAGCTGGGCGTTCATCTTCCTGATTTTAGGGTCGAGAGGTCCGTAGTTCCCGGTTTCTGTGTTCTGGATGGCCTGGGGCAGTGACATGCCTGCGCGCGTTCCTTCCACTACGTCGCGGAGGAATTCCGGGAATTTTTGCTCCATCTTCTGCTTGTCAAGATATGCCTTGTAGCGGAAATAGAGTACAGGAGCTGCCATAAGAAGGATTGAGAACAGGTTGAGCAGCACGAACATCAACTGCTGGAAGTTGGTGTGAGAGGTTATCTTCGCTGATGTTATTCTCTGCTCCTGGAAGCCAAGTGTCTCGCGGGTAAACGTGATAGTGTTCTGCTGTTCGAGCTGAGCTGGCTTGAACTGTATTATGGCTGTGTTGGAGTCTATGGTTCTGAGTTCCTCGCCGTTGATGGAGACCGCTATTGGAGGCCCGTCTGCACCGTTTTCAATAGTCATTCTGAGGGTGGTACCCTTTGCCAGGGTCGGCTGGTTGAGTTCAAACCTCAGGGTCGCTGATTCCTGGTTGGTTATAGTCCTCGGTTCGTCGAGCTGGTACTTGTTGGTGGTCGCCTGGTAGCTGATGTAGTTGATTCCCATCGTGACAAGTCCGATGAGGAAGGCTCCGAAGACCATGAGTATAAGCCTCTCATTTTCACGCCAGTAGTTCTTCAGCTGCAGCTTCCTATGTTCGATGTTCATCAGTCTACCGTCGCCACCAGGAATATCACGAATAACAGGTTTAGACCGGGTATGATTATGTGTACGCCCATCCACATCAGGCTGCGGATCGAAAAGCCTGCGATAGTTCCTCCCAGCAAGTTCATGATCGCGAGTACAACGACGAGGAAGACAGGTGCCGCGATCATCAGGGCAGTGTAGAAGGATGCGTAGGTTGTCAGTTTTTCTATCTCCTTCTGCCGCTCCTGGTTGTACTCGAAGATCGCCTCATCAGCTTTTTCCTGTATGAAGGACTTCAGATCGCCTCCTGTTTCAACTGTCGAGATGATGCCGTAGAGGACTTCCGACCACTCATCGCTTGGACTTTTCTCCGCTACCTCTCTCAGCGCTGTTGTCAGGTCTTCCCCGTACACGTTGACTCTTTTGGATATCTCTCCTGCCTCGCGTGAGATACCGCCGTATTCCTCGAAAGAGTTGAGGAGATCAAACATCGATTTCGGGGGGATCCCGGAGGTTGCGATAGCGCCCAGATGGTTAAGGGCGAACGGCAGGTTGTTTTCTATCTCGTCTTTTCTGCTTCTTGCTTTCTGGGAAGGGTAGAGGTACATGAAGCCGAAGACTGAGACTGAAAGCGCGAGAGGAAAACCTACGACGTACTGGAGTGCCTTGGCGGCAGGAGCACCTGTTGAGATCGAGTAGACTATCCCGAAGAAGACTCCGCCTATGAGGCCTCCAAGCGAGTAGAGCATCATTTTTGCGACATATGTCCTGAACAGAACGTCCATGTTGGCCTCTCTGAGATCCTCCTTGACACTGGAGAAGTTTTCCTTGTACCCGTCAACGGTAGGGCCGAAGAGAGCGTTGGCCGCGGCGTCTATGTTGTCGGTGCGGGCTGCCTGGCCCAGTCTTTCTACCAGGCTGGACTTGAAAGGGTTTGAACTCATTGTATCTTTAGTCCGTCGTTCTGGAATATGTAATTATGGACGCCATGGTTGTAATCTGAGCCTCTCAGCTTCTTGACGTAGATCTCTCGCACAACCTTGCCCTTTTTCCTCTTTACCTCCATGTTGACGATACCATCTGCGATCTCTTCCTCCACTTCAGTTGCTTCCTCGTTTTCGGCAAGCAGAAGTGTTGTGGCCCCGAGATCGGCCATACTGTTCTTGATCGTCAGCAAGTTCTTCCGTATGTCTTTTCTTGAGTCGATGTAGAGGTCGAGATCAGTTATAGGGTCGAGAACTATCCTCTTGGCGTTGTTGTCCTTTACGACTCCGCGCAGCATGTCGGATATCTGCTCGTAACGGTACGGATCGAACTTTGTGATATTGATCTTTCCTTCTTCCACGTACCTGTCGAACTCCCAGTCAAATGTATTGGATCGGAGTATGCGATCCTCTGTCTCCTGGAAGGATACGTACAGACCGTTTTCTCCTTTCTTGGCGCCGCGGTAAAGGTATTCTAGGCCGAGGTTAGACTTCCCGGCGCCTGGCTCGCCCTTTATCAGTATGGTTTCGGTTCGGGGTATGCCGCCGCCCAGAAGCCGGTCAAGGTTTTTGACACCTGTCTTTATTCTCTCCATCGTTCAGGCCTCGAAGGGGTTATCATGCGTTTCATGGTCTTCGTCTTCAAACGGATTTTGATCAGGCATGCTCTGGTCTCGAACCTCGTCAATCTTCTCATCTGGGTTCTTCAGTTTCTCATGCAGGTTGCTTGCGGGCTTTGACTCCTTTTCCTTCTTCTCCTCCAAGCTCATATCCCCGCTGAACTTCT
>JBDGSK010000032.1:4211-6480 GCA_042217575.1 Candidatus Nanohaloarchaea archaeon | reverse complement strand
AACGAGAAAAGCAGAAGCACCGCGAAAGGGTCTACGAGCTGGCGATGGTCGACATACCGGAAGAGAAGCCCGTAAGAGTTCCGTTCCAGCACGCCTCGTTTATCGCCCAGACCGTTCCCGAGGAGGACTGGGAGACAAAGGGCATCGAGTCTTTGAAACGCACCGGCCACGTCCCTGACGATATCGACGAGACAGGAGTGAAGCAAGTGATGGATCGACTGGAGAAAGCGAAGAACTGGGCCCGAAACCACGCTCCCGAGGAGTACCGCTACGGCATCAACTTCGACGTACCGGAAGAAACGATAGAAGATCTAAATGAGGAACAGCGTGAGGCCATGCAGCTGCTGGCGGAGATGTTAGGCAGCGAAGAGTTCGACGACCAGGAGGAGCTCGACGGCGAGATATTCGACGTCCGGGACGAGAGCGAACTCGAAACAGGAGAGTTCTTCACCACCGCGTACCGCGTCTTACTGGCACGGGAGCAGGGACCAAGGCTTTCCCGGCTGATTATGTCTATCGGGCAGGAAGATGCCGCGGAGATACTCGAGCAGGTAGGATGACAGAAGATCGCTTCAACTTCGTCGCGCTGCAGTTCACCGCGTTGCTGGGCATAGTCTTCGCGGTGCAGGTGTTCACCGGCTTCGACCCGGGTTTCAACGCCTCGCAGAGCCCGTGGTGGAAGTTCTTCACCTCCGTTATCGGCCACAGCGACCTTCAGCACCTTATGAACAACGCGTTCTTCATCGCGCTCTTCGGCTCAATCTACGAGCGGTTGACCTCGGGCAGGACCTTCCTCCTGACTTTCTTCGGCGCGGCGCTGCTCGCGAACCTGTCTGCGTTCATCTTCTTCCCGACATCCTCGATAATCGGCGCTTCCGGCGGCGCGATGGGAGTACTTTCCGCGCTGGCTGTCTATCGGCCGAGGAAGATAGGGCTCGCGCTTGGGGTTCCCGCGCCGATGTGGGCCGTCCTGGTCAGCTATGTCTTCATCAACGTCGCCGGTCTTCCCGCGGATACCTCCGTGGCGTACGAGGCGCACCTGTTCGGCCTGGCCGCTGGTGCACCTGTGGGCTTCTGGCTTCGTGACAGGCCTTACCTGGAGGAGAACGAGGACGAAGAAGCGGAGGAGGACTGGAGGAAGCGTATCCGTGAGTGGGAAGAGAGATGGATGATGTAGTCAGAGATCGAGTTCTTTTACAGGTCTTCCGCCGCTGATAGCACCTATATCCTTGAGGCGGCTGACGTGGTAGCTAACGGTCGAAGGGTCGAGTTCGAGGCTTTCAGCTATATCTTTCTGGCTGTAGCCCTCGTCAAGCATCCGGAGTATATCCTGCTTTGCTTCCGTCCTTAACTCGCTGAGAAGACATTTTTCCCCGCAGAATCGCTTCAGGTCGCAGTCCCGGCATTCTTCCGTGTGCAGGAGCGCACCCTTCTTCTTGACGATACTGTCCGACTTCCTGATGTGGTACTGGAGCGTGCCGTTCGCGAGACCCGTCTCCCGCTTGAGCCCGGTAAACGTGATTCCCGGGTTCTGCCGTACTGTCTTCTCAACAGTTTCGCGGGTGCTCATAGTGTAAAGAGAGCTCTTTTTTCTGAAATACGTTACGGCCTCAAAGCAGACCGGTTGGAATTTTTTACCAGAAACAAGGTAAAGGAGGCACCAGGTTTCTTGTTCCATGGAGCGGAGAGTCCTCGAAACGGAGATATTCGGTAGCAGTGTCAGCTTCGAGTACGCGGAGCACTGGGTCGGCTACTCTCTGCTCGCCATGAGACTTGGCATGGGCTGGATATTCCTGCAGGCAGGTATGCAGAAACTCCTTGACCCGACCTGGACCGCAGCAGGCTACCTCAGGAACGTTCCCAGCGGTAACCCCTTCATACCTTTCTGGGAAATGCTAGCCGGAAATCCTGCCGTCGACGCGCTGGTGATCGCTGGACTGACCTTGATAGGGCTGGGCTTGATCCTCGGCATATTCGTCAGGTGGGACGCTTTCTGGGGCTCCGTCATGATGCTTTTCTTCTGGGCCTCCAGCCTCGAAGGTGGGCTTATGCAAGGATTACCGGTCGCGCACGGCTGGGTGGTCGACTCTCATATCGTCTACGTGACGCTGCTGGTCGCGCTCGGCGAGTTCGGCTCCGGACGGATACTCGGTCTCGACCGGCGACTGGAAGAACACAGCTTCGTTGAGCAGCGGCCGTGGCTGAAGCATTTCCTCGGCTAGAACAGCAGCGAGGCGACGTAGCCCGCGCCGAGGAAAGTCGCGACCGC
>JBDGSK010000032.1:2017-4130 GCA_042217575.1 Candidatus Nanohaloarchaea archaeon | reverse complement strand
GCTGCCGATGGTGACAAAGATAAACGTCAACAGTATGCGTCCGGCCTGGTTGTTCCATAGTTCGCGGTAGCGGTCCAGGTAGACCACTTCCTGGAGTTCGCCGACGGTCGGCGGGTAGAAACGGCCCTCGAAGTACGACGCGACCATTCCCGCACCAAGAGCGGGGTCGAGCGATGTCAGGGGCGCGGCCAGAAACGAGACTATCCATGTCGCGACGTGGGAACGCGCTACAATCGCGCCGAGCATCGCCAGTAAACCGTTGGCGAGTATCCAGAAACCCGCACCCTGCAACGCGGTGCCGACTCCTATCTTGTAGAAGCTGTAGCCCAGCATCCCGAGTATGAAGACCGGTATACCGTAGCTCAGTATCTTCATCCAGGGGATGCTCTTCCCAGGTTCCGCGACCTCCTCATTACTGTTTTCCAGGCTTTCGACCAGTCCTTCGACGTGCGCTGCTCCCACCACTATCACGGCGTGGCTGAAATCTTCCTCAAGCAACTTTTCCGCCATGTATTCGTTCCTCTCGTCGAGGAAGACCTTCTGTATCGCGGGGAACTGGGTCCTAAGCTCTTCCAGCAGCTGGTCGAGCACGTTCGGCTCCTTGATATCCTCGACATCCATCTCCTGGTCGCCCGCTGCCAGTCCCGCGACAAGTCTTATCTTCTCGAAGAATGTCAGCTCCTCGCGGAGCCTCTCGAACGTCTCCGTAACGTCGCGGTCAAGCAGCGAGTACACGATGCCGTTGCTCTCCGCCTCCTTGACCGCTGCGAGCATCTCCGTGCCCGGTTCCATCCCCTGCTCAAGCCCCATACGGCGCTGGTAGATGGCGAGCAACAGGTTCATCAGCAGCAAGTAACCTTTGCCCTCGCGGATAGCCTCAGCGAGGTCCATGTCCTCCCAGCCGGACCTCTCGGTCAGCGACTCATTACGCCCCTGGTCAAGCTCCACCCCGACGAGATCAGGCTCAAGTATCTCTATAGCCTCTCTGACCTCCTCGACGCTCTCCCGGGAAACATGGCTCGTGCCGACGATGGTGACACGGCGATCGCCAAGTTCTACTTCCTCTCTCACACCGTGATTCGCGGAGAGGAGAGTTATAAAACGAGCCGGCTTTAAATACGACTCTAACTAATTTGGAGTCATGAAGAGAACCGCTGCGGCCCTCGCGCTTGTTTTCACGGTCTCTCTAGCAGCCGGGCACTCGGCCCACGCCGAACTGGCGAAGCCGACCACTCTCCCCGGCTCCGCGACCTACGGGCTTGACCAGGCGATGGAGTCTATCAGCCTGGCGCTGACCTTCGGAGAGGCGAAGAAGGCGAAAAAGCGATTGAAGTTCGCGGAAGAGAGGCTTGCGGAGGCCGCAAAGCTCGCGAGCCAGAACCGATCGCAGAAAGCAGGTAAAGCGCTCCGGTCGTACTCCCGGCAGATGGAGAACGTTGAGCAGGCAACGAGCGAACTACCGGGGGAAAAGCAGGCGGAGATTTCAGAGCATATCAACGCCACCCGTGAGAAACGTACCGCGGTACTCGAGAAAGTGATGCAGAAGGTACCGGATCAGGCTCTCCAGGGCATCCGGACCGCGCTAGATATCCCTGCACCCCCAGGAAAGCCACAGCAGGATAGCCAGGAAAGCGAGGATACCGGTTTCTCCCCGGGCTACACAGCTACCGGCCGCGTCATAAAGACGAACTAGTTCCTTTCTACACATCTTAAGCCGAGCAATACGAAGCAGTGCGGGGGGCAAGATTTGAACTTGCGAACCCCTGAGGGACAGCGCCCTGAACGCTGCGCCTTTGGCCACTCGGCAACCCCCGCAAATCGTAGATTTGCTTGAGTCGAGAAGACCTATAAGGTCTTCGACCCCCGCGTAGAGACTAACGTAAGAAAACGAGTCAGGAATGTTTTTAACTCATAGGAGACTCTGGAAGATTTCTCGGGAACACTCCAACCTCTCTTTCTAGTTCAGTAGGAGCAAGCATAGATGAAGAATAGATGCGGGGCGCAGCACAATCGTGCTGCATGGAGCAATACGAAGCAGTGCGGGGGGCAAGATTTGAACTTGCGAACCCCTAAGGGACAGGATCCTAAGTCCTGCGCCTTTGACCACTCGGCA
>JBDGSK010000032.1:298-2007 GCA_042217575.1 Candidatus Nanohaloarchaea archaeon | reverse complement strand
GAGCTACAAGATATTCTCTGACCTGTATTTTTTTAATCGAGACCCCGTTATTGGCGATACCGATTTAAAACTCGTCTTTGGCCGTTTTTACAGGCGGATGGAGTATAACGGTATCGAGATTTGCTGGGACGGGCATGCGTCGCTGAGGTTCCTGGACCACGGCTTCACGGTCGCTGTCGATCCTTACTCCGCGGTTTCACCGGATTTCGAGGCCGATATAGTGCTTCTTAGCCACGCGGACGAGGGACACTACGACCGTGAGAAGCTGGAGAAAGTGTGCGGTCCCCGGACCGTCGTGGTGGCACCGGTCTCGATGGAGCACCTGGATATACCATGTAACGACACCGAGTTCCTTGAGGAGGGAGAGACCGTCGATATATACAACGTCGAGATAGAGGCCGTCCCGATGTACAACGAGCAGCATGAACGTGGCGAGGGAATCGGTTACCGGTTCGTGATGGGGCGGAACAGTTTCTACGTAGCAGGGGACACTGGCTTTATCGACGAGGTCAGCCAGCTCGAGGAGCGCGTCGGCGTCGCGTTCCTGCCGATAGACGGACGTTTCACGATGAGTATAGAGGACGCGGTGAAGATGGCGAAGAGGATGAAACCGTCCGTTGTAGTTCCCTACCACTACGGCGAACCTTTCTTCGAGAATACCAACCCTCGCCCGCTGAAGGCGGCTCTGGAGGACGTGAACATCGACTGCGCCGTACTGGAGCAAGACTAGTCCATAAGTCCAAGTTCTCTGAGTTCCTGTTTCACCGACTCGGGAGTTTCTGTCAGCCCGTAGGTCTCACGTAACCTCTGCTCGTACATCCTCACTTCTTCAGGCCTGTAACTCGCTGTGTTGTGAGCCCACTCATCATAGTCTACACCTATATCCGACACGATTTTCCGCATATCCCTCACGACCCGGTCCTTACCTACGTCCTCTGCTAACCTCTGGCTGATCTGTTTCGCAGAAATAACGTTCTCGTCGGCTTCTAAGAGAACTTCGACTATCTCCTGCTTTGGCATCTACAGGGGGCTTCGGTCGCAAGTGATTTATCCCTGTCGGTCTACATCCGATACATGAGAGGCTCCACCTCGTTTGACTCGGTAGATGTCGACTGGCTTGAACACGCATCGATCAAACTTCAGGAATCCGACGGCTTCACGGTCTATGTCGACCCGTGGAGCGAGCCGGTGAGCATGGACGAGCTGAGGGAGCTGGATAAAGCAGACGTCATAATATCGACTCACGACCATTTCGACCACTTCGATTTCAAGGCGATCCAGGCGCTGAAGAAGGATGATACAGTCCTGGTCTGCACAGAGGAGTCTGAAGACGAGTTACCAGAGGATATCAGCTACAAGGTCATCAAGCCGGGCCGGAGCGTGAAAGCGAACGACCTCCGCGTTAGAGGAGTACCGGCGTACAACGTCGACAAGTTCAGGAGTCCCGGTGAGCCGTTCCACCCGGAGGGTTTCTGCGTCGGCGTGGTGTTCGAGCTCGACGGCTTAACATTCTACCACGCGTCTGATACGGACCCCATCGACGAGATGGAAGATCTCTCCGGTATCGACGTCGCTTTCCTGCCTGTCGGCGGCCACTACACGATGGACCAGGACGAGGCTATCGATGCGATAAACATGGTCCAGCCTGGAAAGGTCGTGCCGATACATTACGGCTACGTCGACCATACGACGGCGGATACGGAACGGTT
>JBDGSK010000032.1:0-288 GCA_042217575.1 Candidatus Nanohaloarchaea archaeon | reverse complement strand
GTTCGAGCAGGATGTACGCGAGAAAACGGATGCGGAGCCGGTGGTTCTCGACTAGAGGAACGCTTCCAGTATCGAGAACTTGAGCTGGTTGAAGAAGCCGCGGACCTCGTACTCTATAGCGCCGCTGTCGAGTTTCCGCTTCAAACTGGCCCTAGGATCCTCTGACTCGCCTATCTGGTTCAGCGCCGGCTTTGAGGTCCAGACTTCTACTGTCGGTGTCGCTGTCTCTCCGCGTTCAAGCTTCTCCATCCTTACGCCATCGAAAACCGCGGTGACGTTCTTGGTGGT